>JBBIOW010000286.1:0-2992 GCA_037443165.1 Nitrospiraceae bacterium | reverse complement strand
CCGCCTTTCTCCATGCACGGCTCGAGCCAGAGGTCATAGGCGGCCAGGACTTGATCGTCCGTAGCATCGGCCGGCAAGCCGATGTCCGGCGACCAGCGTTCGTAAAAGATGCCACGCTCGTCGAGGAAACGTCGGACATCATACTCGTCCGTCGAATACACGTTTCTATCAGGAACTCGAAGCGTAGCCATCGCTTCTCACCTCCCGCTCGCATTGCAAAAGAAATTCGAACACCTCCAAGTGGCGCTTGGCCTCCGCCAAATTCCTGCCCCACACATACAGGCCGTGCCCGGCCAGGAGGAACCCGTAACATGATCGTCCCTGCCGAAGATACGGCTCGATATAAGCAACCAGCGCGCGCATGTCTTGCGAGTTCGGATAGACCGGCAGCACAACTTCGCAATCGTGGCTCTCCACCCCGTCCAGGCCTTTCAACAGTTCCCAGCCCGACAGCCGCAGACATCCCCCCGGACCGGCTAACCGGGACAGCAACGCAGCAGCGATCGAATGGGTATGGAACACGGCCCCGGCCCCGGCAATCCGGTACAGCATCAGATGCAACAAGGTTTCCGCGGAAGGCATGAGGTTGAATCCGTTTACCGGCCGGCCGTGTTGATCCACGGCGAGGATCTGTTGGGGCTCGATCGTCTCCTTGTCTACGCCGGAACTCGTAATGGCACAGTAGGCAGGCGCCGCGTGATCGGGAAGCCGAACGCTATAGTTCGTGCTCGTCCCCGGCGCCCAGCCATTTCGATAGGCCCACCGGGCAATGCCGGCCAGTTGGTCGGCGTAGGGCTTGAAGTCAGCATATCCATCCATGGGAAAAGACGGCCCCCCCGCGTGCCACTTCCTTGTAACACTTATTGAGCCGGGAGGCACCTGGCGACTCCGCCAGGTGCGGCGGGTGGGTGAAACGGAGAACGGGACGGTCAAAACATGAGAAACGACAAGAAGTCCATTGTATAAGATCATGGAAAACAATAAAAAATTGCGATCAATGAACATGAGGGCGAGGGGAGGGCCCAAAGCGACCTGGCAGGCCGCTCTGTCAATAGCATGTCAAGAACTGATCACAGGGTTGAGGTCTCGGGTGTGAGAACAAACGACTTGCACATGTGGCTCAGAGCACGCGATCGGTGGTCGGGGCAAGAAAAATCGTGTCGCTCAAACGCTGCCGGAGAAGACCGCCGTCCTGTCAGGCTGAAATGGGGTCAGCATGCATGTGCCGTTTGACGAGCCTGTTGAGGCGGGGTGACCGGCTGGCACGTCCGGTCCGTTCGACTTCGGCCTAAGCGGGCGTTTGCTCTCTTGAAAACGGGGCGTCTGATTTGGTTAATTTCGCGTCGTCCAGTCGGAACTCAGCCTGATTGCTTACGGTTGGGTTGAAGCATTGGATTGGACAGGTCAACAATCAAACAGAGGAGGGTGACCGATGAAGCGTCTGCTTTGGTGTAGCTTGCTGACGCTGACGCTGGCTGGTTGCTCGCAGTCATCGACCTCGGAGCCTCCAAAGGCGCAGGAGAAAGCAGCTGCTCCGCAAGCCCAGGCCCAGCAAGAGCAGAAGACTGAGCCGGCCGTTTCCACCGCGACCTCAACGGCCTCGGCGACGTCGGGCGATACGGCTTCTGCGCCTGCTGGATCAGGGCAGCCACAAGCGTCGAGCGCGTCCGGGGCGACTGCAGCTTCGCCGGAATCGTCGAGCGGCAAGTAAGAGATAAGCAAAGGGCGGGAGCTCGGTGCCTTGCCGGTGGCAAGGTCCGGGCTCTTCGCTTTTGGGGACCGTGCTCGTACGCCGAACGGGACACCGACCAGCTCTGTTAACGGTCAGGCATCAAGGAAACGAGCCCGACCAGAGCCGGGAGATCGGCGTGACACACAGGGGACGGCTTCCACCTGTTCGTTTTTGACTCCCCGAAAACCCCCGTGTTATAGTTTGCCTCCCGTCATACGATGCATAACGAAACAGCGGGATGGGCTTTGACTATGACGAGTCGTCCTCCCACGTACCATCCCTAGCGCGCATTATTCATGAACGCTTCTGCTGCAATCGCAGATTCGCCGCTGGGCAGCCATTGCTCTTCTTCTGCAATGGGTCCAGCGCTTGGCGACTGCCGGGTACCCGTTGCTCGGGGCGCCCATTGCTCTTCCGAGTGCAATGGGCCAAAGCAACGGGTGCAGTGCGACGAACCGTCATGAATAATGCGCGCTAGCATCCTGTGAGCGTCCTTATGGTTGAAGTTCCCGTTAAGATTTACATCACGAACTTGTTGAAGAACGCCCGTGAGGCACAGCGCCCATTGGCTGTGCTGCCGGCTTCTGTGAAAAACAGGGCGTTGCTGGCGATGGCGGACCGGCTGACGATGGACGAGGAGGCCATCCTCGAGGCGAACCTGCAGGACGTGGAGAACGTCGGCAAGACGCTGGAGGGAGAGGCGAACAGAGAGCGTGTGAAGGAAGCGGTCGAACGGGTCCGCCTCACACCTGATGCGGTCAAGGAAATGGCCGACCGCCTGAGAAAGGTCGCGGAGTTGGCCGATCCAATCGGCGAGGTGACGAAGCGCTGGGAACAGCCGAACGGCATGCAGGTGAGTCGGGTACGGGTGCCGATCGGCGTGATCGGCGTCATTTCCGAATATGGACCGACTGTGACGACCGAGATGATGGCGCTTTGTCTCAAGTCCGGGAATGTCTGTGTGTTTCGCGCCGCGCCAGAATGGAGCCGGACACACCAGGTGATCGTGTCCGGTCTCCGGGAAGCGGCGGAAGCAGCCGGGGTGCCGGTTGGAGCGCTGTTGTTCGTCGAGCGATCGGAAAAAGAAGCCGCGCTGGAACTGATGAGAGCGACGAAGATGCTGGACGCGATCATCCCGCGGGGAGGCGCCGGCTTGCGGAAGGCGGTCGTGGAACAATCCCGCCTCCCCATTCTCTGCCATGACGGCGGGGTCTGCCATATCTACATCGACGAAGACGTGGACCTGCCGATGGCGCAAAA
>JBBIOW010000285.1:0-19139 GCA_037443165.1 Nitrospiraceae bacterium | reverse complement strand
GCGCGCGCAAATCGCCTTGCTGGAATTGCACCAGCGATACTGTCAGGCGGAATTTTCAGAGGCGCAGGGCGGGATAGCCCTGCGCGAAAATCGCTCGCCTAAAATTCGACGGGTACGGCAGACAAGGCGGTCTTCTGCTTTTTGGGGCGCAAGACCCGCTGACAATCCTTGCAGATTGTCACCACCTTGATGTCGTCCCATACCTCCCCGGCAGAGTAGTGAACTCCGCCGGTAGTGAATGTCTCCGTGTTGCGATGCGGGCATTGCCGCTTCGAGACCTGCTTACGCTTCATCGCCTTCCTCCTTGTCGAGGTACAGGTTGGCAAAATAGCGTATCTCTTCGCTGACATCCATGACGAGAGCGGGGAGCAGGCGTTTCTCCAAGAACTGAATAAAGCCGTTCCAGTTCTTGGGCTTTATCCTTCCTGCAAGCGCGTTGGCAACGTCGAAGTCGTACACCTCGAGGGTCGCAATGATTCTTTCCGACATATTCAACATCCTTTCTCCCCGGCTCCGCGCCCGCCGGGGAATGGATATTCCCCGGACGCGGCGGGTTGAAAGGCGAGGCGAGCGATATTCACTTGGTAAGGTGCGGATTTTAGGTCGCTCCTGCGGGACTTGCACCCGCACAGGCTCTATGCGGAGCGAAGATTGAGATGAGCGGGTAGCTCATCTCGTGGACTTATCCCGGCTCCTCGAGCGCTCCCTGCCTTCGTCTTTTTGGTCTGTCTGGCTTGTCTTTTTGGCAAAGTGCCGGACGTTCCAGACAAGACCCACAGCGAAGAAGAACAGGATGCTCCCCAGAAGCGCGGAGGCGATGACGATGATCACCGCCGGGAACACAACGAACATAAGCCTCCTTTCTGTAGTCCCGGCTGCCGTCCCCTTCACAGCAGGCGGGACAACAGAAAGGATTCCATCGTTCGTTTTGTAAATGTCCACGTCTTCACAGGGATTGTGTCCACCGTTCAGAATTGACCCGTGCGGACTTGCACCGCATCCCGGCACTATGCCAGGTCAAAACAAAAAAGCCAGAACCTTGCACCCCTGTGGGGTGTGGCTCTGGCGGGTAGCCATTGCAACAAGGGGAGGATGGTGTCCGTCCTTGTTTTTTTTGCAGATTATAACGATTTTTCTGCCCGTTGCAAGTGTCACCATTCCTCTGCCCATAACGCATCTCCCTCGTTGACCTCGACCAGCCTGCCCGCGATGAGCGTCTCGATGTCTGTGGCGCAGCCATGCTCCGCCACATGCTTGCAGTCCGCCACAAGCGTCCCGCGCTCCTCCACGTTCCGCGCCACCAACGCCACGCGCCCGCCGTTCAATTCGGCGTTCATGCGCCACTTGGCGTTGCCATCGTGCAGGCGCGTGCCGGTCTCGACCTCAACGTAGAATTGCTGCTCCGCGCGGCGAACCGCCATGTCGGGGCGGGCATTGCCCTGCGCTTCGGGCAGTATCTCCACCGTCCAGCCGCGCAAACGGGCGGCGGCGGCAAAGAGCAATATTGCCAGCGTATGCCCTTCCTGCTTCTCGCCTTCATGCAGGCGCAGCAGGCGCTCCCATTCGCTTTCCACCACCTGCCAGCCCAGCGCGGCGCAAAATTGTTTGCCTTCCGCGCTCAACCGCGCCACCGCCAGGCGTGTGGGCATGTTTCCCGTCACTTGCAGGGTGAGCGTCTGCCGCACAATCAGCCCGCTTTCTTCCAGCGCATCGAAGACGCGGCGTATCGAGCCGCTGCGATACTGTGCGCCTGTTGCGTCGCCCACATAGCGCCCGATTTCGACCTGCACGTTCTGTCCGTCCGCCAGGCATTTCATGACCATGCCGCGCCGCTTCAGATGTAATTCCGCATCCGCCTTGCTCATCTCCGCGCGCACCTGCCAGCGGTGTTCAAAGGCTTTCGGGATTTTGGGCATCACGAAGGCGGACAAGCGTCCGCTGGGCTGCACCATCGGCGCGCTGTCCGCTTCGGCTTTCAGCGGGACTGTCCGCGCCTGCGTTTGCGCCTGCCTTGCCTGTGCAAGTTCCCGTTCCAGCGCGGCAATTTTGACTTGGAGCGCGGAGATTTCGGCGTGACCCTTGCCGTTCCCGTTGCCGTTTGTCCCTGCGGCTTTTCCGCCCCAGCCGTCCCCTTGCGAGACAAGTGAGACCGACAGGAAGAAGTTCCGCCAGTCCTCCGGCTTCCACCCGCCCGGCGCGGACGGGTCGAGTTGCCTCATTTGTTCCAGCCGTTCCCCAGCCAGGCGGTATGCCAGTTCCGTCAGCACGCCGGTCAGCGCCCGCGCCCGGCGCTCCGCCAAGTCGCGGAAACTGCGCTCGGCGGACAACAGATCATCGAGCATCCGCAAACGAAGGTCATCCACCATCGTCCAATGCCTCCAGCGCTCTTTGTACGGCGTTCACAGCGGCGTTGTAGTCCCCGATGCCGATTGCCCAGTCCAACACGGCTTGGGCGGCATCCGCCACCATTTGGCGCTCATCCGCCAAAGCCTCCGCCGTTCCGCTGTTCAGGTTGCGGCGCACAGCCTGCACCACCACCTGCACCCGCGCCGGGTCTGCTTCGTCCGCCAGTAATTCTGCCAGGCGGTTGGCGTCAGCCAACAATTGCTGACGCTCAACGCGCTGGGCTTGTTGGAGTTTGCGTACCTGCCATTCCTGCCAAGTGAGCAGGTGGTCTCCCTCGGGGGTAAACGCCCGCCCGATGAGCATCAATGCCAGCAAAAACGCCAGCGCCATTCCTGCCAACGTCCAGTTGTTTTTCTTGACATTGCTCAAATCAATTTCCACTCACTACCTCCGCAAAGGACGGTTGTGGTCGAGGGGAGCGCTCCTAGTGAGCGCTTGCCCTCCCTTGCCGACTACCACATCAGACGGGTGAATTCCCGCGCAAGTCTCGCGTAGTATCCAGCCAGCGCCTGGGTGAGCAGTCGTCCCACAATGACCGTCAGGGTCATCCGAATCAACAGCGCCCACATCGCGCCTGCCAGAGATTTCGTCATCGCTCACCTCCTTCGATGGAGTGTGAGCATCCGACGCCCCAGTGACGTCAGACTGCCCCGGGGACCAGCCTGACGCTACCGAACGCTGGCAAAGCGCATCTTTGCGTTCACTGTAATCCGAATGGTCACCTGCTGTCCTGCCAACATCATCAGCGGCACCTGCGCCTGGGCGCTGCACTCCGCCCGCCCGTTCTCCCAGTCCAACTGCATGGTTAGGCTTGGGCTGTACTTGACCGCCGTCTTCTCCGCCAGCATCTGGTAAAAGGTGTTTTGCGCCTGTCCCAGCAAATAGGCGTCCGCAAGATAGCGGTCGTTTTTGAGCCTCTGCCAGGTGGGGCGGTCGGAGACGCTCCAGGATACGTCCTCGCACGCGGCGTCAGCCGCTTGTGAGATGCGTGAGCGCACATAGTACAGCCGCGTCCCGTCTCCCACCAGCAGCATGAGCGGCAGAACGACAACCGAAAGAAGCACCGCTACCCATGCCAGGCTTGAGCCGCGTTCTCGGGAGCGTATCATTACCAACCCTCCTGACGAAAGTACGCCCGCGCCGTGCCTTGAAATTGCGGCGGCGTGCCTACACCGAACAGGCTTGCCAGCCCGCTAAAGTAATTTGGCACGCTGTAAGTGACCGCAACCTCGATGCGGCTGCCAGGGCTTCCACCGCCTCGCACGCTCACGGTGTAATTGCCCACACGGACAGCGTTAGCCTTGGCGAGTGCGGCGCTGGCGGCAGTTCCGCTGGGATTCGTTATCGCCACGCTTCCCATGCGCGCGCCGTATTCTGCCGCGTTGGACGCATTCACTGCGGCGAAACCTAAAAACGCCATGTTTACCAGCGCAAGCGACACCAGCAGGAGGACAGGCAGGGCGAAGGCGGCTTCGTCCAGTTCGGCTCGTTTCGAGAACAAGCGTGAGAATAACCGTCTCATCCCTGCCTCCTTCGCTATCCTGCGCCGAGGGTGGCAGCCAACTGCTGGAACTTGTTGGCGATTGCCTGCCCCAGCGGGGACAGACCGACAATTGCCGCAAGCACGAACAGGGCGATGAGCATTGCCTTTTCGTCCAGTTCGGCGCGGCGAGACATGAGTTTGACGTACAGTTTGGTGAACATAGAACCTCCTTGAAAGAATGGATTAAACAAAAAACGCCACCTCCCCGGGGCAGGGGTTTGAGGTAACGTCTGCTTTTAGGATACCAAAATCGGGGCAAGAGCGCAAGTCGGTCAGTTGTATTGCGCGTTTTTCGACGCTTACGGGGGTGAAAAACGCCTGTTTTCGTGCGTTTTTTGTAGATTTACGCAATACAACACATCTTGTATGCTGAGTCTGCGTCCTTTTGCATCATGGGATGACAGGTGCTTTCGTGACTCCCGCCGTGGACGGATCGTCCATGTACGAGTATTTACCGGTGAAGGCGCTGCCCTGAGCCTGCCGAAGGGTGTACTTCGTCAGTTCGTAGGCGGGGGTGGTGGTGAGACCCACCGTCCACGCGTAGCGTATCTCCCTCCACGGCTTGTACCGTATCTCCGACACCTTCGCGCCGTTTGCGTCGGTGGTGAGACTGGTTGAACCGCGACTTTTGCTGAACATGGTGGAAAGATGATCACCAAAATGGTGTTGACGTAAAGGTAGCTGAACTGCAAAACAGTTTGGTTCATCTTTTTGCGCAGAAGTGAATAATTGTCTTGCCAGCTCAATCATTATTTTGCAAACTTATTGAAATTAATCTACCTTCTAAACTGTAAAAAGCATATATTTCTAAGTTGTTTAGTGGATGCCTGCAAGACTTAATAAAGATCGTATCGCGGAATTCGCCGGGGGGATAACTTGCAGTCTGAGACCTCACATCTACAGGTCCAAACTTCTTCAGTATTTCCAAAACCTCTTCCCTCCTCATGCCTGGAGTGATGGTTTCTAGTAAGTAACTCTCAATTCCATCCATTGTTAGTGGTGCACCAACTTTTCTGGCAATTGAGGGGATGCAAATAGCATAATCCACCCACCGGAATAATGTCATGTAAACGAACGACACTAAACAGCTGCCTATAAGAAGCAGTCCCAAGACAATAACAAATTTCTTGTATTGGTTGTTCAACACAGTTTTCATCATCATCGTAGATTCATTTCATTCTTATTGTTGACTGCATACTGGGTGATGCCCAACTTTTGCTATGGAGCGGTTTCAATACTTACATCGACTTGCGAGACTGAATTTATAAATCTCCACTTTTCCGCATTTTCTGAACCTGGCGATAAAGTGCGTCTAATATAATCTCCTACCTCGCTTATATTTATTGTTCCTGCTGCTAGCTTTACCCCCAAGTCCACACCTTCATAACCAAGATATAGATCTTGTGTTGAATTCCCGGCAGGATTGCGAGTCAAAATGGTTTCATGAAGCAGAACACCCGCATCACCAATAGTACCTCCTGATTCGAATCCTACTTGCACATAGAACCAATAGTGATGAGGTTGTGGATTGCCGCCAGCAGAAACCTGAGGATCTTGGAAAATAGGATCAAATCCAGATTGGTCAAGTTGATAGTCACGTCCGGTTCTATAGAGAATATCTCTCTCTACGCGATTGAGTTGAGCACCTAACTCGTTACGGGCAGGATGTCCACTACTATGCCCAGTTAAAATGGCCCCCAAGTTATTCACAAAGCATTCAGTACAATTTGGCGTTAAAGAGGCAGCACGCTCCACTAAGTAAGAAAAAGCTTCAAGATCAGTCATCTTCTTGTTTTTGACCTGGCTGATTAACCAGTGATTGTACTCAAAGAGTTGTATTTTGGGATCCACCTTCCCAGCTCTACAATCTGGATCACCAATGCCACAATCTACACCATGCCCTGTTGGGTCCGTATAACGAACAGGATTGTTGCTTGTATATGCATACCTATCCAGTCCCTGCACGCCGCCAGGGACGATACTGTCCGCCTGCGCGAACCTCCCATTGACCGGGTCATACCACCGCGCGTTATAGAACATCAGCCCGAAGCCTTCGGTCACGCCGCTGGTGGACGGGTCGTCCATGTACGAGAACTGACCTGTGAAGGTGTACTGCGGCAGTTTATACGCAGGCGTGGTGGACAGGGACGCTGTCCACGTGTAGCGGACTTCTCCCCATGGCTTGTATCTCATCTCCGACACCTTCGCGCCGTTCGCGTCGGTGGTGAGGCTCGTGGAGACCAAGTGATCGGAGAATAGGTAATACACAGTCTCGTTCTTCCGCATGGCGACCCTCTGCGCGCCAGCCCCGCTTGGCGCGGGGTAAACTCCATAGTACTTCGTCACCTGTCCATTCTCGACGTGATAATGCGCGCCGACATAGTACATGGTCACGCCGCCCACGACGGCTTTGACTTGCTTGCCGTTGTAGAGCTTGTCCGTGATTGTCATAAAGAATAGATTCCCCACTAGCGCCAATACTTTCAAGTTAGGTCGAGTTTATCATTTCATGAGTGAGAGAAGAATTTTCCTCTTGACTCTTTTGCTTCCAAACACACCTGTAATTACCCAAGTTAATATAAAACCTGTAAGCAAGTAGAGCAAAAGGGTCGCGATTGAAAGGTTTTCTTTTATTGGATAAAGAACCGAAGTAAGAAGAATAATCATATCCAAACTGTAGATAAACTTATCGCTCGCTGTAAAGTTACTCCAAAAGAAATCTTCATCTTTTACGATCTTAACTCTTTCAGTCAAAAGCAACATACACAGTATGCCAAACAACAAGCCAAGCCAGACATAATCATGATTTGTCAGCGCCCCTAATATTATTGCTATGCCCCCCACCACAAAAGATAAGCCAAACACGAATATCTTTTCATGGATATCGAAAGAATGCATTCTTGTTACTCCTCTCATACGACAATTTACTTCTATGGACCAATGTTCTCAAGTGTCCACTGTGGGTTATTCGGATCGCCGTTGAATTGAAAGTTTAGGTAAACTGGTCCAATGTTGTATTGATAATCATTTTGCTGAATATCGAGAGCATCATTAATCATCGTCCCTCCCGCATAGCCCGCCGCCGTGCAAGCGGCAATACCTATTAATGTTGTAGCACATGCAGCAGTGCCGACAAGTGCTAAGCCGTACTGAACTAAATATTCAAGGCTCGTTGCCCATAAGTTGTCAGAAGGTTTGAAACCTACAGGTTCATAATGAGGTTTATGATAAGGGAAGGTAATTCTCCCCTTTTCGCCTCGGACAATTCCGATCCAATTATAGTCAAGCGAAAAACAAGGGTAACCACCAGCATAACAGCCTTCGCGATGGCCTTTTTGGATATCAACTAATGTTACAGGATTCGTTGTGTGATCACCCTCTATTCCTGTCAACACAGAATCACCAGTTCCTGAAAAAGTAAGTGCAAAACCTTCAGGTTTCCAGCCTGGCGATGAAACGGTACCAAAGAGAATATCTCCTGCCTGTGCTTCAGTTATCATATCCCACCAAGCAAGATCATTTTTCCATGAATTCATCAACTTGCTAGCACACTGGCGATTTCCGTCACATTCATCGAGCAAGAAACTCCAGATTGCTTTCGATGTGAAGTGCCCTGTTGGATCAACGTAATTGATCGGCGCGTTGTTGACGTAGGCATAGCGGTCCAGCCCCTGCACCCCGCCAGGGACAATCGTATCCGCCTGCGTGAATCGCCCCAGCGACGGGTCATACCACCTTGCATTGTAGAACATCAAGCCGAAGCCTTCGGTCACGCCGCTGGTGGACGGGTCGTCCATGTACGAGAACTGACCTGTGAAGGTGTACTGCGGCAGTTTATACGCAGGCGTGGTGGACAGGGACGCTGTCCACGTGTAGCGGACTTCTCCCCACGGCTTGTATCTCATCTCAGAGACCTTGACGCCATTCGCATCGGTGGTGAGACTGGTGGAACCAAGATGGTCGCCGAGCAGGTACTCAACAGACATTGACTGTGGGATAGTGTACTTGCGCATTGCGATGCGAGTCGCTCCGGCGAAATAATACTTCGTCACCTGGCTGCCCTTCTGCTCGTAGTAGCTGCCTACGAAGAGCGTGGTCTCGCCGTCTACAACGGATTTTACCCGTTTCCCATCGCCGTCGTAAGTAAACTGCGCGATGGTTACGCCGTTCTTCTTCACTTCGACGAGACGGTTCTCGGCGTCATAGTACAGGTCGAAAGTGTCTTGTCCAATGGTTCGGATGATTTGATTGCCGTTGCAGTCATAGTCGTAGGTATTGGCGCTCATGGCAGAGACGGCGTGTGGAATGGTGCGGGCGCCTGCCGCACAAGTCACCTGGGCGTCGTAGGTCAGCGCTGCGCACGTTGGCTGCAAGGTGTTCGGTGCCAGGGGTGCAGGCAACGCCGCTATGGCTCTTTCATCATCCAACCAATCGGCTCTTTGTTTGCAGCAACCTTGTATGCTGTGCGGGTTTCCAGATCCACGACGAGCACATTGTACGTATTGGCTCTTGAAGAATCCAACTGAGCAAAGGCAATTTGCTGCCCATCCACAGACCAAACCGGCTGAATGTGGGTTATCTGAATCTCATGGCGCATAGGAGCACTAATTCCTTCGATGCACAAGCGCTTGATTGCGCCTGTATCAATCTCCACAATCGCTAGCTCGGATTGCGTTCCCTCGAAGGCAGGATCGGCTGCGGTGGTGTTTAGCCAAAAGGCGATGCGCTTCCCATCCGGTGACCAAGCATAGTCGGAAATATGAACAGTGTCGAATTGTTCGGTAAGATAGGTCAGACGTTGAAAGACGGGACCGTCGCGCCGGACGATGAAGAATTCGTCCTTTCCCGCTGCGGTTTTGGGGTCGGCACTGGCAATCAGTGCGAGGTGTTCTCCATCATCCGACCAGCGTGGCAAGCGGCCCCATTTGGGGAGTTGGGTGCTGGCAAGTTCCTGCCCGCTGGCAACGTCAGTCAGCGAGACAAGTTCTCCTTGTTTGGGATAGACGACGCGTGTGAGGGTGGGGTCGTAGACGATGTTCGCACCTTTGAAGTAATGAATGTCCATTGCCCTCCAATCCAAGCCCCACTCTGGTCCCCTACCTGCATAAGCGCCCTGCCAATCGGTTTTGAGGGGAAGGTACTCTTGGGTGTCAATCTTGTACAGGCGGGGAAGCACTTGTTCTTTATCTATGTCGAGGATCACAACCCGCAAGGTATCTTTCGCCTGCCAACTGTAATAAGACCACCAGATCTCGGGTGGAATACGATTGGGAAATCTGGTAACCATTCTGCCCTTGGAATCCACAACTGCCAAGTAGTTTACATCGAAAGAGCCGTCATCGTATTCATACAACAGGTAGCGGCGGTCAGGGGAGACGCCGATGGTTTGGATTAACCGCCCTGGCATATCTACCGTTGTCATTTTTTGGGTTACCATATCCAACAAAAACGAAGTAACAGTATATTCAGCGGTAACCGCTCCTCCCCACCAAAAGTTTTCCAAGACCAATGTCCCTTCTGATTGGGATGCATTTGAGGAAATTGTCACGCAATCCTGCAGGATTGGTGCTGGAGAAAGAACAGGAGAAGGGGTCATTGAGGCGGTCGGAACAAGAAACGCTGTCTGTGTGGCAGGAGATTTCGGTGTCGGGGTAAACGTTGGCTTCAGCGTTGAATTGGGAATCACAGAGATAGGGGCGGGTCGCGGGACGCACCCAGTCCAAAATATGACAATGATAAGAAGAATGATTCGATGAGGTTGCTTCATGTTCACCCTCCACAGTACAGGCGATAATTCCGACCATTGATGAAACGCACCCCGCCATGGCTGAGGGCAGCATAGTAAAAGTCGGACTGGCATTTGGTAAGGATAACCATGCTATTGCCATCCCCCCAGTAGGCATAAACCATATCCCGTTTGATCATCTTGCTAAGAACCTCATTAGAGAGCGAGATGTTGCCAACATCGTATAAGTCACCTCGCTGTAAAGGAACAAAATCCACACCAGGGCGATTGTAAATGGCATTTACTACGTGTATTCCATTGGAATAGTAGGAGGGTGGTTTATAGAAAACTTCATCCAAAGTTCTTTTGCCCGACAAAACCACCTCTGTCCTGCTTCTTGCGCTCTGGCTGTAGGCTGCCAGGAAACTCAATGCACCTTCGGCCGTATTATGAACGCAACCCATGTAAGCGCACCAAGCAGCGGCATGGTTTGACATAGCGGTCGCCATCACGCTCTCTTTGGGATAACCTGCTTGTTCATAACTCCATAGCACTGCCATAAACTCCCAAATGGTGAACCCCCCTGCACCATATTCTTTCCACCACCAGCTGCCTTTTTGCGCCCACATTTTCTGGTAAAGTTCATACAAAAGGATGGCATTTTTCCCTTTTAGGAGCGATATATCAATCTTATCTGGTCGTGAGCGGTATTCTTGTCTCGTTATATCCTCACAAACGCCATCAGGACATTTTTCCTTATCAGTCAAATGTCCCGTAGGGTCAGTGTAACGGATGGGATTATTGTTCACAAACGCGTACCGATCCCACGCCTGCGTCCCTTGCGTGGACGCGGGCACGATTGTATCCGCCTGCGCGAACCTCCCATTGACCGGGTCATACCACCGCGCGTTATAGAACATCAGCCCGAAGCCTTCGGTGACTCCCGCCGTGGACGGATCGTCCATGTACGAGTATTGTCCCGTAAACGTGTAGCCGGGAAGTGTGTACCCCGGCGTCGTGGAGGGTCCCGCCGTCCACGAATACCTCACTTCACCCCACGGCTTGTATCGCATCTCAGAGACCTTGACGCCATTCGCGTCGGTGGTGAGACTGGTTGAGCCTAAATGGTCTGCGAGGAGATACTCCACCGTCATGTTCTGCGGAATGACGTATTTCCTCATCGCGATGCGCGTTGAACCAGCGAAATAGTACTTCGTCACCTGGCTGCCTTTCTGCTCGAAGTAATTGCCCACGAAGAGCGTGGTCTCGCCATCTACAACGGATTTTACCCGTTTCCCATCGCCGTCATCGGCAGGCTCGACCCTGCGAGTGCCGCTACCGTTGATAACATTGAGAACAGGACGCAAACGACCATTCCTTGCCTTTGATTTTGGTGCGATTGAAAATCGTGAATTACGGCAATCTGTATTCTCTTATCTCTCTCTCTTCACTCTCCGAGCAATCCAGCCGATTGCACCAAATCACCGCTATCCGCTTGGAGTCAGGTGACCAGGCCAAGTCTTCAAAATATTTGTCTGCGGACAGGCGCTGTAATGTGCGCGTGGCTACATCGAATACCCATAAGCCGTACAGTTCATTACCCTGGTAGTCGGGGAAACCATCTTCAACGTAACCCACGAAGGCAATCTTCCTGCTATCGGGCGACCATCTTGGGTTTGCATAGTAAATTCCCGATAACAAGATCTCAGATTCCCTCGTGAATGGGTCTATCAATACCAATTTCTCCGGTTTGTCAAGGCGGGGAATCCACTCGACGCCCATTGCATCGAACGAGACAAAGACGGCAATTTTGTCTCCTTTTGGCGACCAACTGGGACAGGAAATCGTTCCTCCTTTCGTGCTTCCATCTTCCTCATAGTCCTGCGCCAGATTCCATTCCCGATTGCCGTCTCGCAGCGTGATATTCACAGGCTCAGGACCCTCAGGCGTCAGCCAGTTCAGCGTGCCGACCAATCCATTGCTGACCGTTTGCACGCCCCTGCTCATATCGGGACTCCAACTGAAACATTGCGCGATGTCGAAATGTTTCAGTGGTCTTTCGACAATCTGTTCTAATTGACCCGTTTCCCAGTTGTAGGCGACCATGTAACTTGCGTCAAAAAAAACATTTTCTTTGACACACCACTTAATCAGCCCTAAACGTCCATCTGGTAGTGGGGTCGGGAATCTGTAGCGCGTGACCAGACATTCATGCTCTTGAGGCAGGTCAAGGTAACGCAGCGCGTCATCTCCCATCAAGGCATAGGGTTGGCGCAAAGGTCGTTCCGTTTCTCGCTGGAAGGCAATCAAAACACCGTCATTCCGCCAGAGGATATCCTCGAAGTAAGTGTCTGGAAAACGCAAAACCGTATAGTCGGCATCTTTTGAGATGTCCTCATACGTTGGCAATGGAGCTGTCAGTGAGCAGGCTGCTTGAGCGCATAAAAGTATAAACAGGACAATCATCCAGCGTTTTGTAGGCATCATCTTTTATTTATCCAAAATCGCAATGGCAAGGAAATAGACGGGCGCTTTGCCTGCGATAGTGCTACGGGGGTCTCCAAACCATCCACCAATCCTGTACCCACTGATGTAACCGACAGTTGCACATGCCGGAGCCAACGGACCACAAACTATCGCGCCTGCATGTGCCCCCGCCAAGCCATAACTCTCTTCCATTTGACCGCTGGCGAGCAAATCCCGATAGAACTTGTCCCCCACGAATACAAAGATATCCTCGCGCCAATTTGCTTCTGCACCATGCTGCTCTGCCAACGACAAGCCATAGTCAGTTCCCAAGTTTTCAGCCGCCCCCCATTTTTCTTTGAGTTTGTCCTCGTCTGCGTCTGGCGTGTCAAAGAAATCTTTCCATGCCATGTCGGCATTGGTTGGAGCATGAGCTAATTCAATTTCTCGAAATAGCGCCCACCCATTTTGGATGGATTCCAAAATTCCCGCATCCACCCAGGAGACCCAGCTGTTTGTATCGCCCAAGCCTTCGTCAATAAACGCTTGCAAAATCCCAATAATGTTATTGAACCATTCAGAACGTCCAGTAACAGCCAGGAAGCCTTTGAACCATGCCAGTCGCTGCTTCATGGTGGCGGCGTTGATGTCCTCAGCAGTGCAATCGAATTTACCGTCGAACTTTCCTTCTTTTACGCCACAGTGTCCGCTTGGGTCAACATAAGCCAGAGGGTTATTGAACACATAGGCGAAGCGGTCTAGACCTTGAGTGTTGTTGGGTATAACTGTGTCCGCCTGCGCGAACCTGCCCAGTGACGGGTCATACCACCTTGCATTGTAGAACATCAAGCCGAAGCCTTCGGTCACGCCGCTGGTGGACGGGTCGTCCATGTACGAGAACTGACCTGTGAAGGTGTACTGCGGCAGTTTATACGCAGGCGTGGTGGACAGGGACGCTGTCCACGTGTAGCGGACTTCTCCCCATGGCTTGTATCTCATCTCGGAGACTTTTGCGCCGTTGACATCAGCGGTAATGCTCGTCGAACCTAAGTGGTCTCCAAGTAGGTACTCAACGGTCATGTTTTGCGGGATGACGTATTTCCTCATGGCGATTCTCGCCGCGCCCGCGAAGTAGTACTTTGTGACCTGGCTGCCCTTCTGCTCGTAGTAGTTGCCCACGAAGAGCGTGGTCTCGCCGTCAATGACGGATTTTACCCGTTTCCCGTCGCCGTCATAAGTAAACTGCGCGATGGTCACGCCGTTCTTCTTCACTTCGACGAGACGGTTCTCGGCGTCATAGTACAGGTTGAAAGTGTCTTGTCCAATGGTTCAGGTGATTTGATTGCCGTTGCAGTCATAGTCGTAGGTATTGGCGCTCATGGCAGAAACGGCGTGCGGAATGGTGCGGGCGCCTGCCGCACAAGTCACCTGGGCGTCGTAGGTCAGCGCCGCGCCTGCCTTGCTGGCGAGGTTGAATGCTCCTTTTGAGCATTTCCACTTCTGAAGAAAGCTGGTGATGGTATTGTTACTTTAATACAATGTCTAAATATGCTCCAACAATTTCGTTGCTGTCAGCAATTTCACCTATTACAACAATTCGTAATACCGTTGGATCATCTGTTTCTGGGAGAACTGGCCAAACTACTACTGACAGACCAGGCGGATACTGTTCCTTTGTTGGCAGGACTATTGGCATATTCGAGTAGCTAAAATTGTTGTTAAGCAGCTGCCATCCCTTTTCGGTTTTTATGAAAATCTTGGAGCCATAGTCTGGCGGGAGGGAGATTGGATTATTTGACAGGTTTTCCAGATCAAGGAATAAGAGACCTGACACCTTGTAAGCATCCATCATTCCTACGGCTTCATGTAGTAAAATTTTTTTATTCATTTCATTTATTGGGATAGATACCCCGGGCAGTGTGTCTACTTTCGATAAATTTTGTAATGAACACCCTGTGAGTAACACAATCAAAATGACGAATATATATTTTTTCATTTCTTTTACCTCTACATTATGGAATGGTAAAGGATAGCAACGGATACCTTTCTCCATTTGCATATTGCATCAATTGGAAGAAAATAGTTACAGTAGACGACCTAAAAGAATTCGTTTGATTTTTACTATAACCTGAGGGAATCAGTGAAACCGTTGTAATACTTTTTGGAGGTACTATTCCAACGCCAGGATACGGAAGTCCAGGGGCGAGCCAATATTCTCGCCTTATGCTGTATGCCTCGCTACCATACGATGGCGAGCATGAGAAAATATCACAAGGCTCATCTTCTGATAGTAAAGTTACATTTTGCACAGAGAGCTCAACGTTGCTATGGTTATGAATTGTGAGTGACTCCACGCTAATAGTCCCATCCGAATATTCCTCAAAAGTAAGGAACGAAAAAATCTCTGGTCTACCATTTGCTGCAAGGTAGTTTCTTATCCATATCGCAAAATCATTACCAACACCAGGTATGGCAACCCAGGCGGGAGGTGTAAATTGTCCTTCGGCGCTACACCCTGCGCAATCCGATTCGTTGGAGTCGGGGATGTATGCCGTCAACGCTGGATGTTTATCCACAAGCACCGTGATAGTTATCGAACATGTTTCTTTCTCTTCATAACATGTTACTCCTCCTCCGCTATCTATCCAGTGCCCCGTAGGATCGTTATATCGAACCGGGTTATCATTGACAAACGCATACCGATCCCACGCCTGTACACCCTGCACTCCCGCAGGGACGATCGTATCCGCCTGCGCGAACCTGCCCAGTGACGGGTCATACCACCTTGCATTGTAGAACATCAAGCCGAAGCCTTCGGTCACGCCGCTGGTGGACGGGTCGTCCATGTACGAGAACTGACCTGTGAAGGTGTACTGCGGCAGTTTATACGCAGGCGTGGTGGACAGGGACGCTGTCCATGCGTAGCGGACTTCGCCCCAAGGCTTGTACCGCATCTCGGAGACCTTTGCGCCGTTGACATCAGCGGTAATGCTCGTCGAACCTAAATGGTCTCCAAGTAGGTACTCAACGGTCATGTTTTGCGGAATGACGTATTTCCTCATGGCAATACGCGTCGCGCCCGCGAAGTAGTACTTCGTCACCTGGCTGCCCTTCTGCTCGTAGTAGCTGCCCACGAAGAGCGTGGTCTCGCCGTCTACTACCGATTTTACCCGTTTCCCGTCGCCGTCGTAGACGAATTGGGCGATGGTGACGCTGTTCTTTTTCACTTCCACGAGGCGGTTTTCCCACAGGGACGTTGCGTAGTCTGCGTCATACGTCATGGTGATGCTGTTAAAGTACAGTTACATCTCAGTAGGAAAAATCATCCGGCTGGCAAAGTACCTCCCACTTGAGGAGCGGGGTGGAAATCACAAATCTACCGCCACAGCCTCGGCAGGGACAGGAGATCCACACCGAGTTAGAGTCTCTTACCAATTAGAATCGCTAAAAATGTGTGAAGGCTGAACCATAGTCATTCGCACGCAACGTCGATTATGGGGAGCTATCATTTTATTAAATCCCACAAAAGTCTCTGATATTCTTTAGAAGTCGGTAACGGGCTTTTGAGAACTGCATCAATAAACTCCATTGGCGGTAAATATTGATGAGTTGTTACGTAATGGTAAACTAAATCTGGAGATGCATATATTCGACCATCACCAACAATACGTACTTCGGCGGAACCTAAATACAAGATTGTTTTTCCACCTATTTCAATTTTTACAGGAACTTCGTCTTCGGGAGAACAGAACTCACATTTGTGCCAGCCTCTCGTTTTACAGATTGGGAATGCACAAAATTCCAATAGACGTTGTTGAAATCGTATTGAGCTTTCACCTTTCATAAAAGGATAATCAGCACTCAGCCAACCTATATTAAAGGTGTTTGGTCGAATACATTCATTGATATACTTATACGATGATAAATCTGGAAAATACGCCATAGCACACTCTATTGTACTTGAATCTTGCCGTAGTTGGTGATAATCAATTTTACAATTTTACAGATTACAGCTAGCACTTTTTTATTACGAGGCATGCTGCCCAATGTACAATACCCATATTTTCAGCAAGAATTTCACTGAGCAATGTAGGGCGAGAAACGGTTATTGGATTTCCCATTATATTTAGACCAGTCGGTGGCAATAGTGTAAGATTGGGTGCCTGTGCGCCTGGCCCGTAAATATTCACGGGAGTGATAGAAGCACCTGTTTCAATTGCATTTCCCAACTCATCTGTAATGGTTTCACCCAATTGAGCGTAAGTTTGCAGTGTTGTTCCGCGTGGTATGGTTGTAGTTCCATTGGCAGGGTTGTATTCACCATGGCCACTAAGGACGACATTGCCTGCTCTTGTTCCTCCTGCGCCTATAAGCGTAGCACAAATTGGATTACTCAAGCATGTCACACCTGCTAAGTTATATGCAGAAGGTGCAATTGCTGGTGCGCCAACCATCACAGTTGTAGCAACGATAGGTGTATTTCCAACAGCAAACCATTCCCTAAAGTTTTGATCGGCAGTTGCTAATTCTTGATTTGTGAGGATGCTCTTATTTTGGGCATGGGCGTAATGGCATAAAGTGCATCCACTGTAATTGCCTGAATACCAGTCAGAATATTCTGGGTCATTCCATGAACTGCTACTTGTCACGATTGGTTTTGGAGGAGTTGGCGGTGTTGGGGGCTTTTTATATCTCGGCTTGTTATTACATCCAGATTCCCCTAATCCACAGTCCACACCATGCCCGGTTGGGTCGGTATATAGCACAGGATTGTTATTTGTGTACGCGTACCTATCCCACCCCTGGACGCCCTGCGTGGACGTGGGAACAATGGTATCCGCCTGGGCGAATCTCCCACTGACTGGGTCATACCACCTCGCATTATAGAACATCAACCCGAAGCCCTCGGTGACTCCTGCCGTGGACGGGTCATCCATGTACGAGAACTGACCTGTGAAGGTGTACTTCGTCAGTTCGTAGGCGGGCGTGGTGGACAGGGAGGCTGTCCACGTGTAGCGGACCTCGCCCCAGGGCTTGTACCGCATCTCGGAGACCTTGACGCCGTCCGCGTCGGTGGTGAGACTGGTTGAGCCTAAATGGTCTGCGAGGAGATACTCCACCGTCATGTTCTGCGGAATGACGTATTTCCTCATCGCGATGCGCGTTGAACCAGCGAAATAGTACTTCGTCACCTGGCTGCCTTTCTGCTCGAAGTAATTGCCCACGAAGAGCGTGGTCTCGCCATCTACAACGGATTTTACCCGCTTGCCGTCGCCGTCATAGGTGAATTGGGCAATCGTGACACCGTTTTTCTTCACTTCGACGAGGCGGTTCTCGGCGTCGTAGAGCAGGGTGAATGTGTCGCTGCCGATGGTTCGCGTGGTCTGGCTGCCGTTGGAATCGTCTTGGTACGAATTTCCGCCCGCGCCCACGACCAGACCGTCGCCGAAGATTACTTCGCTGCCATGGAACGCGTGGAACGGCGACTAGAAATCGTGCCAGCAAAACAAAAGGATATTGAAGTTGTTAAAGTGCAGGAACCAGCAAAAGTGCTTCAACTCATTGAACAATTGGAAAAAAACGAGTTATAGTTTGAAGAATGGTTAGACATCACGCTCCAACTACGAGAATTATTTGGAGTTGTGCACAAACTCAAACCTGTGATGGCCCTTGCATAGCGGCGATAACACTTGTTTCTCGAACCTTAACAATTTCATAGCAGTGGCAGGGATACAGAGCAATCTCTGCCACTGCAACGAACTGAATGCGATAAACTCGTTTTTTCAACACAGCCCATCATCCTTGATGCTGGGGCAGCTGAATAAGATATTAGTATGTTCACCGCAGTTTCAGCTTTTTCATTTTTGCGCGTTTGTTTGTTTAATGGCCCAGTATATATCCATTCGGTATACACCCAATGTTGATCCGATGATCGAGATCAAAGCGAGCCAACCATAAGCTAAACTGAACAACCAGAACTGTTGTATGAAAGCCAAAACAACACAAAAGAGCAAGGATAACCAAGAACGATTAGGAGCTACCCCAGATTTTTTTAGCCAAAACCCTAAGACTATTCCCGGTATGGCAAATAAGACTCCTGTACCAATTGAAATTAATATAGAGGTTATGATGTCAAGCATGATTTCACTCCTTCTTATCTAGGAATTGGAGGAATATATGGGATGTAATAGATTCCAGCAGAAAAATCACGAACTACAGAAGTGACGGAAGCTAAAGTGCCAAACGGTGGTGGAGCGAATCCACCAACGGAAAGCCACCCGCCGGTATTATCTCCATTTGCAAAAGAATACGCACCAGAAGTTCCTCCTAGCAATTGGGATCCATAGCTTGTGTAAATGCCTTTAGCTGACTGAGACACAGAATTTAATGACACAACACTCAATACTAAGCTGGCACTATCCAATCCAGTACTTATCCAATCAATGCGTGAAGGATCGAATTGCATAATCTGTATATCTTGATGCAAATCGTAATGCCTGTACAGTTTATCAGGATCGTATAGTGCATCACAACCGCCTCCTAAACAGCGATCGCGCCAATATTCATGACGAATATCGGAAAACAGTCCGTAGTTGTTGTAATGCCGTTCTGTAAAATCGTCCTTCGGCTTATAGCCAGGGTGTGCCGCCATATAGGATTCAATTTCTTTGGACAATTTTTCTCGAATCTCGTTCGGCCTATCATAGGGACGTTTTAGTGCGTTTTTGCCATAGTAGTGTTTATACAGGTTTATCAATCCATCAGGTGCATATTTCCCTGCACTGCAGAAGGCATCACCCATTCCACAATCGACACTATGCCCTGATGGATCGGTGTAGCGAATAGGATTGTATCGCGCGTAAGCATAGCGGTCCCAGTCTTGCGGGTTGTACGGGTCTGGTACAATGCTGTCAGGTTGGGTGAAGTGGTTAAGATAAGGGTCGTACCATCTTGCGTTGTAGAACATCAAGCCGAAGCCTTCGGTGACGCCGCTCGTGG
>JBBIOW010000284.1:0-3610 GCA_037443165.1 Nitrospiraceae bacterium | reverse complement strand
GAGCGGACGTAGATCGACTGGGCTTCCCATCCGTCACGGGAGCGGTGATAGGTCAACTCCACAAACTCTCCCACCCGGATATCGGCCAGGCTGGCCCGCTGGATCCCTCTGGCGACAGCGTGTGGGCCGCAATCCCGGCGCACACCCTCAGAGCACCCTGTCCCCCAGGTGCCGTTTTGACCACAAGCTCCCTGGTCCCGTCGCAACGATCGATCACGGTTTCCACGACTCCCCACACCGTCGGCACGGTCAGCCCTTTGTTCTGCATTGATGCGGAAGCCCGCTGGCCAGCTCCTCTCTGCACCGCGCGACGCCCTCCCAGGCTTTCAGGTGATTCGGGTCGCGCGCCAGGACCGCTTTCCAATGACCCAGCGCCTCCTCCGGTTGGCCCAGCTCTTCCAGCAGGGTCGCCAATTCGCAGCGCACCCTGACATCGGTCGGACAGACTGCGACCGCATCGTGCAATCGACGGAGTCGGAGAGTCCTTTCCTCGGCCACCAGGGGCTGCGCTCGACGGCGCGATTCCGACGATGGTCCTCTTTGCGACGCCTCCATCCTCTGCCCTTTCGTCGATTCTGCTCCGAATCCCGCGCGATGTCCGGCCGGCGGCTGCCCGCACGGTTCTTACGCCACCAATGGATTCACCGACTCCACTCCGTGGTTGGCCCGGCTCTGCGCCCCGGTGAGCCGGACCGTTTTCCCGCCGTTCGGCATGGCGATCCCGAGTTCTTTCCGCACCGTGCGGAAGATGTCGATGACATGGTCCATCTTTTTGACGTCCAAGTCCTGCAAGCTGACCATCGCGTCCTCGTGAATATCGTGGCAGAAGGCGATGGTGAGGCAATTCGTTCCCGCCCGCACCATCCGCAGCGCCAGATTGGCATAATGGCAGTGGATCCCGATGAACAGCGCTACCTCGATCTTGTTCGCCCAGATCGTCAGATTGGGATGATTGGGATTGATCGCTTCTTCAGGATCGATCTTCGGATATTTCGCGCGATAGTCGGGCATCGGAATGATCATGACGCCGGGAATTTCGGCGGCCAGCCGCAAGAGCGCTTGCCCTTTGGCCATCCAGTCGGGATGCCACGCCCACAGATAGAGTGGACCGGGGAAAATCGTCGGATTCTTTCGCGTGAAGAGCTGATGCGCCGCCTCCGCGATCACCTCGTCTTCCGGCGCATGCCGTCCATAGAGCAGCCCGAACCCCCGATCGGGAATGGTGACGCCCATCTCAATGGCCGAGGGTGGTTGAAATCCGGCCGGACCCACGTCGAAGATACGATCCGCATGCTTGCTTGACTCAGCAATCTTGTTCGTCACGTCCCCCACTGCACGCTCCTCCGGTTCACCTGTTTCTCAATGATCGGCCGCGCACCGCCACCATGGCGTCCTGTGCGCGCCTCTCCAAAGAGTCGGCTGGTTCAGCAAGGTCGGTGCCACGAAAATCGGCGGATGTGGTCCGTGAACACGTGAGGAACTACCGAGAGTTAGACGATGCCGGAGGAGCGGATCGGTCCGCTGACGTCTGATGATCTTTCCCGCCATGCAGAAATTGCACCTTTGCGGAATCCTCTGCGGCCCACAGACGGTTCACTGCGGAATCACGCTCACTGCTCCGTTGTTTCAAACGCCAGAGCAGGCACAGGTCGCGGAGCACAGCATACGCAGCGACCAGCATGACCAAGGCGATGAACAGATTGAGCTGAAGGCCCCAGACCGCACTGGCGGTCACAGCCGCAACCGCGACCAGCGCACAGATGATCTCCAATGTCCCCACCCGGTTCTGCCCATGCCTCGTGTTCTTCCTCACCAAGTGCACCCCGATCGGACCACCGCAACAACCGGTCGTCGCGCGGCCGGCTTGCCTTCGGTGTGTTCTCAAGGAGGACCGGACGCCACGTCGCTCGCAACGGCTGGCAGCCGCCGAGCCCGTTAGCGGATGGCATCACGGAACAATGCGATGATGGCGAGGATCGCCACCGAGATGACCGTCAGCGAAAAGGCGGACTCGGACACCACGTACGCGATGCCCGCGGCCACCGCACCTGCCAACAGCACCACTTCAAAGAGGGTCAGCTTGACACGCGGAGTCATCCGCATTCCGCTCTCTCGAAGGAGCGTATCGGAGAAAAAGCGCTGCGCGAATCCCACTGCGTTTCTGCGCACATCCATGAGCCCTTCATGACAGCGGCGGCAGGCCATCCCCGTGGCCTCCGAATCGAACAGCAACACCGGCGCGCGTCGCCTACACCGGGGACATCGCACCGGCTTTGCATGGCGGATCGCGTCATAGGAGTCGTCCAGCCTCATGTGCCTGTGAATAGACACCGAGCCCGCAGCGAATCGCGGGCGGCTCGCAACCGAGGCTGCTCGCCTTTGGCTCTTCGGTCCTGACCACGGACCCGGTTCGCGACAGCGATTTAGCGCTATCCCCTGCGACTCGCGACCTTTTTCCCGCTCTTGGCCTTCTCAATGGCTTGCTGAATTTCATCGGAGACCGCGGCACCCTTGTCCTTGAGCGATTTGGCCTGTGCCTCCGCACCCGCATAGTCGCCCTTCTCGATGAGCTGATGCACCGCGCCAAGGCCTTCCTCCAAGCCGCTCAGGTCCTGTTTGATGGACTCCACCGCAGCCCGGTCCTTTCCGACCGGCGCCTTCGCCACCAGCTCCCGAGCTGACGCCACCGCTTGCTGCGCTTCCTTCTCCATGGTCAGCGCAGCCGTTTTCGCGGCTTCTTTGTTGGCAGCCGCTTTGGTTTCCACTTGTTTGCCTTCCTCGGCCACCCGGATGAGCATCCGGTCGGCGTCAGCGTAGGACCTGAAAACCGCAAACGTTTTCTCTTGTTTCGCCAACTCTTCCTTCGCCTGGGCGAATGCCTGTTCGAGCTTCGCGAAGTCCTCCTTCGCATATTCAGGGCCCCCGGCGGAACGCGCCGCCTCTACGGCTTTCTGCGCCGCCTCCAGGCGCTCAGTGGGCGGTTGAGCACAGCCTGCGGCTAGGAAGGCCATTGCCACGGCTCCGATGATTCCCGCAACGGGCGAGCGGAAACTGTCCTGTTTCATGGAAATGCCTCCGTTATTCGCTTGCGCTCCACGTCCGGTCTTTTTCGCATGTCATTGCAGGAGGAATGCCGAAGCTGTGCCGACGGTCACTTCGAAGAATATCGAGGGCTTCTGATGGGAATGGGAAGGAGCTGCAGAACGGACCGTCTCATCGCCTCCCGAGCCATGCAAGAATTGCAGAGATGGTTGCGTGTCGATGCCGCGGGAGCGGTAGATCTTGCAGACTGGAAGAGGCTCCGCCGCCGCTCGCGGGTGACCGCACGAGACGTATGAATCCGGCGGAACAGGGGGGGAGTCGATCGGCGGATCAGCGCGGGATGGGCAACAGCGTCACTCTCGTATGCCGTACTCCTTGATCTTGTATTGCAGGGTGCGCAGACTGATCCCCAACAGCTTCGCGGCTCTCTCCCGGTGATTCGTCACCTCGGCCAAGGTGCGCCGGATCACCTCCCGCTCGATCTGCTCGAGGGAGCTGCCCAACGTGACCACCATGGTCCGGGCGTCTTCCTTGCTCGCCTGAATGTCTTCCGGCAGATGGTGCGGTT
>JBBIOW010000283.1:2005-8867 GCA_037443165.1 Nitrospiraceae bacterium | reverse complement strand
CCTCTCCCCGGGTACCCATTGCTCTTCACGGTGCAATGGGTGATGGAGAGGGTTAGGTGAGGGGGATTTTATGGGCGGCGTCAACAGCCGCTCACGAGAACCGCTGTCGGCTTGTGGGACATGGGACGGTTCTGATAGAGTCCCATCCAGGCGATCAGGAGACGGACGATTCCACAAGCACGCCACGTCGACGACCGAACATGACAACGACCGTCCTCGAACCGAAGGATATGGAGTGGATCGACAAGGGAGTGCTCGGCATCGTCTGGAGCGACGGCCACAAGGGCGTGTATCCGGTCCGCTATTTGCGCCAACATTGCCCTTGCGCGGCGTGCACGGATGAGTGGACCGGTGAGCTGCGCCTCAAGCCCGACGATGTCCCGCTGTTGATTCGGCTCGAGGACGTCGAGCCGGTCGGCCGATACGCCTTGCGGTTCAAATGGAGCGACGGTCATGACACCGGCATTTATTCCTATACGTTCCTGCGCCGGATCTGCCAGTGCGACGGGTGCCAACCCGTGAAACCGGAGCAACCGAAAAGCCGGCGATTGCTCTGATGTCGATTTCTCCCCACGAATCCAAGCCGTTGAAGATTCTGATGGCCTCCTCGGAAGCGGTCCCGTTCGCGAAGACCGGCGGGTTGGCCGACGTGGCCGGGGCACTGCCGCTGGAGCTGGCGAGGCAGGGTCATGACGTGCGTCTGGTGATTCCCCGCTACAGCACGCTGGACCGAAGCGGTTACCGGTTTACGGAGCATGCGCGCATCGTGGTGCCGTCATCCTCCGGTCCGGTCGAGACCGTGGTGGAACGGACCACGCTCCACCCGTCGAATTCCAATTCCAGGGGATCCGTCTCAGTGTTTGCCGTCCGGCACGACCCGTTTTTCCTCAGACCCGGACTCTATCAGGAACGGGGAGTCGACTATCCGGACAATCTTGAACGATTCTGTTTCTTCTCGCGCGCGGTCCTGGAACTGCTGATCGCGTTCCAGCACGCCGACGGCTGGAAACCCGATGTCCTGCACCTGCACGATTGGCAGACGGCGCTGTGCGCGGTGTATATGCGCACTCTCTACGCCGGACGCCCGGAAGTCGCCGGGGTCCGCTCGATCCTGACCTTGCACAATCTCGCTTATCAGGGACTCTTTCCCGGTGAGCGCTTTGCCGAGACCGGACTGCCTGCCGCGCTGTTCACTCCGGCGGGTCTGGAATTTTACGGTTCGCTCAACTTGTTGAAGGGCGGCATTCTCTTCGCCGACTTTCTGACGACCGTCAGCCCGACGTACAGCCTCGAGATCCAGACCCCCGAATTCGGGTTTGGACTCGAAGGAGTGTTGGCAGAGCGCAAGGATCGTCTGGTCGGCCTGGTCAACGGCGTCGACGTCGAGGCGTGGAATCCCGCCGCCGACCCGCTGATCCCTGCACGGTATTCCTCTGCCGATCTGTCGGGGAAGTCGATGTGCAAGCAGGCCCTCCAGCGCGAACTCGCACTGCCGGTGAGCGACGTGCCGCTGTTGGGGATCGTCTCCCGCCTGACCGTACAGAAGGGCCTAGATCTGCTCCTGAGCATCGTTCCGGACCTGATGGAGCTGGACCTTCAACTGGCCGTGCTCGGGACGGGTGATCCGGCATACGAAACCGAATTGCGTGCGCTCCACGCCAAATTTCCCCGAAAGATCGGTGTGCGCATCGGCTTCGACGAAGGGCTCGCACATAGGATCGAAGCCGGAGCGGACATGTTTGTGATGCCGTCGCGATATGAACCCTGCGGCTTGAGTCAACTCTATAGCATGCGATACGGGACGGTGCCCATCGTGCGCCGGACCGGCGGCCTGGCGGATACCGTCGTGCCGTATTCCCCTCTGGCGGTGCGCGAGCGACGAGCGACGGGGTTCATGTTCGTAGAAACGACCCCGCACGCGTTGCTGACGGTGATCTGTCTGGCCCTGTGCGTCTATCAAGACCGCGGAGCCTGGCGCTCGCTCATCCAAGGAGGAATGGGCACGGACGTCTCGTGGACCGGATCAGCCCAAGCCTATATCGAGCTATACCGCAGGGTAGTAAGAGCGGCATCACCGATTGAAGGAGCCGCTGAACAGTAAGAACCGGCAGGGAGAGGGAGCTTCTTCTGCGCCCTCCCCCTCGATGAGGGAGGGATGGGGTGAGGGCGATATCTTCTTAAAGAGGAAAAAAACTGCGGCGGAACAGATCGTCGAGGATGTCCGATCAGGGTCGCAGTAACGAAGCTTGCAACCCAAGGTCGACAGCAGCCAACCCTACCTTGGCTTGCGACACGTAGTAGGCATATTCAGGTTGCGAATGGTTCTTGATCACGTGGTGAAACATTTCAAATGCAATGTCGCGCTTACCGGCCAAGAGCGCAACATTTCCTGTATAGAGCGCGCAAGCAGCAGCCATCGCTTTCACATCTACGGCCAGCCGCGGCGAGGGTTCGGAAACAAACCGCTCAAAACGTCCAGGTAAGGGAAGCACAAAGCCGTCCCCGACGTTGAGAGTTTGAGCGGTCCGGATCAGCCTGCCCGCCTCATCCCGCATCATCTCCACATCGGTCCCCGATTTACAGCGGGTATAGCCTTTCCAGAGATCCATGAATTGGCCATTGTCGACATAAGCGGGTTTGGTACCGGGACTGATCGCCTGGCAGCCGACCAGCAAAACAACCCCGATGATTCCTACTAAGGACTGAAGGAGAAGCCGCTTCATGGAGAAAAACTCTTGCTCGTTTTATAGGCTGTTCAAGCCAGCTATAAAGGTAGCAATGACCAGGCCAGTGGCGGCACTCACCAACTAATTGATTTACCGTACTTTTTAATCACTTCGCGAGCGTAGCCCCGCGTACCCGTCTCAAATGGCCAACGTCTGTTGGGTTTTTGCAACAAGCCTCCATGAGCCTTTGACTCATCCGGCGCCATGTAAATGCGGGGTGGTGCGGACCCGGATGCTCACCACCCGTTGCAACCGCAACCCATTGCATCCTGCATCCGAAGTGCCATGGATCCCCTGGCAACGGGTACCCGGCTGGTCGGTAACAGAACCCGAATTTTCGGCACAGTCCTCATGAGCCTTGGGCTCACCTGTCTGCCGACAGGCAGGCCCTGCAGGATGAAAATGCCCCATCCGAGCCCCCCTCACCTGTATCCTCTCCCCCATCCTGGGGGAGAGGGGAGGGTGAGGGGGATTTTCAAAGCAGTCCTCATGAGCGCCAGGCGCTCACCCTGCAGCATGAAAATGCGGGTGGCACCGACCTGGGCGCCCAGCCGCGCGCAGCGGGGTCCCTACACCGGGCGGGGTGCGAGCACGGACGGGCTGGTCGGTGACAGAACCCGCATTTTCAAAGCAGGGGAGAGGGAACGAGGACAAGCTGGAGCTATTGGCTGTTGGCTATTTTCAAAGGATGGCTACGCCCTGAAGATTTGAGCGAGAATCCCTGTCCTTGTGGTCGCATTGGTCTTACGCATGATGTGCTTAATGTGTTCCTTGACCGTTTGTTCGGTGATCTGCAACGCGTTGGCAATTTCTTTGTTCGTCCAGCCCTTGGCTAGGTGTTCCACAACCGCCTGTTCGCGATTCGTCAGTTGAAAACGCTCCTTGGCCTGTTCTGTGCTCACGTTTTGCCGCCGCCCGAGTTCCTCCATCGTGATGACCAGACGCGCTTGCTGGATCCCCGCTCGATCAGGGAGTCCGAAGCCTCGCAACAAGACCTGCTGCTTGGCGTTACCGGCCAAGCGCTTCAATTCGAACTGTTCCCAGTCTTTCGCCTCTCTCCGAACCTGCAAGGCCTTGACGATTTCGGCGCACAGCTCTGTCAGCGCAGTCGGGAGCACTCCATGAGCCGCCTTCGCATTGCCGCCGGTCGTGTTCTCGGCTGCATTAATTTGACGACACAACTCTGCAGCCTGTCGATTCATATGAAGCAGTTGCATGGACGACGACAGGACAATAATCCCGGGCCCCGAGCGCTGTTCGGCGATCGCTTCGACGCGGTCGGAAGAGTCAATCAGCGGATCGCTCATGGTTGATCACGCAACGACGGTTCGATGACCGAACGGGAAAGGAGTAAACGCGTTCGTGAACGTGGACCAAATTTAGAAATGACGACGGCCGATCGTACCTAACCCTTTCGAGGGAGTCAACACCCGCCTTTCGATCTGCAAAGCCTACATCGTCGGTATTGTCGCGTCACAGGGAGTCTTCTATAGTCGCCGAAGATATTTTTGCGCAACAGTCGAGCGATCGCACTGGTTCGGTCACAGCGGCCCTGGAGGAATTGGACACGGGGCTTGTCAAGCAAGACAACAGATAGAAACCGCCGTTGTCCGGGAGTGCGCGAGAGGCATCAGATCCGAGCATGAGCCACAATCCACGGACGCGGCAAGATACAGTAAGAAGCTCCAGACAATTCTATCCAGGAGGGATAACCGTGGTTCCGAGCGAGTGGGAGTGGCCCATTATGGAAAGTCACCAAAAACACAGTGAGCGGGTCGCGCTGCTGCGCCCGATTCCCTATGAAATGACGGTGCCGATAGGCGAACCGGCTCCGGCGGTCCGCCAAGGGAAAGCCCTGTCCGTCAATATCAGCAGCGGCGGCATGCTGGTGTTGATGGATCACGCACCTGCGGTCGAGCAGGTACTGAAAGTGTATGTGCCGACACCCATTACGTTGGCGGAAACGCCGACGCTGGCCGAGGTGCGCTGGACACGCCGGCTGCCGTTCGGACGGACGAACGGTAACGGACCGTACTTTGTCGGCCTGAAGTTCATGTTTTGATGAAACCGCTTAGCCGTAAGTGCTGACGGCAAATCTTATAGAAGTGACACCGTCATCTTTTTTCATCGTCGGCTGATTCTTGTAGCGGCAAACGCCGATTTAGCTCTGCACCGTGTTCAAGGAGTTCCGACAATGAAACCCGGCGTCTATCTGACATGTGCGGCAGTCATCGTATGGCTTCAGTCGGATTGCGTGTGGGGCCAAAGCGGGAATTCCTCGCCGAAGAAGGCGACTCCTATAGCGAACGAGATAAACTCGACATCCGTACCGACTGAGTCCGGCGAAAAATCTTCCCTCATCGTGACACCGGATTACATCATCGGCCCCGAAGATGTCCTTGAGATCACGGTCTGGAAAAATGCCGAACTCTCCAAGGTGGTGCCCGTACGTCCTGATGGGCGTATCTCTATGCCGTTGATCGGGGATGTGACCGCCGTCGGTCGGACCGCAGGGCAGTTGACGCAGGAAATCACCGCCAGACTCAAGGCCTACATGGAGAATCCAACAGTATCCATCCTGATCAGAGAGGTAAACAGTTACGCAATCTTTGTTTTAGGCGAGGTGAATAAACCTGGGAAGTACCCACTGAAAAGCAAAACAACGTTGCTCCAGGCCCTGACATTAGCCGGTGGCCTTAAACCTGAAGCTGCAAGAAATAAGATCGGTGTCTTTAGATTCGGGAGGAACGGAGAGAAAGATATCAAGTTGAAGCTCAGCTACGACGATATCGTCTTACGAGAGGGCTCTGAACATAACATCGAGCTCAAACCCGGTGACACTGTCGTGGTGCCATCCGAAACAATGGTCTTGCTGCCATAAAAGTCGATCTTTCAATCAAGTGCGATTGTACACGCTATGTTGGAAAAGAATGCCGAGGTAACCGTGATTGCCAGGGCGAGACACGGCTTCCTAGTAAGTTTTTTGATAACGTTCGTTTTCATCGGCTTGGGATGTGCCTCAAGCAAGGTCCATTATCCCGTTGAGTACAACCCGCCTTCCGAGTTTCTCTTGGGTCCAGAGGATATCCTCGTCGTAAACGTGTGGAGAAATCCCGACCTGACAAGAGAAGTCGTCATCCGACCTGATGGGCTAATTTCACTTCCTCTCGTCGGGGACATCCGTGCGGCCGGGCTGTCGGCAAATGAATTGGCGAAACGTATCGCTGAACGCCTGACAGAGTTCATGACCACTCCCACCGTTTCCGTCCAGGTCAAAGAAGTCAACAGCTACTACATCTACGTGCTGGGAGAAGTCGTTAAACCGGGCAAATACCCGCTAAAGTCGTATGCCACAGTCATGCAAGGCGTCTCTCTCGCCGGCGGTTTCACCCAGTATGCATCCAAAAATAAGATGCAAGTTCTGCGTGTGGGAACAAACGGTAATGGGGAGGCGCATGAACTGCGTATTCCAGTCCGCTACGACGATTTGGTCTCGGGCAAGGGAGATCCGGGCAACTTTATCTTGAGGACCGGTGACACCATTGTGGTGCCATAAGGAAGTCGCTGGTTCCTTCATGGCAATGGTGGCAATGACGGCGGGATTCGCCGGCGGCTTGGATTTCATCTGGTCCCGTCCTGTTCGAGGAGAAACGTTGATCACCCCAAGAATTTCGGTGTCCGAACGTTATGACAGTAACGTGCTATTTGGAGGATCAGCAGGCAACGTCGGAACATTAGAGGATTTCGTCACCAGCATCTCACCAGGCCTGACAGTCCAGCACAACGGAAGACTGTTAAGAGCAACCCTTACAGCCGGGGCCACAGGTGAAGTCTACGCGAACAATCCGGTGCTCAATTACGTGGGGGTGAGCGGGGGAATCAACTTGGATATGAGCACGTTAGTCAGAAAGGCGATTCCTCGTGCGGGGCTCACGGTGAGTGATTATGTCCTTTACACCCCGCAATTGCCGGCTTTCTTGGCGCCGGAAGCAAGCGGCCAAACTGATTTCGTGCGTGGGATCCAAGCGGCGCGGAACAATACGTTGACAAACGCGACCACTGCTGCGGGGACATATCTAGTCACCCAGGCAGTGACACTCCAAGCCTCGTATTCGTATCAGACTGTCCGATTCCTG
>JBBIOW010000283.1:0-1995 GCA_037443165.1 Nitrospiraceae bacterium | reverse complement strand
CAGCAGATCTCTACTCCCGCGCTCGGTGGATTATTCGATCAGGACACTCAGTCGATCACTGCAGGAATTCAGGTGGTGGCGTCACCGAAAGACAGTTTCGGCCTTAACGCAGTCTATACAACAACGACGTTCCTTCAAGCACGACAATCAAGTTTTGACGCCTATGTCGCCAATGGAACGTATTCGAGAACCTTGTCCCCGGCTCTCAGGCTCAGCCTCAATGCCACAGTTCTGTATGTACAACCTCCGTTCCGATCAACGCAATATACTGGCGGGGCTTCGTTAGCTTGGACTGCAGGACCGCAAACGACTGCCTCCCTGCAATACTCTAGAGCTGTCTTCGCTTCGTTTGTGGTGCAATCGCTGCCTCTCGTCAGCGACACAGTCTCTGCGTCGATCACTCACCGTGTAACAACGAGACTGAATTTCACCGCCTCGGCCAATTACTCCCATAACGAGTCAATTCCGGCGGGAACACTTGAATTCAATTCCTACGAGGGTACTGTCTCACTCGGCTATCAACTCTCGCGGTTTGTCACAGCCAGTGCCACATACACATACGGCAATTTTCAGCAGGAATTCCTCGGAAGCCGGTTTGATTTTCAACGTCAGGCGGTCATCTTGGGCCTCAGCGCGGCATGGCCGCATAAGATCGATTAACAACGTATGGACCTCTCGTTGTCACTGACTCCTAAAGATTATTGGAACATCATCATCCGGCGAAAATGGCTCATCGTGGGGCTCACGCTGGTCGGCGTAGCGGTGGCCTCGGTACTGTGTCTGGTCCTCCCCAAAAGCTATCGGTCCAGCACGTTGATTCTTGTCGAGAGCCAAAAGATCCCGGAGCGTTATGTCCAAGGAGTCGTTTCAGGGACGGTGCAAGAGCGGCTGAGCATGATCAAACAGCAAGTCATGAGCAGGACGCTGTTGAGCAAGGTAATTGAGGAATTCGATCTCTTTCACAAGGACCTCGAGACCGCGCCGCTTGAAGCCGTCATAGAGAGAATGCGCAAGGACATCAAGGTGGAGACGAAAGGCACGGGCCACGTGGAGTCCTTTTCCATCTCGTTCGCGCACGAGGACCCCGAGACAGCCATGAAGGTCACCGCCAAACTGGCCTCCCAGTTTATCGAGGAAAACCTCCGGATTCGCGAGCAATTCGTCGAGGGAGCGTCGGAGTTTCTGGACCAGGAACTGAAGTCGGCGAAAGAGGCGCTTGAAGCGAAGGAAGAAGCGATCAGCCGGTTCAAGCGTGGTCACATGGGGGAACTGCCTGGTCAATTAGAGCCGAATCTGCGGGCCTTGGACCGGCTTCAACTGGAGATGAATTCCGTCCAGGAACTGGTCCCGAAACTCCATGAACGGCTGGACACGTTGCAGCGAGCGATCGGCGAATATGATCCCAGCATGTCGTTTGTTGCGCCGGCAGCCCCCACAGGGCCACGGCCCCTGACAAGCCAGGTCGTCGCTGACCCGATGACGCGGCGTCTCCGAGAGCTTCAGGACAAATTGGCAACGATGTCCGGCCAATACAAGGACAATTATCCCGACATGGTTCAGCTCAAGTTGGAGATCCAGAAGCTCCAAGAACAGCTTGGCGACAGTCGCGTCAAAGACAGCAAAGAACCCGTTCAAGCTGAAATGCAGAGGGAAGTGAAGCCGTTCCCTCCAGCCAGCGCCAAGATGTTGGATCCTTATTATCTGGCGCTGATTAAACAACGGGACGAAGTCGCGGTCGAGCTGAACGGTCTCAAGGAGCGCCAACGGCGGCTCGCTGTTCAAATTCAGGAATATGAGCGGCGGGTCGACAGGGCTCCCGCGCTTGAGCAAGAACTGGCGACGCTCCAGCGCGACTACGAAAATATGCAAAAGAATTACCAATCGCTCCTGGACAAGAAGCTCAACGCGCGGATCGCCGAGAATCTTGAAAAGCGTCAGAAAGGAGAACAATTTAGGATTCTCGACCCCGCTAATCTTCCGGCCACCCCCGAGAAG
>JBBIOW010000282.1:0-2277 GCA_037443165.1 Nitrospiraceae bacterium | reverse complement strand
ATTGGACGGCTCGACAAGCATCCGCGCGAGGGCGACGCGGTTGCGCTCGCCGCCGCTCAGCGATTTGATGGGCTTCTTCTGGTCCGGTCCCGAAAACAGGAACGCTCCAGCGATCCCTCGCAGGAAGTTCATCTCGGCCCGTTTCGAAATCTCGGCCAGCGAGTCCAGAACGGTGTGTTCCGGGTTGAGCGCCTCCGCCTGATGTTGCGCGAAATAGTGCAGGGTGACGCCGTGGCCGACGGTCCTCGTACCTTTATCCAACGGCAGAGCGCCTGCCAGCATCTTGAGCAGCGTGCTCTTGCCCGCCCCGTTTTCGCCGACCAGTGCCACTCGCTGCCCGCGCTCGACCGAAAAGTCGAGCGACCGGTACACCACCTTTTCTCCGTAACTCTTCGCGGCTCCCTGCAGTTCGAGCACCTGTCGGCCGCTCGCCGGCGGGACGGGGAATTTGAATCGCACCCGTTTCGGATCGCGCGTCCGTTCGATGAGCTTGATCTTTTCCAGTTGCTTGATGCGGGACTGCACCTGGCTCGCTTTGTTGGCCTGGTAGCGAAATCGGTCGATAAACTTCTGGACACGGGCGATTTCTTTCTCTTGCCGTTTGGCGGATGACTCCCGTTGGGCGTCGCGGGTCGCCCGCAATTCGCGGAACTTTGTATAGTTCCCTCGGTATTCCTGGATCGTGTGATTGCGAATCTCCCAGATATGCGTCGCGATCCGGTCCAGGAATCTGGTGTCATGGCTGATGACCAGAATGGTCATTTTCGAACGCAAGAGAAAGTCTTCGAACCACGCTTGCGTCGGTTTGTCGAGATGGTTGGTCGGCTCGTCAAGCAACAGGACGTCGGGATTCGACAACAGGAGGTGCGCCAAGGCGACGCGCATGCGATACCCGCCCGAGAGAGCGTCGACCGGCTGGTTGAAGTCCGCCTCGTCGAAGCCGAGTCCGGACAGGATGCGCTTGGCCTCGTGTTCGGGATAGTGGTCGCAGTGAGCGGCGTCCAAGACGTTCTTGCCCGTGATCGTCTCGAGTTCCTGAGGCAGGTATCCGATGCGCAACCGCGGCCGCTTGCGGATGGCACCCTTGTCCGGAGATTCTTCTCCGAGGATCATCCGGAACAGCGTGGTCTTTCCGACGCCGTTCGGGCCGACCAAACCGACCCGCGTGCCAGGCCGTAGGTGCGCCGACGCGTCCTTGAGCAGGATCTTCGCGGCATATTGCTTACTGACGGATTCGATCTGAAGCATGAATCAATCAGGGCGGGTCTTTTCCTGCGCGGCAATGACGATACGGTAAGGGTGATCCCGACTCAACCGGCGGTTGGTTGAAGAGAGATAAGATCGAAATTAAGTCAGCATCAATTGAGAAACCGATGAGCAGCCGACAGTACGAGCAAGCTCGGTTTGGTGGAGCTGGCCGGGATTGAACCGGCGACCTCGTGAATGCCATTCACGCGCGCTCCCAACTGCGCCACAGCCCCACCCCCGATGAAGTGCTGGATGCTCCCCTCACCCAGCCCTCTCCCCCGGAGGGGGAGAGGAGAGAACGGTGAGGGGGGATTTGCGAGTAGAGGAACGCTCGACCGACTCGAAATCGGCGCATGCTAACATGCGGTCGGCGGGGCGTCAATACAGCGAGGCGCCCCCTCACCTTGACAAGCCCAGGGGGCCAGCCTAGTATGAGCCGGCTGCGGCTCTGATCGCTCCGGTCAGGGCTCTTTTTTTGATGAAAAGCGAGCAGCGAGCGGCGGGTCGCGAGTAGCTCGAGGCTCCTCGCCGCTTCGTCCTTCGCTGCGCGCTACGCGCTATTCCCTGCTCGCTGTGGATCAACGGCAATGGCCAACATCGTCGTCATCGGGACCCAGTGGGGAGACGAGGGCAAGGGCAAGATCGTGGATCTGCTCGCCCGCGACGCCGACGTCGTGATCCGCTACCAGGGCGGGTCCAACGCCGGCCACACGGTCGTCAATCGGCGCGATACCTTCGTCTTCCATCTGGTTCCCTCGGGCGTGCTCTACCGCGGCACCCTCTGCCTGCTCGGCAACGGCGTCGTCGTGGACCCGGAGGCCCTGATCCAGGAGATGGACCGGCTCCAGGCCAAGGGCGTGAAGCTCGGCCGGAACTTCGTGATCAGCTCGCGCGCCCACCTGATCATGCCCTACCACAAGGCCATCGAAAAGGCGGCCGAGCAGTCCAAGGGGTCGCGCCGGATCGGGACGACCGGTCGCGGCATCGGCCCGACCTACGCGGACAAGATGGCCCGGATCGGCATCCGGG
>JBBIOW010000281.1:0-2304 GCA_037443165.1 Nitrospiraceae bacterium | reverse complement strand
AGGACCCGCCTCGGACGCACCCGCTCGAACAGCCGAGCGACTTGGGCTCGATCCCGCAAATCCGCCGTCCGGCTGGAGGCATAGGTGGCCTCGGGATACAGCGCCCGCAATGCCGATCCCAGCAGGCCGGTTCCCCCGGTGACCAACAGGTCCGTCACGCCGCCTCCAATACAATCTCGGCGATCGTGTCCACATCCGCATCCGTCAACGAATGATGATTCGGCAGGAAGAAGCCGCACTGATGAATGCGGTCGGCCATCGGAAAACTCGTCCGGCCGTACCGCTTGATCCAGAAAGGATGCAGCCCCAGGTTGCCTGCTGAAAACAGGCGGGTTTCCACACCGTGTTCAACGAGCGCCGAGACGATCCGTCTCCGTTGATCTAGATGCTCCGCCAGCAACCCATAATGAATGCTCGCGACCCGCGCACCGTCGGGAGGCCGCTGCGTGTAAAACCGTCCGGCGAGACGACTGGCGTACCGCGCGTGATTGATCCGCCTCCGCTCCGTCATCCGATCCAGTTTCTCTAGTTGGCCGAGTCCGATATAGGCATTCAGATCCGTCGAGCGGACATTGAAACCTGGTTCGTAAAACACGAAGGGCGAGTGAAAATCCTCGATGCCGTACTGGTCGATCAACGCCTGGTGGCTGATCCGATCCAAATCTCTGCTCCACCCGTGGCTCCGAAGCATCATGAGCAGATCGGCCAAGGCCTTGTCCGACGTCGCGATCATCCCCCCCTCGATGGTCGACATCTGGTGGCCGAAGTAGAACGAAAAACTCGCCATTTCCCCGAAGGTCCCGACGCGACGACCGCGATACTCAGCGCCGATGGCCGCGCAGGCATCCTAGAGTAAGATGAATCCATACCGCTGCTTTAGGGCCAAGTCTTCTTCCATTTTGTGCTGGACGCCCAGAACCTGCACGAGCAGCACCGTCCCCGCACGCGTGCGCTTCAGCAGGGTTTCCAGGTGATTTAAATCCAACCCGAACGTGTCGGGATCCGCCTCGCACATGACGGGCTCGAAATCGAACTGAATGGCCGGGGCCACGGACGTCGCCCATCCCACGCTGGGCACGATGACGGTCTTGTTGCGAAGCAGCCCGCTCACCAACAGCGCGTAATACATGAGCAGATTCGCCGACGACCCGGAATTGCAAAACACCGCGTACGGACGCCCTAACCACTCGCTCCAACGTGCCTCGAATTCGCGTGTGACGGACCCCTTGGTCAATCGCGGGAAGGTCTTCAACCACGCGACGAGCCGGTCGATGTCCTGGCGGTCGATGGTATCTTCCGCCAAGTGCCACCGAATCGGCGGCGTCATCGTCTGCGATGCTGTGGATGCCATCGTCCTTGCTGCGCTCCCCTAAAAAGTCGAACGCGGTTGCCTGTCCCGCCCGTGCCCGTGAGTGGCAATCCAAGTTGCGTGCCACGACATGAGTCTTCCGTCCATGCGCGAAGCCCGCGATGGTCGCGATGACCTGACGGACTGTATGCGGAGCCCGGCGGCGGACTCGGTAACTTTTGCCGAGCCACACGGCACAACAGGCCGGCGGGCTTTCTGCAACAGGTCACCCGAGTCACGTCTCCAAGAGGGGCCGCCATGGCAGGGACCGTCACCAAGGCTCCGCCCCGCTCTTCTGCATGACTGCCACCTCGATCGCCTTCCGGACCGTTCCTCCCCACCCGCGGTATTCGATGTATTCCATGCGATTGAACACGAACTCGATACCGACGTGGAGTCGATCCGGCTCGCGCGCCACGTTTTTGACGACCCCGGCCAAATTGCTGACACGACCGATGCCGGGCAGATCGAACTCCAAACGCACCGGCGTCCCGGGAATCACGTCGGCGTGGTCGATCGTGAGGGCGACGCAGCAGCCGCTGGCGCTCAGATCGAGCAGGACTCCGCCGGCCACCGGATCGAAGCGAGCGCTGTCGCCCGATGGCGGGAGGTCTGCTTGCAACAACAACAGCGGCTCCCGACTCGGCACGCGAATGTGCTTTCTCACTGGAACCTTTTCCACTGTGGTCGGAAACGCGAGAAACCACAGCGGCAACGGCTGTTCCACATTCATGCGCAGTTCGCTGCGAAACCCGATCAGCTTGCCCGCATGCCAGTACCGCACGGCGCAGGGCAGGCCTGGCCGGCACTCGACAGGTTGACCGAGTTGGTAGGGCCACTCGCAAATTAACCAGGCACCTTCGCGCCATCCCAGCAATGTCGAACCGCATTGAATGGTCATCCCACCAGCCGACACCGCCAGTTGGAGCGACGTGCCGACGGCGAGAAACGTCGAT
>JBBIOW010000280.1:0-2331 GCA_037443165.1 Nitrospiraceae bacterium | reverse complement strand
GGGAACCCATCTCGCTCGAGACACCCATCGGCGAAGAGGAAGACAGCCATCTGGGCGACTTCATCGAGGACAAGAAGGCGATCTCCCCGCTCGAAGCGGCAATCCGTTACGATTTGCAACGCCAGATCAACAGTGCCCTGGAGACGCTGACGCCCAGAGAGGAAAAGGTGCTGCGCAAGCGCTTCGGAATCGGCGAGGCGACGGACCATACCCTGGAGGAAGTCGGGCAGGACTTCGAGGTGACGCGGGAACGGATCAGGCAGATCGAAGCCAAGGCGCTCCGCAAGTTGCGCCATCCCAGCCGCAGCAAGAAATTGCGCAGCTTCGTCGAAAGCCTGTAAAATGCCGTGCGAGGTGAAGTGTCGGGCACGACGGGCGAGACGCGCGGGACTCGAGACAAATGCGTGGCCCGCGGCGGAAACGGGCCCATAGCTCAGGTGGTCAGAGCGGCTGACTCATAATCAGTTGGTCCTAGGTTCGAGTCCTAGTGGGCCCACCATGCCGCCGGAGGAACGCCGGACGACATGTCCGGGCGTGCGCGTCACGGACAGCGGGAAGCAAAGGCTCCATTGAATCCCCATCTCTCATCCCTCATCGAACTCCAGACCCTGGATCTCCGGATCGCCGAGATCAGGGAACAGCGACGGAAAATCCCCGAGCGACTGGCTGCCGCCGAAGCGCCCCTGCGAGAAGCCGCCCGGCTCCTCAAAGAGACCACCGATTCGGTGGAGGCGCTGGTCAAGGAACGCCGCGCGCGCGAGCGGGACCTGGAAGTCCACGAGACGCAGACGGAGAAGCTGAAAGCCCGCCTGAGTGAACTCAAGACCAACAAGGAATACCAGGCGTATCTCTTCGAGATCGAGATGGCGAACAAGAAAAAGGGCGAGATCGAGGAGCAAATCCTGATCCTCATGGAGAAGATCGAGCAGACGCAGCGGACCGCCAAGGACGTCCAGGCGAAGGTGACGGAAGCGGAGCGCGCCTTCGGCCGGGAAAAGAAAACGCTCGAGGAGCTGGAGACGAAGTTGGAGGCGGAACTGTCGGAGTTGGACCGCAAGCAGCGGGAACTGGCCGCCGCGATCGACAAGGGGCTCTTCGACCGTTACACCAAGCTCAAGGCGATGCGCAAGGATGTGGCGTTGGCCCCTGTGCGGGACGGCATCTGTCAGGGATGCCGGCTGCAGGTGCCGCCGCAGCTTGTCGCAGAAGTGAAACGGTCCGATGAGCTGCAGACCTGTCCCTATTGCCACCGGATGCTGTATTGGGACGGCGGGCCGGTGGAAGAAGTGAAAATCGCCCCGAGCGCGGAAAAGGCTGATGACGAGGTGGGCGAGACGGTCTAGCCTGCTACCCCGCCAGCACCGCCTGGGTGGTTTTGAAGTGCAGCTTTGCGACGCTCCCCAACCGTTCCTGCCCGTGCTTCTTCACGATCATCCGCGCCGCCAACTCCACCGCCGGTGACGCGCCTTTGGGCAGCGTCGTCCCCACTTCGTCGGACAGTCGTTTCAAGCGCAGCAGAAACTCGGCGCGCGCGACGATCGACGCAGCCGCGACGGCCAAATCGGATTCGGCTTTCGGCATTTGCACGAGCCGGACGCTTCGGCCTTTCTCCTGCAACGCATGCAGGATGAACCGCTCATCGCCGAACTGATCGGCGATGGCCAACCCGCACTCGACTCGTTCCAAGACGTTTTCGAGGGCGCGGGCGTGCCCCCAGGCCAGCAGCCGGTTCAGGTTCTTGATCTTCCGATACAGCTCGTTGTAGCGCTGGGGCCCGATGGCCACCACGCTGTGCGGGCAGATCATACGGATGTCCGGCGCCAGCTCGAGAATCCGGCCGTCGGAAATCTTCTTGCTGTCCCGCACCTGCATCAGGCGGAGCTCGGATTCGGTTGTCGCATCGACGAACACCGCTGCGACGACCAGCGGGCCGAAATAATCGCCTTTCCCGGACTCATCCATGCCGATGCGGTTGACGCCGGAAAAGCTGGTTTGGTCGGTCAAAGAGGATGGCTCCACGTAGACTTGATCGTTGCGGGGCGCTAATCTAACAGAGCCCTGAGAGTCGGTCAATTGAAGGAGTGTCTGCTTGACCAAGATGGCGAGTCTGTTCGCCGTCGCGGGCGTGGCGTTGGCGGGCGTGACGGCTTGCGAGACCAATCCCTACACGGGACGATCCCAATTGCTGATGATGCCGGTATCTCAAGAACTGCAACTGGGTGCCCAGGCCTATGCGCAGGTGAAGAACGACCCGAAGGTGAAACTCTCCCAGGACCCGCGCGAAATCGAGCCGGTGAAGCGCGTGGCGCAGCGGGTCATTGAAGCGGCCAA
>JBBIOW010000279.1:0-2368 GCA_037443165.1 Nitrospiraceae bacterium | reverse complement strand
GATCTCGACTTGGCTGAGCGTGTCGCGGAACTCCTGGAGCGTCGTGACCTCGATGCCTAGATCGACTTGGATGACGTGCGAGCGGACGAACTCGAAGGGCTCGTCGGAAATGCGATGGGACGCCATACGGATATGCTCGAGGTGTTCCGCGATGATGGACACGATCTCGTTGCGCAACGCCTCGATGTCGTCGAACGAAAATGGATCCAAGATGCCCAGCCGTTCGCCCAGCACGCGATCCTGCACGTGCACTGCCACCCACGTGGCAAAGTCATTGGGGTAGAGACCCTGAGCATAGGGGTGTCTCAGGTAGTAGCTGTGCGTGTGATAATAGATGGAATCGGCGGGGGCTTCCTCGATGAGTTCGAGGAGCCGCTGTTCATCGCGCGCGCGCCTGCCCAGAATTTCCCGCAACTCCATACAGGAGTAAAACCGAAACGGGTATGTTGCCCGCCGTGCCGTCATGAGTTCTCCTCCCTTACGATGCAGTCGCCGCGTTTCTGGAAGACCGACCATCGCCTGCCTGATCATCGTCCCCTGGTCCCGCGGCGCGTCCGGCGTTGCGTCGTCGTGTCCTTTTCACGCCTCTCTTTCCTGTCCCAGGTAACGATCCAGGTTGTACGCGGCGCTGATCAGCCCGATGTGCGTGAAGGCCTGGGGAAAGTTGCCCAATTGCTCCCCGGTCGGCGACAGTTGCTCCGCGTACAGCCCCAGATGATTGGCGTAGCTCAACATCTTTTCGAAGATCAGCCGCGCTTCCGCCAGCCGCCCGGCCCGGGTGAGCGCTTCCACCAACCAGAAGGTGCAGACGCTGAACGTGCCCTCGCCGCCGGGCAAGCCGTCCGGCGCGGCCCGCCCGATGCGGTAACGCTGTACGAGGCTGTCGGACACGAGGTCCGTCACGGTGCGGTCCAGCGTGGAGAGCATGCGCGGATCGCTCGGCGAGAGGAAGAACACCAGGGGCAACAGCAGGTTGGCTGCATCCAGTTCCCGGCCGCCGTAATATTGGACGAAGGCGCCCACCTCCGGATTCCACCCATGGCGCATGACATCGGTGTAAATGCGGTCCCGTTGGGTTACCCAGGCGGAGCGGTCTGCGGGGAATCCTCGCTTGTCGGCGATCCGGATCGCCCGGTCCAGCGCGACCCAGCACATGACCTTGGAATACACGAACTGGCGGCGGCCACCGCGCACCTCCCAGATCCCTTCGTCCGGCTGGTCCCAGTGAGCACACACGTACCCCAACAGTTTGGTCAGGTTGACCCACAGATCGTAGCCGATCGGACAGCCGTGCTTGTTGAACAGATACACGGCATCCATCAGCGCGCCGTAGATATCCAATTGCGATTGCCCTGCGGCTCCGTTGCCGATACGGACGGGACGCGATCCCCGGTACCCCGCCAGATGCGACAGCTCCTCCTCGGGCAGATCGTGCCGCCCGTCGATCCTGTACACCGGCCGGAGGGCGCCGTCCGGCTCGAGTTCGTGGCAGCGAGCGTTCAGCCAGTCCATGAAACGGCCGGCTTCCTGCGTGAACCCCAGGCGCAGCAGGGCGTACAGCGTGAAGGCGGCGTCGCGTATCCAGGTAAAGCGGTAGTCCCAGTTCCGCACGCCGCCCGGATCTTCCGGCAGGCTGGTCGTAGGCGCAGCCACGATGGCGCCGGTGGGGGCATAGGTCAGCAGTTTCAGGGTGAGCGCCGAGCGCTGCACCATTTCGCGCCATCGTCCGCGATACCGGCATTTCGCCAGCCATCCGCGCCAGAACGCTACGGTGTTCCGCAACGCTGCCTCGCCCGGCTGCGGTACGTCCAGCAGGGCGGCATCGTCGCAGTCGTCCAAGTGCATCAGGACAAACGTCACGCTCTGGCCGGCGGACAGGGTGAACTCCGCCGCACAGGCCCCTTGCGCGACGGTGAACGGAACCGGGCTGACCAGCCCGACGGCCATGTCGCCGGCGCGAAAGACCACGCCGCGCTTGTGCGCGACCGCGACATGCCGGTCCCGCCCGTAGTTGAAGGCCGGCGCACAGTCGAGTCGGAAGCGGACCGTGCCTCGTGTGACCGATACGATCCGGACGATCTGCCGGCGGTGGGGACGGGCGCCCGCTTCGTCCTGCTCGATCGGCATGAAGTCCGTGACCTCCCCGACGCCGTCGATATGCAAAAAGCGGGTGAGGAGGACGTTGGTCTCGGGCAGGTACATCTGTTTCCGGATTCCCCGATCCACCGGGGCGATGCGGAAACGCCCGCCGCGCTGCTCGTCCAGGATCGCCGCAAAGAGGCTGGGCGAGTCGAAGATGGGCAGACAGCACCAGTCGATCGAGCCGTCGATGCCGACAAGCGCGACTGTGTGCAGATCGCCGATCACG
>JBBIOW010000278.1:0-2405 GCA_037443165.1 Nitrospiraceae bacterium | reverse complement strand
CTTGTCGGAGCGGCGTATCGACGGTTGCAGTAGAAGCCTTCATGAATTATGTGCGTTAGGTTCCCGCGGTCTGTTTGCCCGCGCCCTCGCGGGCCACAACAGCCCACGCCTCGCGCAGGGTCGCCAGGCATCGGAGTGGTCCGGCGAGGCGCTCGGGATCGTGATACAGGTTCGCTTGCGTGCATTCGAACAGCACATAGTCATACAGGCGCCGCAGAGACTGCGCGATGGCCCCTCCTCGCTCCATGTCCAACACGTTCGAGAGCTCACCGACGATGGCGACGGCCCGGCCGAGAAAGCGGGCCTTGTCCCGGTGATCGCCGCGCACGATCCCCTCGCGAGCGAGCTCCAAACTTCGGACCACCGCATCGTACAACAACACGATCACCTGCACGCCGGACGCGGTCATCACTTGGAGATGCTGATACTGACTGACGCCGTAGGGGGTCATCATGATCGCTCCTGGCTCGATCCGGTTCGCGACCGGAGAAACGCGAGTTGTCCCTGCAATTGGCTGAGCAACGCGTCGAGCGCGGCGTATTGAGCGCGGAGGCGCGCCTCATAGGCGGCCAGCGCTTCTTCCTTTCGGGCGATGTCGTCGCCAAGATCGTCGATCTGCTTGGTCAACGATTGTTTGCGCAGGGTCAAGGCGCCCTCGGCGACATCGTCCAGCGCATCGACGGCGGCGTTGATCCGCTGGGCCACGCCGGTGGAGCCGGCCTGGTCGATGAAGAGCGCTTTCACGGCGCCGTACTGCTCGCTCAGGGCCGCATCAAGCTTCGCGTCGTCCACCGTGATCGTCCCGTCACGCTCGGTCTTGAACCCGATCTGGCCCACCGCCGTATAGGTGGAGAGTCCGCTCACCTCGTTGGACAAGGCCAGCCTGAGCCGGCTCAGCACGGTCTTAGCGGTGCCCTCCTTGAAGAACAGGCCGCCGGTCTGCGAGGTAATATCGTACGAGCTACGCTCGTTGATGAAGGTCACGATGTCGTTGTAGGCCTTGGCCATGGCCTTGATGTTGGCCTTGACGGCGGCGAGATCCCGAGAGACGGTCACAGTGACCGTCCCGCCTTCCGTCGGGGCGAGGAGCGTCAGGGTGACACCGCTGATCGCATCCGCGATCGTGTTGGTGCTCCGAGTCACGGTCACGGGGTTCTGCGAGGGATCGCCGAGCACGATCTCGGCGTCCTGCGCAGCCGCAAGGACATCCGTGCCGCCGGTGCCACTCGCGTTGAGGAAGTCCAGGTCGGTCGTATCCGTCACGATCGTGATCGCCTGGGCGGAGCCGGTCGTCGTCGCGGTCAACACCAGGCGGTACGCCGGAGCCGCCTCCGTTCCCGTGTTGAGCAGCGAGGCCGTGACGCCGGCCCCCAACTCGTTGATCGCGGTCTTGAGATCCTCCACGGTGGCGTTCTCGCCCAGGGTGACGGTCTGGTCCGCGCCAGACCCGACTCGGAACGTGAACGTGGCGGAGGTCCCACTCACGATATCCGTCGTGGCGGAGGCGAAGGCCTTAGCCGCCTTGTTGGTGAGTTGATGCGCCTGGGCGAGTTGGACGACCTGCACCGTATACGTCCCCGGCACCGCCGTCGACGACGCGGAGGCGCCGACCGCGCTCGCGTCGCTCACGGAGACGCTAGAACGATCGAACGTCGTGGCGAGACGCAGCGCGTCCGCCGCCCCCTGCAACGCGAGGAGCTTCGTCCCCAACACGCCGTAATCGGTCAGCCTGCTTTTCAGGGAGGTCTGGGTTTGGGTCAACTTGTCGATCGGCAGCCGCTGGATCTTGACGAGCTGATCGACGACCTGGCCGAAATCGATCCCGTTGCCGAGCCCTCCGAAGCTGATGCCGGACGCCATCGCGTTCCTCGCGTCGATGCGCTTTACACGCGTGCTCTGAGCAAGAGCCCTTTCACCCCGTCGAACCGCCTCGCCAGCTCGAGCAGTTCTTCCGGCGGGATTTGCCGAATCACTTCCCCGGATGAGCCGTTGACGATCTTGATGACGACGCGGTCCAGCTGCCGGTCGATCTCGATCTGCAAGCGAGCATTGGCCCCCTGGAAGACCTCCCGCACCCGGGCGAGGGCGCGCTGGAGCGCCTGCTCGTCCGCGACGGAGTCCGGTTCCTGGGTCACGCGGCCGGCGGCGGATGGCCGTGCCGTGGTCCGAGCCGCGACCGACGGCCGCGCCTCACGGTCACCGCTGACTCCACGAAGCTCCTTCGGGCCTGCGAGTTCATCGATCATCGGAGCCCCCTTCCGTCACGCTCGCCCGCCGGCGTCCCCTCCCCGCCTGGGCGGAGAGAGGACGGGCGAACGGACGGGCGCGGTTAGCCCCGCAGCAGGGCGAGCGCCTGTTGCGGCAACGTATTAGCCTCCGCCAGCACGGCAATGCCCGACTGCACC
>JBBIOW010000277.1:0-2408 GCA_037443165.1 Nitrospiraceae bacterium | reverse complement strand
ACCATCCGTCTCAATCTCCGCCCCTGTAATCCGACACTGTCCCATCAATTTGATATAAATTCTCTATTGCACAATAGAGTTACTATGTTATACTCCGCCTGTATCCACGACCATCACCCACGATAGGCGGACCGCGGGTCCGGTTCGCCGAGGTTGAAGAGGAGGCGCCGTTATGAAAGGATCAATGGGCATCGATCACATCACGCTGTGCGTGGAGAACCTGGACGCCGCAGAGTACTTGTTCACCAAGATTCTGGGGTTCGAAGTGATCTGGTCGGCGCGGGATGTCGGAAGCGACAAATCCAGCATGGATACCGTCGTCGTGCAGCGCGGTAACGCCAAGATTGCGCTCATGCAGGGGCGGGACAAGGTCGTCAAGTCCCAGATCAACGAGTTCATTGAGAAATACGGGCAAGGAGTCCAGCACGTGGCGATCGAAGTGGACGACATCGAGGCGGTGTGCCGGGAATGGGAGGCACACGGCGTGAAGTTCAGCGGCCCCCTGAAGGAGGGACGGGACGGATTCGGCCCCCTGAAGCAGCGGTTTACGTATCCCCTCTTCCCCGGCAGCGGCCTTTTCTTCGAACTGACCAGGGCCGGCACGGAAACGAGCAGTCGAAGACGTTCGTGCGGGGCACGGTCGAAGCGCTCTACAAGGATATCGAACGCGACCAGATCAGCGGCGTCGAGCAAACGATCATCGACTACGAATCCTGTCCGGTCTCGTTCAAAAAGAGCGTCTGAGCGTGCTCGGCGCCGGCGAGAAGGGGGAGGCTGCAATGTATCTCGTGAAGAAAGGCAAGGTTCCGAATCAAGCTCACGTGGACATTCCGGAGGGCCTGTACGAGGAGGAACACGGGCGCCAAGGATTCAGCGGCCCATCCTCGCATCTCTATCGGACCCATCCGCCGACCGGATGGGTGAGAATCGAAGGCCCGCTCCGGCCCCGCGCGTTTACCTGCGCGGCGCTTTCCACCCCGGACCAACGTTCGGCGGAGGCGAGCCCGTTGGAGATCCTCCGCAGCCCGGACGCAAGCCTCTTTCTCTCGCGTCGATCGGAATCGATGACCTATTTCGTCCGCAATTCGGACGGCGACGAAGTCCATTTCGTCCACAGCGGGCGTGGCCGCTATGAGACCGATTACGGGTGCCTCGCCTATGAGCCCGGCGATTACGTCGTGATTCCCAAGGGCACGACGTACCGGATCCTCGTCGATTCGGGACCGTCGTTCTCGCTGATCGTCGAGACTCTGGAGCCCGTCGTCCTGCCCGACAGAGGCATGCTCGGCCGGCACGCGCTGTTCGATCAAGGCGTGCTGGTCTCGCCGGAACTCGACACGGTCCGAGACGACGGAGAGCGGCGCGAATGGGAAGTACGGATCAAGCGCCACGGGGAATACACGAAGGTCTTTTACCCCTTCCATCCCATGGACGTCGTGGGGTGGAAGGGCGATCTCTGGGTCGCCAAGCTTAATGTCCGGGACTTCCGACCCGTCACCAGCGCGCGGTATCACCTGCCGCCGAGCGCTCATGTCACGTTTCAAGCCGGCGGCGCGCTGTTTTCCACGTTCGCCCCGCGCCCGCTGGAGAGCGATCCCCAGGCGCTTCGCGTCCCGTTTTATCACCGGAACATGGACTACGATGAAGTCTTGTTCTACCATCAAGGGAATTTCTTCAGCCGCGCCGGCATCGGGCCCGGCATGCTCACCTTGCATCCTCAGGGCATCCATCACGGACCGCAGCCGCAGGCGGTCGAGGCGAGCAAAACCAAGACTCACACGGACGAAGTGGCCGTTATGATCGAAGCGCGCCGGCCATTCCTCGTGACGCCGGCTCTGGAATCCGTCGAAGTCAAAGACTACGCGCTGAGCTGGAGCCGCCGATGAAGCTGTACAGTTTTCAAGTTCGTACGCCGGTCGGAACATTTACCCGTGTCGGCGCGCTGCTCGGCGAGAAGCTGGTAGATTTAAACATGGCCTACGCCCGGCTGCTGGCCGACCGGAACGAAGCGCAACCGTATCGGCTCGCCGACGCGACGGTCCCGGCCACCATGCTGGAACTGCTCGAAGGCGGCGCTTCGGCCATGGCCGCGGCCAGGCAAGCCCTCGACTATGCGAGCAAGTTGGGCGATCTGGCACCGGGGCCCGGAGGCGAAACGATCGCCTATGTTCCCGCGAACGTACGGATCATCGCCCCTCTGCCGAATCCGCCGTCGCTGCGCGATTTCATCGCGTTCGAAGAGCACATTGCCGCCACGTCCAAGAAACGGGGGCAGCCGATCCCGCCCGAGTGGTACAAGGCCCCCGTCTATTACAAGGGCAACCATCGCACGATCATCGGTCCGGACGAAGATCTTCCGTGGCCGCTTCAGACGGCGAAGTTGGATTACGAGTTGGAACTGGCTTGCG
>JBBIOW010000276.1:0-2414 GCA_037443165.1 Nitrospiraceae bacterium | reverse complement strand
TCCCATTGTTCGTCGCTCAAGCGCAACATGGACGTATCTATACCTAAGTGCAGTCGTGCTGTCAATAATTTTGAGATAGGTTCTACTGTGCGGCAGGAACGGTGTCAACCCGGCAGCAATTCGCTAGTGGCTCTCTCTACGGCAGCGTCTGCCAGCCTCCATCGATCCAGACGTATGTGGCTTGCTCAGGATCTTGGTCCGGCCGTTGAGCCGGCACGAACCGGCAGCCGGTTTGTCGGTAGAGTTGTTCAGCCTTGTGGGCCATCAACAAGGCAAGATGCACATCCGGTCGAGCCGCACGGATAATGACCGGCACCACAATCTCGCCGTTTAATCTGCGGAACATGCGCGGCTCATCAATCATCGGCGCCGTACCGTTCTGTGCTTCTCTGATCAATTGAGCCAAACGATCCAGCACCACCCGCTCGATGTCATCGAGATCGATCATCGCAACGCTTTTCCCCGCTTCGCCTATGCCGCTCGCCGTAATCGTCAGCCTCGCCAGGCATCGACGGCTTGTCTATCGCGCGGATGTCGCGCGTGACGGATCACATCGGCCTTACGCATCACGCTTCTCTTGACGAAGCATCCGTAGTGGACCCGCCGCTGAGATAGGCACGCAGCACGTCCCGTCGGGCCACGATCCCGATCAGCTTGTCGTGGGCATCGACGACCGGCACGCGAATCAGGCCGCTGGCGCGCAGCACATGGACCAGCGTCGTGATATCCATCTCGGGACGAACCGAATATGGATTACGCGCCATCACATCCTGAGCCGTCACCTCACTCCACTTCTGGTTCCGATCGAGCGACACGAGCAAGTCGTGTTCACTGACGATGCCGATCAATCGCTTTTGGTCATCCACGACCGGCACGGCGCCGAACCCCTCGATCATCATCGAGGCGATCACATCCGCTTTCGTCTGCGGATGCGCCACCTGGACCTGCCTCTCCATGACCTGCGCGACCACGAGCCGATGAAATCGCGAAGGCCTGTCGTCCTGCATCATCGTTTCTCCTTTAACCCACATTATTCATGACGGTTCGTGACGAAACCGCTGAGACGCCAAGCGAGACGGGCACGTGGAGCCCCTTGCGGCCGAGGCGTACTTGAAATAGTACGTTGAGGCCGCGAGGGGCGAGCCTGCCCGCCAGCATGCCCAGAGGCGCATGCTGGCTTGTCGCAGCGGCGTCTCGGCGGTTGCAGTAGAAGCGGTCATGAATAATGTGGGGTAAGTTCCCACCGCTCCGGTAACGGCTCCATCTTGCTTCTTGTTCTTGCAAGCCGCCCAGCGCCGTTCCGTTTCTCCGCTGCCGATGTGAGTACAAGATACATGCCTTCGGGTGCAGCTCTGCCATCCATTTACCAATCTCCACGTGTTCGCCCTTCTCGCAGACCTTCGCGGTCCGAGCGATCGGTTTCATTTCCTAGCCTCCTCTCGTTCATTGTCGCGTTCCGCCACAGGGGCATTGTGATGACCTGTCCCAGGACTCCCCATCGCGACGAGATAAAGCTGGTCGCCGGCAGCAAGCCGCCCCGTTACGACCAAGACAACCCACTAGCGCTCATTCGCTGTTCGCCAGACATTCCCCAGCACCATAGCACCGACCTTGCTCAACCATTTATAATAAAAAAGTTCTCAGAAGCCTCGGGCCGCGACCCGTTGCCCAAGAAGAAGACAACGGGTGAGAGGGAGAGAGTGAGGCCTTCTATGAAGCCACTTATCGGCATGCTCGAACGGGCGGCTGACGGGGCGATGCTGGTCGATGAGCGTGGCACGATCGTCTATTGGAACCGGGCCGCCCAGCGTCTGTTGGGGTTCTCCGCTCGGGACGTCGTGGGACGCCCGTGCCATACCGTCCTCTGCGGCATGACCCCGGGCGGCCGGCCCCTCTGCTCGCCCACTTGCCCGATCGGCGCCCAACTGGCCCAGGGCGGTGCCGTCCGCCATTTCGACATGCGGACCCGGACCAAAGGCGGGCGCCAGGTCTTGATCAACGTCAGCTCGTTTCCCGTGCCGACCCGCAAGAAAGCCCGCTTCCTTCGCGCCCACTTGTTCCGGGACATCACGCCATTGGCGAAGGCGCGCCGGCTGGTGCATGAGCTGCACGCGGTGCTGTCCGCTTCAGGGACACCAGCCGGCTGCGACATCCTTCCCTCCCACGACCCACCGGCTTCGGAGCCAGCGGCGATGTCCCCGGCGCTGCCCTTGAGCGAACGCGAACGCGAGGTGCTGCGACACCTGGCGGCCGGCCACACCACTCGGCAGATTGCAGATGTGCTGTGCATCAGCACAGCCACCGTACGGAACCATATCCAGCACATCCTGGCCAAGCTCGGGGCCCACACCCGGCTGGAGGCCTTGGCCATCGCCTATCATCCTGGCTCCCCACCCGCCTGAGACTCGCCGGCG
>JBBIOW010000275.1:0-2450 GCA_037443165.1 Nitrospiraceae bacterium | reverse complement strand
TGTTCACGCCGAGCGCAGAGATCATCGTGCGGTTCGACGCACCGGCGCGCACCAGCATGCCGAGGCGGGTCCGCGTCACCACATACCACAGGAGAATGGCTACTAGAAAACCTACCACAATGATTACGGCGCGGTACAGCGGGTAGCTCGAGCCGGTGAACAGATCGATGTGGCCCTTCAGGAAGGGCGGCACCGAGGCGAAGAGCGCCGCGCGTCCCCACAGGATCGCCACCAGCTCGTTGAAGAACAGGATCAGCCCGAAGGTGGCGAGCACCGAGGCGAGCACAAAGCCCAGCACGAATTTCGGAAACCTGGTCCAGATCTCGTGCGGGCTGGGTCGCCGGTCCGGGCGCCGTTCGATGACGACGACCCAGTACAGCGCTAAAAAGAACGCGGCAAACCCGATGAGGGCATTCTGGGACAGTTTGACGACCGACGCGACCTTCATTGCAGCCTCGCTGTGGATCGCCCCGGCTCCGACTACGGCGGCGGTCGTGTCGATGTTGCCGCCGATCCACGCGCCGGCGACGTCTGCAGAGAGATCCAGCGCTTTCGCCGCATAGGGCTGGAGCAGCATGAGCGGCAGCGCAAACAGGATCACCAGCGTCGCCACGTAGGCCAGGTGTTCCTTCTTCGCCAGAACCGCGCCCGCGGCGGCGATGGCAGCGGACACTCCGCAGATCGAAACGGAGGCGGCCATCAGCGCACGCAGCTTGGCATCGAGCCGGAACCATGCGGCCAGATACCATGTCAGGAAGAAGACCGTCGTCACGACCAGCACCGCCTGGATCAGGCCTTTAGTGCCGATGCGCAAGACATCCGCAAAGTTGATCGTGGCGCCCATCAGGACCAGGCCCGTTTTCAAGAAAAACTCCGTTCCGATCACGGCGCTGACGCGATCGCGGACGCCGGCCGATGTGATCGCCAGATTCGCCGCAAGCCCGAGCGTCACGGCCCACAAAGGATATTCCAACAGCTCCCGGCTGAGCCACACCCTGCTCGCGTAAGCCAGCCGGTTGGCGATCACCGCCAGCACGACGACGAGGAGAAACGAAAACGCGGCGGCGATCCACCGGGTCCCCGCCGTAGTCCGATACGCATCTCCCGTGTCGTCCCTCATCATCGACGATCACCACGGAACGTGAGCAATCAGCCCCGTCCCCACCAAGGCCACCAATCCCAATCCGATGGCGACCGCGAACCAGTCTTCGCTCATCTCTGCTTCAAGTTGAACGTGAACAGCCGATAGGCTTCGACTTATGCGGTGCGCCGCACTATAGCGCCGGTAGACGATCTCTGCAAGGCGGGAACCTGCCGGGCCCGGACGGGGACAGTCGCCGGCCTCAGAAGGCCGGAAAGGGCGACTGTCCCCAGGCCTCCGCGCGGGGGAACCCACCGTTTGACGCTGCGCGCTGTTGTCTCAAGAGTCCGCGTTGACTTGCCTCGAACGCCGCCGCTATAGTCGCGCTGCGCAGGCGATAGGCTAGCAGCAAAGGAACGGTATGATTCGAGGGATCAAGGGCGTCAAGGATATCCTCCCGGACGAGACGGCGCGCTGGCAGCTCGTCGAGCAGCAGGCCCGCCGCATTGCGGGACTCTATGGCTATCGGGAAATCCGCATCCCGGTCTTCGAAACGACGGAACTCTTCGCCCGCAGCATTGGAGCGGAGACCGACATCGTCGAAAAAGAAATGTATACGTTTCAGGACCGGGATGGGGCGTCTCTGACCCTGCGCCCTGAAGGAACTGCCGGAGCCGTCCGGGCGTACATCGAACACAACTTGGCCGCCGACCCCCTTCCCCAGAAGCTGTTTTACCTGGGGCCGATGTTCCGGCACGAGCGCCCGCAAGCCGGACGGCTCCGGCAGTTTCACCAGTTCGGTGTGGAGTTCTTCGGCACGGCGGATCCCCGCGCCGATGTCGAGGTCATGGCGTTGCTGTGGCGATTTCTTTCGGGGCTCCACCTTCCCGATCTGACGCTGGAGATCAACAGTCTGGGCCTCGCAGAGGACAGTCCAGCCTATAAGACTGTACTCCTCCGATTCCTCAAAGGGCGCGAATCTCGGCTCTGCTCGAACTGCCGGCGGCGCATGGAGACGAACCCCCTCCGTGTCCTCGACTGCAAGGTGCCTGAGTGCCGTGCGGCGACCGAGGAGGCCCCGAGGCTGACGGACCACCTGTCGCCGGAGGCCCGCCGTCACTTCGACGATGTTCTCGGCGGCTTGACGTTGATCGGCGTCCCTTACCAGCTTAACCCTCGCCTTGTCCGTGGACTCGACTACTATACCCTGACGGCCTTCGAGGTCACGTCCTCGCAGCTTGGCGCGCAAAACGCCGTCGGAGCCGGCGGTCGCTATGACGGTTTAGTCGAGGCGCTCGGCGGCCCAAAGACCCCGGCGATCGGATTTGCTGTTGGGTTGGAGCGAGTGACGCTGATGTTGCCGCAAGTA
>JBBIOW010000274.1:0-2482 GCA_037443165.1 Nitrospiraceae bacterium | reverse complement strand
CGCGATCGTGAAGCAATTGGTTCCGCCACGGATGATCTTCAGCGCAATGTTGGACTGGTGGCAATGGACCCCGACAAAGAGGCAGACATCGATCTTGTTTTTCCAAATCGTGAGATTCGGGTGATTGGGATTGATCTCTCGCTCAGGGATAATCTTCGGATATTTCGGTCGATAATCGGCCATCGGGATGATCTTGGCCGGGACCGCCTCGGCCAATGCCTTCACCACTTTGGCCTCGCGCGATGCCTGTTCGTTCCACGCCCAGAGAACGAGCGGACCGGGAAAGATGGTAGGGTTCTTCGCCGAGAGGAGCCGCCGCGCCGCCTCCTCGATCGCTTGTTGCTCCGGCACGATGCGGCCCAGCACCAATCCCTCCCCCTTGGAGGGCAGCACGACTCCCTTCGAAGATACCGGAGGAGGCAGATACCCTTCCGGACCGACCGTCATTTCATAAGGTTTCATCTCACCGTCTCCTTTGTTGGGTTTCTACGCGCCAAGGCCTTCCCGCATGAACAGATCCATGGGCGTCAGAACTTCTCCCGGCTCAGGCCTGATCGTCGACGGATTGAGACCGGTCTGCCTGGTCACCCAGTCGGTATAGTGTCCGGCCTGGGTCGGCTCCACCACGACGAGATGCCGGACTGACGCGGCAAACGATCGTATGTCGTCGACCGGCATCGGGCTCAGCGTTTTCGGATAGAGCGCGGCCACGTTCATCCCGAAACTCCGGCACAGCGCCACCGTTTCACGGACCACTCCCTGCGCCGCTCCCCAAGCCACATACCCGACGTCGGCACCGGGTTCTCCGTCTCGCTCCACCACGAGCGGCCACCACGCGGGCCCGGCGGATACGCCTTCGCCATGCGCCTGCCGCAGGTACCCGGACGCCTGCACAAGCGCCTGCACTGGCACGCTCTGCACACGGCCAGCCAGCATCTCGTCGACGGCGACCCAGATTTCCCCATTCTGTTCCCGGACAAGGAACTGGGCGATTCCCATCATGCGGACCGCGTCGACCAGATCGGCCGCAACGAGGACGACCGGGTTGTGTCCCACATCGCCAGCCAGCGCTTCGGTGGGATCAGCCCCTATCATCGCCATCGGGCGTCCTCCCGGACCACGGTACACCGTCACCCCGGGACATCTCCGGTTCTTGAGCGTGGAGACGAGTTGCCGGGCTTCGTTCACATGCGTCACGACCCATGCCTCCGGCAACCGCTCGCACCCGGACAGACAGGAGGGCCCGCACTCACATCCCGACACCCCGAGACCCAACAACACTGCCTGATGGGCATCGAGCAACACACGGGGCAAGATGATCTGGGGCGGTTCGAGGGCAAACACATCCCGTTTGGTCAGATACTGCTCCGCATACCGGAACCCCGCGTCAACGAACCGGCAACGGAGTTCGCCGGTCAACCGGCCGCGCACGGTTTGGTGCGGAATGCCCAACAGCCGCGCCAACACCCCGACGGCGATCAGCCCTTTTCCCGAGAACCGCTTCCCGACTTGGCGACCGAGATCGGGAAACGGCACGGGGTACACGATCGCGCCCGAGGTTTTCGCCACCGGCGATAGGATAGCCAGGCTCGCCGTGTCACAGATCAAGACGCTTCCTCGCGCCAGGCCGAACGGAGCCAGTTGGGACACGTCCTCATCCAAGCAGGCCAACACATCACAGCCGGTTCCCATCGACGTGACTGGCTCCGTCGACACCCGCAGGCGGACGGTCGAGCGCCGCCCTTGCCCATCGACCCGCACTTTCTGCGCCATCACATCGAACCCTTCTCCCACGAGCGCCTGCTCGAGCGCGGAGAGTCCTTCCTTGAGGCCCGCGATGCCTTCTCCGACGAAACTCAGCACCAGGTCGGACTCCTGATTCCGCCGCGCGGGTAGCCATGGAGAAAAGGGAGGCACGAGCCGACCTCCGCTACTCCGGTGAACGCGCCAGGGGATCAAGCTCCCCAACCGTCCGGCACCAGCGCACCCGATACCCGCTCAGGAACAGCGCGTCATAGAGAGCCGACAAGAACCCGCGCCCGTCACGAGGGAACATGAGCCGGCCGTCGAGATCCTTGACCCCGCTTCTAAACGCCGTCGCGCGGAGCCCCGGATGATCCGTCGTGATCCGTCCGGTCACCGCGTTCCATCGCACGACCGCCGTGCGCCCTCTGGGAAGCTGCACAATGAGCATCTCCATTTGGCGTTCACCTGAAATCCTTGCCCGCTACTTCTTCTTTTTTTTCTTTGCTGGACCAGAAATCTTCGTCTTCGCTTTCTTGGAGCTCGCCTTTCTTTTTGCCCCCACGCTTGCCCCTCCTTTCACTCGTCGTTGACCCTACGAACACCACGTCGCCACAGCCAGCTCAACAACCGCTCCCTGGCCGGTCATCGTCGCCACCCCGTCCCTCTCCGAACCCGCTCCAGCGCACATAATTCATGAAGGCTTCTACTGCAACCGTCGATACGCCGCTCCGACAAG
>JBBIOW010000273.1:0-2518 GCA_037443165.1 Nitrospiraceae bacterium | reverse complement strand
AACGGGTCCCGAAACCGTGGACCACTACAATTTGCAGCGCACGATGGATGTGCTCGTCGGGGTGATCGGCAATGACCTCGGACGGGCGGCGCGGGAAGTCGAGCAGGCGCTCGCGAGGCTGGACCTTCCTCCGGACATCGCCCTGACCATCAAGGGCGAGGCGGACAGCATGCGGGACGCCCTCCTCGGATTCAGCGGCACCCTGCCGCTCGCGATGGTCTTGATCTATCTGGTCATGGTCGGCTTGTTTCGGTCTTATTTGGACCCGTTCGTCGTGATGTTCGCGGTTCCGCTCGGCTTCATCGGCGTCATTTGGATGCTGCTCCTGACCGGTACCTCGGTCAATCTCGAGTCACTGATCGGCACGTTGATGATGATCGGAATCGTGGTCTCCAACAGCGTGCTGCTCGTCGATTTCGCGAACAATCGGTTGCGCGAAGGAATGCTTCTGGAAGACGCCGTGGTGGAAGCCGGTCGGCTGCGCATCCGTCCGATCCTGATGACGTCGCTGGCGACCATTCTCGGTCTCGCCCCGATGGCGCTGGGCCTCGGCGAAGGCAGCGAGGCCAATATGCCGCTCGCCAGGGCCGTCATCGGCGGGCTGCTGGTTTCGACGTTTATGACGCTGTTCTTCATTCCCGTGCTGCATGCGATCGCCCGCCAGCGCTTGATGGACAAGAAGGTTGCATCGCCGGGCGGTCCCGCGTAAAAAGGGGTCACCCGGGTGAGTGGTCCCGACACCGGAACATGAGACCGCTTCGACTTAACATCACATTCTTCTTCTGGGTGAGCGTCGGCCTGGCTGCCCTGCTCGTGTGGGCGGTCGTTTCGACGAAAGACCACACGTCCACGGCCACATCGGCGCCCCAGCCGTCTACGTCGCCGGCCCCTTCGGGCTCGGGATTGACCAGAGAAAGGGGTGAGTCCGCCACGGGTGGGCTCGCCGGCGAGGCGGGGAAATCCGTGCTCAGCGAAGGCTCCGCAGTCCCCGTTCAAGTCCTGAAGCCGCAACGGCGGGACCTGGCGCAGACGCTCTCGCTCCCGGCCAATGTCTCGCCCTGGTACCAGGCGACGCTGTACGCCAAGGTGCCCGGGTACCTGAAATGGGTGGGATTCGACAAGGGCGATCAGGTCAAAAAAGGCCAACTGTTGGCAGTGATCGACGCGCCTGAAGTCGAGGAACAATACCGGCAAGCCCAAGCGGACTACAAGATCAAGAAGGTCACCTATCAACGCCTCGCCAGCGTGTGGAAAGAAAATCCCGACGTCATCGCCAAGTAAGACGTGGACGTAGCCGAAGCGGCGGCGGAAGCGGCCAAGCATCTCATGGACAGTCGGCGCACGCTGCTCGATTACACGAAGGTGTATGCCCCGTTTTCCGGCGTCATTACGGCCCGTTTTGCGGACCCGGGCGCCATGATCCAGGCCGCCACCGGTTCGGCGACCGAAGCCGTTCCCCTCTATACCCTCATGGACCTGGATGTCGTCCGGGTCTACGCCAGCGTGCCGCAGGAAGCCGCTTTGCTGGCCAAGCCGGGCATCAAAGTCGTCCTGACATCCCGGGAACTGGGCGCCCAGGACATCACCGGCGCCATCACCCGAACCACCGAAGCCTTGGATCCCGCCACCCGCACGCTGCTGGTTGAAATCGACGTTCCCAACAAGGACCGCCGTCTTCAGCCCGGCATGTTCGTCAACGCGACGTTCTATTTACGCGAGCATCCGAACGCCCTCGTCATCCCCCCCTCCGCGATCGCAGCAGGCGGAACCGACAAGGGGAAATCTGTGTTCGTCGTTCGGCAGGGGAAAGCCTACCGGACACCGATCAAAACCGATATCGACGACGGGGTCTGGGTGGAAGTGGTCGACGGCTTGACCGACGACGACGAGGTCGTCATCGTGGGGAAAACGGGGTTGACCGACGGGAGATCCGTCCTCGCGTCCCCGTACAGCCTGCCGAGCGGAAAACCGTCCAGCCAGAAGTATTGACTGCTGACCCAGCGCGAAAGGAGATGTCCGATGCGATACCGTGTTCGGCCCATGTCGTGCGCGCTCGTTCTTCTTATTGCACCCGCCGTTTGGTGGGCGCCGGCCCCAGCCTCCGCCGAGACGGAGCGGGTTCCGCTCAGGACCGACAAGAGCGGTCAGATCCAGGGGCAGTTTTTGGGCCTCAAACAAGCGGTGGAATTGGCGCTCGAGAAGCACCCGCTGCTCCAAGTCGCCAACGCCAACCGCAAGGCGGCGGAGGCGCGGACGGAGCAGACGCGGTCCCTGTACTACCCGCAGATCTATGCCGATTTCGCGACGGCCGCGGGCGTCGGCGGCATCAATCCTCGGTTCGTTACGCCGGCCGGGTCGATGCTACGCCAGAATCTCAGCCAGTACACGGGGGGGGTCATCGCCAACCAGCGACTGTACGATTTCGGGTTCACCCGCGACCTGGTGGAATCGTCGGATCTCGCCGCGCGCGCGTTCGAGCAGGATGTCAATGCGCAACGGGCCTTGGTGATCCTGAGCG
>JBBIOW010000272.1:1713-2592 GCA_037443165.1 Nitrospiraceae bacterium | reverse complement strand
CGGCTGGCGGCAGAGTTGGGTCTGACCCCGGGGAGCACGCTGGATATCCTCATCGGCGGCCGCGTGCGGCAAGTCACCATCGAGGGAGTGCTCGAACCGCCGTCCGGGCTCCCGTCGGTCTGGGAAGATTTGGCTGTGATGGACATCGCCACAGCCCAGACGCTCTTCGGGATGGTCGGGCGCCTCGACCGGATCGATGTGATCACGGTGGCAACCCGGCCGGTCGATGACGTGCAAGCGGCGTTACAGGCTATCATGCCCGCCTCCGTGGTCGTGCGGCGGCCGGCTCAACGGAGCCGGCAAGTGGAGGACATGATCCGCGCGTTCCAACTGAACCTGGGTGTCCTCAGCGGCGTCGGGCTCTTGGTGGGCATGTTCCTCATCTACAACACCGTGTCGTTCGCGGTGGCGCAGCGACGCCGGGAGATCGGTATCTTCCGAGCACTCGGAATGTCCGAACGGGCGGTGGCCGGCTTGTTTCTCGCCGAGGCGGCGGCCATCGGGATTGTCGGCGGGCTGCTCGGCGGCGCGCGCGGTCTGGTCCTGGCCAAGGGGCTCGTGGCGGTGCTGAGCCGGACCGTGTCCGACCTCTATGTCTCGGGGGTCGGAATCGGCGATCATGCAGGGATCGGGATGGAGGCGATCCTGGGCGTGTTGGCCGAAGGCGCGCTGATCGGGGGGCTGGTCTCGATGATCGGGGCATTAGGGCCGAGCCTGGATGCCGGCCGGACGATCCCCGTGCTCGCGTTGGCGCCGGGGAGCTACGAAGCGAGCCGGCAACTGCGCATGCGCACGCTCGCGGGGGTCGGGTGCGCCTTCCTGATCGCCTCCGGGCTGCTGGCCATGCCCGGACCGATTTCGGGTCTGCCGGTGTTCGGC
>JBBIOW010000272.1:0-1703 GCA_037443165.1 Nitrospiraceae bacterium | reverse complement strand
ACCTCTCCACGCTGGGCTTGTTGGTCGGCCTCTCGTGTCTCGCGCCGTTGCTGATCCATGGGATATGGGTCTTGACGCACGGCCTGGGGAGACGGGTCGACATGTCGGCGTCCGGCGCGCTCCGGGCGATCGCGGCGGATCAGACGGCGCGCTCACCCGGCCGCAACGGCGTCACGGTGTCCGCGCTGATGATCGGCTTGGCCATTATGGTCGGCGTCGGGATCATGGTCCGCAGTTTTCGCCACACGGTCGAAATCTGGATCAACGAGACGGTGATCGCCGACCTGGTGCTTGCGCCGAGCCTGTGGTTGCGCGGGACTCAGCACGGCGTGCTGGACAAACGCCTGCCCCGCGAGTGGGGCGCGCTCCTCGCCTCGGTGCCGGGCGTGGCGGCGGTGGATGCCTACCGTGATCTGCGGATCGACATTCAGGGCCGATCGACTGCACTGGTCTCGCGCGATTTGCGGCTCCATGCCGAGCGGAGCCGCTATCTGTTTGTCTCGGGAGATTCCGCGACGATCCTCCGGCGCGCGGCCGCCAAAGACGGCGTGCTCCTCTCGGAGGTCCTGGCCGGATATCTGAGGGTGAAGCAGGGAGACACGCTGTCGTTGATGACTCCGGCCGGCGAGCAACGGTTCCCGATCATGGGCGTGTTCTACGACTACGCCACCGATGGGGGCAAAATCGTGATGGACCAACGTCTCTACCGCCAGCTCTGGAAGGACGACGACGTGACGGTGTTTCCCGTGTATTTGGAGCCGGGCGCGGATCTGAATACGGTGCGTAAGGCGATCGCTCAGAAGCTAACGGGCGAATCAGCAGTATACGCGCCCCCCGCGCTCATCAGCAACGCCGAGCTGAAGCGCGAAATTCTGGACATCTTCGATCGGACCTTTTTCCTAACCTATGCGCTGGAGGCGATTGCGGTCATCATCGCCGTCCTGGGGATCGTGAACACGCTGCTCACGTCCGTGCTGGAGCGGCAGCGGGAGTTGGCCACGCTGCGCGCGATCGGCGCCGGCGACCGGCAGATTCACCGCCTAGTGCTCTGGGAGGCCGGGTATCTGGGCGTGCTGGGCGCCGCCCTGGGGCTCGTGGGCGGCATCCTACTGTCCTTCCTGCTGATCAAGGTTATCAACAAGCAGTCGTTCGGTTGGACCATCCAGCCCACGCTGCCGATCGGCATCCTGATTGAAGCGGCCGTGCTGGCCGTGGCCGCCGCCCTCATCGCCGGCTACATCCCAGCCCGCTGGGCGGGCAAACGGCCGATCGTAGAGGGGCTGCGATATGAGTAGGCATGAGGCGTGATGGGTGATGTATGGAAAAGGTGTGACGTGCGAGCCGTGACGAGTGCGGATCAGCCTGCGAAGGGATTGCGTAAAGACGGGGTCAGCTAGCGCGGAAGCGCTAGGCCAGATCAGCAAGAGATGACCGGCTGTCTGCCGACCTCACGCGTCTTCATAAGCCTTTAAAAATTCCTCTCATGGAATACCGGCCTGAGTGCAGATCGTTCGCAGAGTCGAGCTCTTAATATACGGATGGTTCGGCATGGTCAGCGGAGTTCTGCTTCCGTCGGGATTCTCCCGAACCATCGAGATGTGCTCCTGCTCTCGCACCAAACGAAACCCCAACGAGGTATGATCAAAAAGTGTGGGCGTGCCAGGTCAAGGTTTCGTTGACCAGCCGGTGCAAGTCCGGCCGTG
>JBBIOW010000271.1:0-2661 GCA_037443165.1 Nitrospiraceae bacterium | reverse complement strand
GCAGTCAGAGACCACTTGGGCTTATTCTGGTCGCGTGCTTAGCCGGAGAATAGGGCTTCTGCGATCTTCTTGACCGTCTCGGGAGTCTTGTGTTACAAAACCCGTCCTTGCAGGATAGGAGTATCGTTATGGCTGTGGTTCACAAGTCCACAATCCGCCGTGCGCGCCAATCGGAACGGCGCCGCCAGCGCAACCGGGCGACGCTGAGCGCGGTCAAGAGTCTCGTCAAGAAAGTGCTGGTCGCGGTGGACGAAAAGAAGGTTGACGAGGCGAGAGCGTCGTTGCGGGAAGCCACCTCGGCGCTGAGCAAAGCGGTGACCAAAGGCGTCCTCAAACGCAACACCGCCTCCCGCCGCATTTCCCGGCTCGCCGCCAGGGTCAACTCGCTCACGGCTTCCCAATCCGCGTGACCGTCTGCGCCGGCTGAACCGCTTTCTTCCCCGAACCCTGACGAGGGAACGTTCCCCGGTTCGGCTGGGATTCGGCGACGGATGATGCACCGGCCATCTTGCATAATCCGAGCAGCAGGGCCTCCAAAACCCGTCGGCCCGACCCGGCGCTCCCACCTTTCAACCGCGAATCCGCTTCCAGAAACAATTGCCACGCCGCCCTGAGATGCGCATCGGAAAACTGCGCCAGGAATGGACGGACTCTGCGATGTTCCATCCGCAACGTTCGCGCCGCTTCGAACTCTTTGCCATTCTGACGGAGCGTCTCTTTCACCCTCCAAAGACGGCGGTACTGCCAGATCAGCGCGCCCAGGATACGCAAGGGGGCTTCTCCCGCCTCCAAATTCCTGGCCAGAATGGCCAAGGCGCGACGGCGGTCCTGCGCACCAATGGCGGCCGCCAGATCGAAGACCGACGCTCCCGGCTCGGTTCCTCGCAGCATCTCGACTTCACGAGGGCCGGCCAGGGCGCCCGAGGGCACATAGGCCGCCAGCTTTTCAAGTTCCTGCCGCACAGCGTAGAGCGCCTCTCCGGCCATGTCCGTAAGCAGCGAGACCGCCTCCTCTTGCAACCGAAGACCCAAGCGCCGGGCTTCCTCCCGAATCCAGGCGGCGAGCTGCGCGTCTCTCAACGGGGCGCAGTCGATCGTCACTGCATGACGGTCCAGAGCTCGTCTCAACTTCAACCGGCCGTCCAGCTTGGCTGCGACGAAGACGAGCGTGGTGGATTCGGAAGGAGACTCCAGATACGGCAACAAGACTTCAGCGTCCCGGGCCGAAATCTCGTCGGCCGCTTTGTAAATGACCAACCGCCGGTGCGCAAAAGCGGGAACTTCAGTTGCGCAGGCCACGACGTCCGCCGCTGCCGCCTCGCCTCCGTAAAAGACGTCGTAATTGAACCCGGTGATCCCTTGATCTCCCAGCACGGCGGCCTTGATCTGGGCTAGAGCCTGATCCCGCAGATAATCTTCTTCTCCTGTGACCAAGTACACAGGAGCGGGGCCGTTTTTCTTCAGCGAGGCGGCGAGGTCCTGGTATCTCACGTCATGGGCTCGATGTGAGGAGAGGGGTCAGCGCGACTTCGCCGGGCTTGCACCGGAGACGGGAGCCCCTGACCCGTCAACGGCGGAAACGTTCGATTCCAGGTGCAGCAGGAATCGCGACGCCAGATCTTCCGCGACCAGCCGCCCCGCCTGTTCCAAGGCCCGGTTTTGCAAGACCCGATTGAACTGGAGGTCCGGCGTCACGAAGAACTCGGAAGCCGCCTTGGCCGTCTGAGTCCACACCGTTTTCTTGGTACGGACCTCTTCGATTTTGACGGCAACGATGACTTCCGCACGGCTTTCTAGCGTCGTCGTCTGACTGAAGCTCAGCGTCGGCAAACTCACGCCGATGATCTGCCCCGTCAACACCAGATCGGCCGATTCGGAATCCGAGACGACCCGCGCGCCGCTCCCGACCGAAAACTCATACCGGACATAGTCCGTCAACTTGATTTCCAGGTTCGGCTCAGAACTTTTGTTTTCGAGCGTACGGACCGCCAGGCGCGGCGCGTCCTTCGTCGATTCGACGCCGGCCGATCCGCCGATGGTCGGCCCGGCCCCCTCGACGCGAAATTGATAGCCGCATGCAGTACACGCCGCCGCGAGAAATGCGAGACCTGCTCGACAAGCGAGAGCCGCACCATAGCCTTGCACCACCCGTGTTTTCCGCGCTTCCGGCTTTTCGCGCTTTTCCAGCTCGTCTCGCCTGTCTCGCACGATTTCCTCACGCCACGAAGTTGACGAGCTTCTTTTCGACGTAAATCACGTTGCGCGGTTCTTTGCCTTGCAGCCACTCCCGCACTTTCGCATCCTGCCGGGCCAGCGCGATCACCTGTTCGCGGGCGGCATCCGCGGTCACTTCGATTTTGCTCCGCAACTTCCCGTTGATCTGGATGGGAATCGTCATCCGCTCGCTGACAATCAGCGCGGGATCATACGAAGGCCACGGGTGCCAGGCGAGACTGGGTTGATGCCCCAGCCGTTCCCACAACTCCTCGCACAGGTGAGGCGCAAAGGGGGCCAGCAGCAGGATGAACGGCTCCAGCAAGGATCGCGGTCGCTCGTTGAGCTTCGTCATCTCGTTGGTAAACACCATCATCTGCGCAATCGCGGTGTTGAAGCGCAGCTCTTCGATGTCCTCCGTGACTTTCTTGATCGTCAGGTGCAGCA
>JBBIOW010000270.1:0-2671 GCA_037443165.1 Nitrospiraceae bacterium | reverse complement strand
TTGGCGAGCGCCTCGACGGAGGGGAAGCACGATTCCAGGATCAATCCGGCGGCCGGTTTCCGGGCAGCCAGTTCGCCGGCGACCGCTGCACCGAGCGAGCGGCCGAAAAGGATCAACCGTTCGGGTCTGACACGGCGGGCTCGAGTCAGATACTCGTAGGCGCCGAATCCGTCCTGATAGAGCCCTTCTTCCGACGGGCGGCCTTCGCTGCGGCCGTACCCCCGATAGTCGAACAGGAAGACAGAAAGCCCCAGGTGATAGAGTTCCCGCAGATTGTCCAGGCGGTTGATGATGTTGCCCGCGTTGCCGTGGCACCAGAGCACGACGGCCGGTGTCTCCGGGGACTCGACGTACCAGCCGAACAGCTTGGCCCCGTCGGCGGCTGGGAACCAGATATCCTCGAGCGGGAGCCTGCTGGCCCTGGCCCAGTCCCTGTCCTGCCAGGGATCGGGATGATAGATGAAGAGACGGTCAAGGAGACTCATGCGTGCCGTCGTAGATTCATTGACTTCGCTTGACCATCATCGCTTCCTGGCCCCTCCCTGAGGTGATTGCTTAACCTAGCTATGATCTCGTATAAATGCTTGCCTGATTTTCGCCTGCTGTGAAGAAAGCTATGCCCTCATTGCTGCCTCGCACCATGAAAGGGTCTCTTGGCCGGCAACTGCTCTCGATTGTGATTGGCTTTTGCTGGACGCTTTCGCTGTCCGGTTGTTCGATCGCGATGGCTCTGCATGGACACCCGGAACCGAACTTCGACACGCTCCAGGTTGGAGCCACGCGCGAGGACGTGGAGCGGGAGTTCGGCAAGGCGGTTACTACCCAAGATCTTGGCGATGGGAAGCGCGAAGACACCTATCGGTACGAAATGGGCAATACCTCGAACCCAGGACGAGCCACCGTCTATGGATACGCCTATCTGACGATTATCGGAATTCTTGGAGAACCGATTTATAGTTTCATTGAACTGCTCCAAGGCCACGATGAAGAGACGAAAGTCGTTTATAGCCAGGACGATAGGGTCCTGGCAATCTCCGGCTATCGACCTCCGCCGCCATCACCGGCGTTGCAAGCTGCCGAGGAAGGTCAGAGAAAGTTCGTCAAAGCCCCACCTCGCTCTCGAGCGACCGGGAGCGATTCGGCGTCTCCTCAAAACCCTGAGGCGACACAGAAGGCCGTCGACGCCAAGTTTGGAGAGTTGGCGCACCGCCTTTCGGGGAACTTGAAAGCTCACGGGGTCCTTCGCATAGCTGTCTTACCCGCTCAAGATGTCACCGGGAAAGAAAATAAACCCTTCTGCAATTATGTCACCGAGAAATTGACCGCCAAATTGCATGAGGAAGGCACGGCAACGGTGGTGGAGCGATCTCAGTTGTCCAAAGTGACCCAAGAACTGGCGTTAACCCACACAGGCGGCTTCGATGAGGACTCTGCAATGCGAATCGGCAGACTTCTGGGTGTCGACGCAGTCGTGACCACGTTCTTCGCCGATCTGGGACCGCCTGGCGTCGAGGTCAATGCCAAGGTCATTCGCGTTGAAACCGGCGAGATCATCGGCGTCGGTGCTATTGCACTCCCACGCGCCACAGTGGAACGCATGTTGCCATAATGTCGCCGGTTCGAACGCTGCCTGACCTTCTTCTCTGCCGCTCGCCGGTGAACCCATCAGCCAATCGCTCATAGAATTCTCCTAAAAAAACGCCTGCACCGCGAACAGCACGTCGTTATCGCGGTCCCGGTGCGTGTACTCCAGCCGAACCGCGAGATTCTGCCCGAGCGTATAACGCTGGCCTACGAACCACCGGACGTCGTCGGACTTGTCGCCGAGCGGATAGCGAAGATAGGTCGCCGACAGCATCAGCTTCCAACGATCGTTCAGATCCGCCAGCATGCCGGCCGTCCCCCCTCCGCCCACGCGGTGCCGCTCCTCATAGGCATGGCTATAGTTGGCATCCGCTTCGGCGAAGGCGAAATAGACTTCCCGGTTGAGCCATTGGGTTTCCACCGCCGCGCCGATCCCGCCGTTCACATTGCCATTCCCGCATAACCGGCACTCCCGGTGCCGAATGGTCTGATAGCCGGCGCTGATCTTCCACGACGGGGCCTTAAACAGCGCATCCAGCGGTGAGAGCGAAACGATGTTGGCCAACGTCGCCCGCTCCAACCTGGTCTGCTCGGCCCGATTGTAGTGCCGCACGCTCAACGACGCGAGTTCGATTTGCGCGTCCGGCGTGTAGCCGACTTCGGGATCGAGCAAATCATGGTAGCCCGCCCGGACCGTTACCTCTTCGAACGTGTCATTGTTCCGCCATCCTCCGCCGACGCTCACCCGCGAGGTCTTGTGCCCCAGTTCCGGTTGCTTGGCGAACGGAACGACCTTCAGGTCGTCGGGCTGGACCCGCAGCCCGCTTCTCGCCGTGAGGATCGCACGATTCCGCTCTTTGTAGACCGCGGCGTCGGAGTCCCCCGCATCGATTTTGTAGCGGAGATAGTCCGAAGCCAGGTCTAGAAGAAAAGCCTGCCGCTTCGGCGGGAGCTTGGTGAAAGCCTCCGATTGAATCAGGGACACGTCTTCGATGAGTCGATTGGCGAGCCTGCGTTCGGCAGCCGACAGGGTTTCCCGCTTTCGTTTGATGAGCGTACTGCGGGACGGGCGGTAGGCGATGCCGCC
>JBBIOW010000269.1:0-2753 GCA_037443165.1 Nitrospiraceae bacterium | reverse complement strand
AACACTCCGCTCAGCGCAAAGACGAGGCCGCGCACCGGCCCTTGCATGGCCGAGAGCAGCATGGCGATCAAGACTTCCTTCTTCGGCAACTTCGCCACGGCCGCCAGTTGCGTCGCTTGAAGGAGCTTGCCCTCCAACACGCCGACCGTAATCTTGATGTGTTCGTCCCGCTTCTCGGCCTGAATGAACTCCCGTAATACCTTGGCGGGCAGGACCGGATCGTCGTATCCGATGACCACCCCCAACGGGCCCTTGAAGTGAGCCTTGGCTTCCGCAAGCATCGTCCCTTCGGCGGCACGAACGGCCAGCGTGTTCTTGACCACCTTGTACTCGGCCTTGACCCCCCGCAGTTGCTTGCGGAGCTCCGTCATGTGGTTCACCGGCAATCCGGTGCATTCCGTCAGAATCGCGAGGCGGGCACGGCCGAATTTCTCATTCAACTCGGCGACCGCCGTCGCTTTTTCTTCCTTTTTCATGCTGCTCCCCTCAAATTCACATCCCATCTATCCCTGTGCAGCGGGTAGCGTTGACCGAAGTCCGGCCGCCTGCAGCGGGGCCCCTACACCGGGCAGGGTGGTCAACGACAGGACCCGCTGCTTCTCAGCTCCACTGCTTCGCAATCGCCGCCGTATCTAACTTCACCCCGGGCCCCATCGTGCTGGAAATTGTAACGCTCTTGAGATACTTGCCCTTGCAGGAAGCCGGCTTGGCCTTGATCACCGATTCCAAGATCGCCTGCGCATTCTCGAAGAGTCGATCCGCTTCGAAGGAGACCTTGCCGATCGGCACGTGCACGATCCCGGCTTTCTCGACCTTGTATTCGACCCGCCCCTTTCTGATTTCCTGGATTGCTTTCCCCACTTCAAATGTGACCGTGCCGGTCTTGGGATTCGGCATGAGACCGCGAGGCCCGAGCACCTTGCCCAGCTTGCCGACCGAGGCCATCAGATCGGGGGTCGCGATCGCGCAGTCGAAGTCCATCCATCCGCCCTTGATCTTCTCCATGAGGTCCTCGGCTCCCACATAGTCCGCGCCAGCCTGGCGAGCCTCCTGCTCTTTCTCGCCCTTGGCAAATACCAACACTCGCAATTTCTTACCCGTACCGTGAGGCAGCACGGTTGTTCCCCTGACCATCTGATCCGACCGCTTCGGATCGACCCCCAATCTGATCGCCAGATCCACCGATTCGTCAAATTTTGCGTAGGCGGTCTGCTTGACGGCTTCTACGGCTTCCTTCAGTCCGTACAGCCGTGGCTCCACCTTTTTCCGCGCCGTCTCCATCTTCTTTCCCATAGCCAGCAACTCCCCTGTCCCGATTCTCAAACGGTCGCCTAGCCTTGGACTACGACACCCATGCTCCGGGCCGTCCCCTCGATGATCTTGACGGCTCCCTCCAGATCGGCTGCATTCAGGTCGGCCATCTTCTTTTGGGCGATCTCGCGCAATTGCGCTCTCGTGATCTTCCCCACCTTTTCCTTGTGGGGCACCCCCGATCCTTTAATGATTCCCGCCGCCTTCTTCAGCAGATCCGAGGCGGGAGGCGTTTTAGTGACGAACGTAAACGTCCGGTCTTTATAAACCGTAATGACGACCGGAATGACGCTGTCGCCCTCTTTCTGAGTCCTCGCATTGAACTGCTTGCAGAACTCCATGATGTTGACGCCGTGCTGCCCCAGCGACGGGCCGACTGGCGGAGCAGGATTGGCCTTACCGGCCGGAATCTGGAGCTTGATCTGAGCCGACACTTCTTTCGCCATGGTCACTCCGTTCTTCTCAAATTCTTTCCACTTGCATGAAACCGAGTTCGACGGGGGTAGACCGCCCGAAGATGCTGACCAAGACCTTGACCCGGTTGTGATCGGTATCCACTTCGTCTACCAGGCCGTTGAATCCAAGGAAGGGGCCGTCGATGATGCGCACATTGTCCCCTTTGATGAACCGGATCTGCTCTCTGGGACCGGCCGTGCCCGCATCGACCTGCTTGAGAAGAGATTCGACTTCCTCGTTCGTCAGCGGTGTCGGCTGCGCGCCCCCTCCGACGAAGCCGGTGACTTTAGGTGTTTCCTTAATCATCTGCAGGGTATCGTCGCTGAGAGGCGTCTCCAATTCCACCAGCACGTAGCCCGGAAAGAATTTCCGTCGTGCAGTTCGACGTTTTCCATCCCGAATCTCGATGACATCCTCGGTCGGCACCAACACCTGACCGACCTTGTCTGTCAAACCCATCTGGTTCGCCCGCTCGATCAGGCTGGTCTTGACGCGTCCTTCAAACCCTGCGTAGGTATGGATCACATACCAGCTTTTATTCATCGCGCTCCCTCGGGAACAACAGCAGCCGCACGCGTACGAAAGCGGAGCCCGGATCCGCCTTCTCCCGTGCTCGCGTTATATGATCTTGCTTATGAGCCAAACAAGGAACGTGTCCACGATGGAGAGATAAAACGACACAATGATGCAAAACACGATGACAACGGTGGTCGATCCCGTCGTTTCGCCCCTGGTAGGGAACGAGACCTTCCTGACTTCCGCGCGAACGTCGGTCAAAAACTCTACGACCGACGCCCAGAGCTTTTTGAACATATGCACTCCTGTGACGGAAAGCCGCCGCTTACAGACTCTGCCCCTCGCGCCTTATGCTCGATCAATTGCGAGCGCTTGCGCGAGGCCTGCCCGCATTGGCAGGGGCACCAGGAATCGAACCCGGACCTTCGGTTTTGGAGACCGACGTGCTAGCCGTTGAACACCATGCCCCT
>JBBIOW010000268.1:0-2777 GCA_037443165.1 Nitrospiraceae bacterium | reverse complement strand
ATGAATTTATTTTGAAATCTGTCGGACACTACTGTTCTACGGCCGCAGGAGTACGGACTCAACGCTGGGCCGGCGGGGCTTGCCTCGCTCTTCTCACTCCGGCACCGGCCTTTTGGCCATCTCCCGACGCATGAAGGGAGGCACGGCATACAGCACGGTTGAGCCGGACACGAGCGCGCAAGCGGCCAGATACCAACTGGGCGCCGTTACGCTGTCGCTGTGTTCGATCAGAAAAGTGGCCACCAATGGGGCGGTCCCACCGAACAGCGCCAGCGCCAGATTGTAGGCGACCGACACGCCGGTGTACCGCGCCCGGGGAGGAAACAGTTCCACCACGGTGGCGCACATCGGACCGGCGTAACAGGCCACCAGCACCGCGAAGATCAGTTGGGCGGTCAGGATCGGGGCGAAGGTTTGCCGGCCCAGCAGCGTGAACAGGGGATAAGCCAGCAAGCAAAGCCCGGCGGCTCCCGCCAGCAGCGGTGCGCGCCGGCCGACGCGATCCGACAGTGCGCCCATGACGGGCACGAGGATCGTGAAGGCCGCGAGCCCGATGGTGTTGCTCACCATGGCCGGGCCGAGCGGATACGACAGGACGCGCGACACGTAGGTGATCAGGTAGACGAACGCGAGGTAGAACGAGGCGGCATAGAGCAGGATGATCCCCACGGCCTGCGCCAGTTCGGTCCTCCGGCGGAGCAACACTTCGCGGAGCGGAAACCGCGGCACCGCTCGGGCTTTTGTGAGCCGTTCAAATTCCGGCGACTCCTCGATACCGGTCCGCATGTACAGAGCCACCAGCGCGACGAGCACGCCCAGGAGAAACGGCAGGCGCCAGCCCCAGGCATAGAGCGCCTCGTCAGACAGCGTCGCGGTGAGGAGGGCGCTCGTGCCGGAGCCGAGCAAGATGCCCACTTGGGCGCTGAATTCGCTCCAACTTCCCGCGTAGCCGCGCCGCCCGGTGGGGGCGTGCTCGACCAGAAACGCCATGGACCCCGCAAACTCACCGCCAACCGAGAGGCCCTGTAACAGCCGCAGGAGCGTCAGCAAGAGCGGCGCGGCGACGCCGATGTCTTCGTGCGTGGGAAGCAGACCCAACAGGCAGGTGGGCACCGCCATCAGCATGACGGACCACACGAGCGCCGTCTTTCGGCCGAGCGTGTCCCCCACATGTCCGAACAGGATCGCACCCAGCGGCCGCGCCAGGAATCCGACGGCGAAGACACCGAATGTCGAGAGCAGCGACGCCAAGGCGTTATCACTAGGGAAAAACAGCGAAGCGAGGACCGGGGCGAAGTACCCGTAGAGGGCGAAGTCGTACCACTCTAGGATGTTGCCTACCGAGCCCGCGATCAGAATCTTGTGCAGCCGAGCGCCCATGACGCTGCGTTCCGATCGAACGATTCAACCCCCGGCTCACGCGCCGGCCGTTCGCCGGACGGTGGATGATGGGGAGTCATCACGGCTCTTCCGGCGGCTCGATCGGGCCGGCCCATTCCCCTTTGACGAGCGTCACTTCCTGAAAACCGCCGTCCGGCCACTGGAATTGGCCGAGTTCGTCCACCAACACGATGAATGGATCCGCTTCGTGGGCTTCACCGCGGTACCAGTACCAGCCTGCGGCCGTCGGGTGTGTCTTTGTCCATGTGAGTCTGGCCATGGGTCGATCTCCGCCTTTTTTCCGCTCCGCAGCCTGAAACGCCCAGCCATGCGATCGCATTCCGGTCGCACAGCGGGCCGACACCGAACCCTACCACGACCGGGTCGGCAATTGAATACGTTTTGGTCGCGGGACGCAACACCAGTTGACAAGGCACAGTGAATCGGCCTACACCGACTCCGTGAGAAAAGCGAGTAGCCGGTAGCAACAAGCGACTAGCTGTGAGCAAGTCGCTGCCGGCTGTCAGCTATTCTGAAAATGCTCACCCTTCCTCCCCCCGGGACCCGTTGCTCTTCTCGTTGCAATGGGTGCAAGCAACGGGTCAAACAGGGTGAGCCGAAGGCTCATGACAACTATTTTCTATGGGGAAGCCGATGTCGCCGTGAGCGCACAGGAATATCCTGGCCTCACCGCGTCGCAGATCGCCTGAAACGGCATCGCGGTGATCGTGAACTTTACGAATCCCGTCACCGAAGTCACTTCGCAGCAAGTGGCGCAGTTGTTTTCGGGTCAGATCGCGAACTGGTCCGCCTTGCACGAACGCGGCGCCGCCCACGTCGAAGTGATTCGCCGGCCCGCCGACCAACATCTCAATGAAGGGTTTGAGCGGGCCCTCGGCATCAACGGACAGACTCCGAAGGCCGCGATGGTCATCTGTTCGGATCAGCGCGTGCTCAGGCACGTCTCGGGACGGATCGGCGCCGTGGGTTATCTGTCGTTGCGCGCCGAGATCGACGCAACCGAGTACGGCACCACGGTCAAGATCCTGTTGATCGATGGGGTCGAAGCGGGCCATCCGACGGTGCGCAACGGACAGTACCCGCTCCGCCGTCCTGTCTTTCTGCCGCTCGGCAAGCAGCCGACTCCGGTCGCCGAGGCCTTCGTCCGGTTCGCTGTTTCACAGGAGGGCCAGCGCATCCTTCAGGAATCGTTCACTCCGCTCTCCCCGTGACGATCCACCCAACCCATGAGACGCTCCGTTTTCCCGCTTGTCCGTCCCGTCTCCATTGACACCCTCCCCATCGGCACTCGTGTAAGCGTCGCCCGGGGAGTACCGTGAACGGGAACCCGGTCCGCACCGGGTCCTTCTTTGCCCTCGCCGGGTGGCATGACATGA
>JBBIOW010000267.1:0-2876 GCA_037443165.1 Nitrospiraceae bacterium | reverse complement strand
AGACGAGCCGCGTGCCGCCGACGCGATGGAATTCCCGGTCCTGCAACACGCGCAGCAGCTTGGCCTGAAGGGTGAGCGACATGTACCCGATCTCATCGAGGAAGACGGTCCCGCCGTCCGCCATCTCGATCTGCCCTTTCTTCTGACGATCCGCGCCCGTAAACGCCCCTTTCTCGTACCCGAACAATTCGCTTTCCAGCAGAGCTTCGGGGAGCGCGCTGCAGTTGATCGCCACCATCGGCATGGCCTGGCGCGGGCTCCAGGCATGGATGGAGCGGGCGAAGAGCTCCTTGCCTGTTCCGGTCTCTCCCAACAGCAGGATACCGGCGTCCGACCTGGCCGCGCGCCGGGCTGCTTCCAGGAGCGATTTCATCTTGGGACTGTCCCCGACGATTCTCGCGTACTTGCTCTGAAGCTCCGACTCGAGCACGGCAAGCCGGCGTTTCGCCGACACCCAGTCGAGCGCCTTGCGGATGACGATCAGCAGGTGGTCCTTGTCCAAAGGTTTGGTCAGAAAATCATAGGCGCCCAACTTCATGGCCTCGACCGCCGTTGGGATGGTGCCATACGCGGTCATCATGATGATCGGAGTTTCCATGAGCAGGCCCGGGCGGTTGGCGGAGAGGTGCTTCAACACTTCCAGACCGGATTGGCGCGGCAATTCCAAGTCGAGCAGCGCAAGATTGGGGGACTCCTGGTCGAGCACCGCCAGCGCGCGCTCGCCGTCTCCCGCCGTGACGACCCGATAGCCGAGCGACTCCAGCCGATCCTTGAGCATCGTGAGGATGTCGGGGTTGTCGTCGACGATCAGAATTTTGGCGTTCATATCGCTCTCGGGGAGGCAAGAGGCGCGCGGCAAGGGGCTAGGGGCTGGACGGCGCTGTCAGATTCTCGATCTATCACCTCTGGCCTCTCGCCTCGGGCCTCTCGCCTTCTTCAAAGACATTGATCACCAGCCCGGTCAGCGGCTTGGGGAAGAAATAGGTCGACTTGTGCGGCATCCGTTCGCCGGCGGACGCCACGGCCCGGACTTCGCCGACTTTCGTCGGATTGAGCAGGAGCGCGGCCTCGCCCGTCCCTTGGCGGACCCAGTCGAGCGCCTCGTCGTCGTCTTTGGTGTAGAGGATGGCTTCCTGTTCGCGCTGCGTCGGGCAGAGCTTGGCGATCACCTGTCGCTGGAGAATGGAGACGTCCAACCGGTCTCGGGGAGAAGCGGTGGCAGGACGGTGCTGCGGGCGAAGCGCGAGGATCGTATAGGCGTCGGCATTCCGGCAAGCGAGGCCGAACACCGAGGCGGACTGTCCCCGTTCGCGAAGCGCCTGCAGGAATCGCCGCCTGACGGCCGGTTCATCGGCGCTGTTGAAGGGGAACGCGTGAAACTCGAACGCCTCGCCCAGCAGGCTTTGCAGGCGCTGAACAGGCGGAACGGCGGTGCTCAGCACGCGGTGCGTCGGCAGCACCGTGAGTCCGGGGTCTTCCAGTCCGGTGAAAAGCATCAGCACGCTGTCGTAAGGCTGGCGGGCGATGGATGTGGAGACGCCGGCCCGCTCGCGGCGAAGCTGCCGATACGTCAGCGCCGTCTCGTACCGATGATGCCCGTCTGCGATGAACAACGGCTTCGACTTCATGGCGGCGACGAGCTGATCGAGCACGACGGGATTCGTGACCGCCCACAGGCGCTGGCGAAAGCCTGCGTCATCCTGAAACTCGATCCGCGGCTTGTCGGCCTGAACGGCTCGCTCAAGCAAGGCGATGATCGAACCGTCCGGGTCCGAATAGAGCGCCCAGATCGGGCTGAAATTGGCCCGGCAGGCTTCCAGGAGGTTGAGCCGATCCGTCTTGGCCGCGGCGCGGGTGTTTTCATGCGGGTAAATGTGACCGGTCCCGAACTCTTCCAGCTCGGCGGTTGCGAGAAACCCTTTGAGCGTCCGCATGGCACCGCCCGGGTCGCCAGCCGGCGGCCGGTACTCGATGGTGTGGTAATACACGGCCGGTTGCGAGTCGCGGCGCAGCGCGCCGGTCCGCAGCCAATCCTTGAGCCACGCGGCTGCGCGCGTGTACTTGTTGGAAGTCGGCCCGTCGCCCAGCTCGTCAAGCCCCAGTTCCAACCTGACGATGTTCTGGGGATGCCGCTCGTACAGCGCACGCTGGGTTGCGGCGTCGATCACATCGTACGGCGGCGCGACGACGTGGCGAATATCGCCCACGACGGCTGGGTTGTAGAGTGTGCCTTGCAACGGAAGGATACTTGCCATGACGACTCCGCATGAACGATGAACGTGATGGAGAAACGGTGGCGGCGGGTGTGTCTGTCGTCCAAGCTACCGGTCGCGATTCACCATGTAGTCGGCGACGACCGACAGCGCTCGCCTGGGCGGGCAATCGTTGAACAACTCCAAATCGCGCTTCGCCGCGGTCACGAACGCGCGGGCCCGGTCCATCGCGTAAGCGATCGATCCATACTCCTGCATCAGCGCGATAATGCGCAGCAGATCCGGGTCAGTCAGGGTCCGCGTTTCCATGCGGTCTTTGATCATCTGCTTGTCTTCGTCTGAGCAATGCTGGAGGAGGTGGAGCAGCGGCAAGGTCGCCTTTCCCTGCCGCAGGTCCTGCCCCAGCGATTTTCCCAGACGGTCCCCGTTGGCCGCATAATCCAACGTGTCGTCAGCCACCTGAAATGCGACGCCGAGGTGCTGTCCGAAGCGAAACAAGGCCTCCTGTTTCTCCTCGGACGCGCCGCCGATGATCGCGCCCATGCGACACGAAGCGGCCATGAGGCCGGCGGTTTTATGTTCGGCGATGCGCAGGTACTCCGATTCGGGCATCGCCGGATTGCCGTTGTAGTAAAGCTGGAGGACTTCGCCTTCGGCCATCTT
>JBBIOW010000266.1:0-2881 GCA_037443165.1 Nitrospiraceae bacterium | reverse complement strand
GCCGAAGAAGGCCAAGGCCCCAGCCGCCACCGCGTCCTGCACTCCCATCACCTCGGTGCGCACCGGTTCGTTGCGGCGCACATGCTCGTTCACCATCGCTTCGATCTCGTCGATGTCGCGCGAGGACAGGGGCCTGAAATGGGCAAAGTCGAAACGGAGCCGATTGGGCGCCACCAGCGAGCCGTATTGCTTGACATGCGGACCCAACAATTCCCGTAGCGCCGCATGGACCAGATGGGTGGCGGTGTGGTTTCTCGCCGCGTCCTGTCGGGTCACCGGATTGACCTTCATCTGGACCGGCTCGCTCTCGCGGATCCGGCCCGCCCGCACAGTACCTTTATGAACGATCAAGCTGGTCACTGGCCTGGTCGTTTCGACCACCTCGACGCGGCCCTCCGGCCCGGTCAACCATCCGCAATCCCCCACTTGACCACCGCCCTCGGCGTAGAACGGCGTCTCGCTCACCACCACCTCGATCTCGTCGCCTTCGACCGCGTCTTTGACCAGTCGGTCCCCCTTCAGGATCGCGAGAACGACGCTCTCCGATTCCAACCGCTCATAGCCGACAAAGCGCGTCGCGCCTACCTTTCCCGCCAGTTCCACCAGCACCGGCCTGGCCGCTTCCTCTTCGAATCCGGCTGTCTTCCTCGCGCGGGTTCGTTGCTCCTCAATCGCGCGCTCGAAGCCGGCCTCATCCAGTGTCATCTCCTGTTCCCGGCAGGCCTCGGCGATCAGGTCCAACGGGAAGCCATAGGTGTCATACAGCTTGAAGACGTCGGTCCCCGGCAACACGGAACTGCCAGCCCTTTTCGCCCTGGCAAGCATGTCGTTGAGAATCGGCAATCCCTGATCCAGCGTCGCGATGAACCGTTCCTCCTCGCCCTGCGTCACTTCCGCGATCGTCTCCGCCGCAGCGCGGAGTTCCGCATAGGCGTCGCCCATCAGCTCGACGACGGCTCCGGTCAGCTTATAGAGGAACGGTTCGGTCAGCCCGAGCAGACGACCGTGGCGTGCCGCCCGGCGCAAGATGCGTCGCAGCACATACCCGCGCCCCTCATTGGACGGCAGAACGCCGTCGGTGATGAGAAAGGTGATCGCGCGCAGATGGTCGGCCACGACGCGCATGGATCGATCGGCGACTTCGTCGTCGCCGTACGGGCGGCCGGCTTGCAAGCCGATCGCGGCCAGCAGCGGCCGAAATAGGTCGCTGTCGTAGTTGCTGTATTGCCCCTGCGCCACCGCGGCCAGCCGCTCCAAGCCCATGCCGGTATCGATGCTGGGTCTCGGCAGCGGATGCAACGTTCCACCGGCATCGCGGTTGTACTGCATAAAGACCAGGTTCCAGATCTCGATGACCCGGTCGCCTGCGCCGTTGGGCACATCGTCGCCCGGCACTATGGGCCCCTGGTCGTAATGGATCTCGGAACACGGGCCGCAGGGTCCGGTGTCAGCCATCTGCCAGAAGTTATCCTTTTCCCCGAATCGCAAGATCCGCGACACCGGCATCCCGATTTTCTCCCACAGCCGGTAGGCCTCGTCGTCTTCCCGGAAAACCGTGACCCACAGGCGGTCTTTCGCCAGTCCGACGGTCTTGGTAAGGAATTCCCACCCGAACCGGATCGCCTCGTCCTTGAAGTAATCGCCGAACGAGAAGTTGCCGAGCATTTCAAAGAAGGTGTGGTGCCGGCGCGTATACCCGACATTCTCCAAATCGTTGTGCTTCCCGCCGGCCCGGAGGCATTTCTGCACAGTCACCGCGCGGCGGTACGGTCTGGTTTCTTCGCCGAGGAACACCCGCTTGAACTGATTCATCCCCGCGTTGGTGAACAGCAGGGTGGGATCCGCCTGCGGAATCAGCGGCGAGCTCGGCACGGCCTGATGGCCTTGGCTCTCAAAGTAACGGACAAACGCCTGGCGTAGGTCCTGGGCGCTGCGATTCATGGTCGACTAGGCTCCACAATTCCGGTTCTCGCTTGGCACGACATCGTCGATGGTCTCCTGGTCAAACCCGCGTTGCCTGAGCAGCCGCGCAGCCCGGCTCGGGGAATCCCCCGCTCGCCTGGACACCCGTTGGATCGCCTGCTTGGCCAGCTCCCGCTCACGGTCGTGCCCATAGAGGCGATCGAGTGTCTCGGCGACAAGGCTTTCGGCCAGCCCTTGTCGCAACAACTCCGCTTTGAGCGCCTCACGCCCCATCGGGCGTCGTGTGAGCCTTGTCTCCGCCCACCGCAGGGCAAAGGCGCGATCATTGAGGTACCCTGCCTTGGCCAACCGACGCAGCACCGAACGCACCTGTACCCGGGAGGCGCCCCTGCGATCGAGATACCGTGCGACCTGAGCGCTGGTGCGATCTCGTTGGGCCAGGTAGCGGAGTGCGGCTTGCTCGACCTGATCAGTGGAGATAACGGCGCGAGGCATCCACTCAGCCTGACTATGCGGCCTTCTGCCGGCGCTGGTGCGCCAACCCCGGAACCTCAGGCCCCGGCGCGGACGCTGTGGCTCCTCCGGTCCTCGCTCCGGCTTTCCAGGCGTTTCTCTTCTTTCGCCTCCGCTTTCCGCTCCCCGCCGCGGCCTGGAATACCCGCCAACTCCCGCAACCGGCCTTCGATTTCCCGAGCCACCGCCTGATTGGTTTTTAAATAATCGCGGACCGCTTCCCGTCCTTGCCCCAGCCGCTCCCCTTTATAGGAGTACCAGGCGCCGGATTTCTCCAGGACTTTCTTCTCGACACCGAGATCCACCAACTCGCCGGCCTTGGAGATGCCTTCCGCGAACATGACGTCGAATTCGGCCTGCTTGAACGGCGGGGCCAGCTTGTTCTTGACAACTTTCACCCGCACTCGGCTGCCCGTCACGTCCTGTCCCTCTTTAATCGATTCGA
>JBBIOW010000265.1:0-2892 GCA_037443165.1 Nitrospiraceae bacterium | reverse complement strand
CCGCGTTTCGATTCGCCCGGTCGCTGGTGACGGCCAGCTAGGACGGGGACCAAGGTGAGGTTGAGGTACAGGCTAAGGCCTATTCCCCCCTTTACTCAGCCTCAGCCTTACCCCCCGGATAGGCACGCGATGGCACACTATGACATGCTGGTGATCGGTACCGGCCCGGCGGGACAGAAGGCCGCCGTTCAGGCGGCCAAGCTCGGCAAGAAAGTCGCCATCGTCGAGCGCAAGGAAGTCGTCGGCGGCGTCTGCATCAACACCGGTACCATTCCCAGCAAATCGTTGCGTGAGGCCGTGCTGTACCTCTCCGGCTTTCACCAGCGCAGCCTGTACGGAACCAGTTATCGGGTCAAACAGGACATCACGATGGAGGATCTGATCTTCCGCGCCAACCACGTCATCAAGCGGGAAATCGAGGTCATCCGAAACCAGATGGCGAGGAACCGCGTGGAACTGATCTTCGGCACCGCGAGCTTTGTCGATCCGCATCGGGTCCGCATCGCCCGGACCAAAGAGATCCTGGAACACACGGCCGACTACATCGTCATCGCCGTCGGCACGGTGCCGGCCAGGCCCGGTCATATTCCGTTCGACGGCGACGCGATCATCGACACGGACGGGCTTCTGACCCTCAAGCGCCTGCCCAAGTCCATGACGATCGTCGGCGGCGGCGTGATCGGGACGGAATACGCCTCGATTCTCGCCACCATGGGGATGCACGTCGTGCTGATCGAACGGCGCCCGCGCCTGCTGGAATTCGTGGACGCCGAAATCATCGAAGCGCTCCAGTACCAGATGCGCAACATCGGCGTCACACTCCGCTTGAACGAGGAAGTGGTGGCGATCGAGAAAGCCGACGACCAGGTGATCGTGCGGCTCAGGAGCGGGAAAGAAATCGCCGCGACCACGGTCATGTATTCGGTGGGACGCATGGGCGCCACCGACGGGCTCAATCTTGAAGCGATCGGTATCAAGCCGGATGAGCGGGGTCGCCTGCGCGTGAACGAGCATTTTCAAACCCCCGTGCCGCATATCTACGCCGCCGGTGATGTGATCGGGTTCCCAGCCCTGGCATCAACGTCCATGCAACAGGGGCGCCTGGCGGCTTGCCATGCCTTCGGCCTTCCCGCCAAGGTCGAGACGGAGTTGCTGCCCTATGGGATCTACTCCATTCCTGAAATTTCCATGGTCGGCCGCAACGAGGACGAACTGACCCAGGCGGGCGTGCCCTATGCGGTCGGCGTCGCGCGGTATCGGGAGATCGCGCGGGGCCAGTTGATCGGAGACGAGATTGGCATCCTGAAACTGCTGTTCCATCCGAACACGCACGAGTTGCTGGGCGTGCACGTGATCGGCGAGGGAGCGACCGAGTTGATCCACATCGGTCAAGCCGTCATGGCCTTCCACGGCCGGATCGAGTACTTCATCGACACCGTCTTCAATTACCCCACGCTCGCGGAATGCTACAAAGTCGCCGCGCTGGACGGTATCAATCGCTTGCCCCGACCGTGGGCCCCGATCAAGCCGACCAGCGCGGCTTGACGGCTTGTGATCAGGAGAACCTTCGCATGGCCCGACTCGTCGGCAACCGCCCGCGGCGTTCGTCCCTGATCACCCTGGCCCTCGAATGGTTTTTGAACCCGGACCATCTGCCGCTCGTGGCAGCGAAAGAGCACGGTTTCTTTCGCGACGAAGGCCTGGACCTCTCCATTCTCGTGCCCACCGTCCCGGAGGAATCGCTGGACCTTGTCGCGCGGGGCAAAGTCGACTTCGGCGTGGGCGAACAGACCAACCTGATCAAAGCGCGAGGCCAGGGACGATCGCTCCTCTCGGTTGCGCCGTTGCTGGACCACACCGTCGTCTGTTTGATGTACCTCAAGGACGGCCCAATCAAACGCTTGGAGAACCTCCGGCATCGGCGTGTCGGCTGGCCGGGGCTGGAGATCGATCTCCCGATCCTCGGCACCATGCTCGAGGCGGCCGGACTCACCTACGACGAGATCCTGCCCGTCGACGTCGGATTCGCGCTGACCGACGCGTTGCTCACAGGCAAGGCCGACGCGGTGTTCGGGGCCTTCGTCAACTACGAGCAGGTGGAGGCGCAATTACGGGGCGCCGACATCGAATTCGTCAGCCCCACGCAGTACGGAGTCCCCGATTTGTACCAACTTGTCGTGCTGACGTCCGACCGGATGGTCCAACGCCATCCCGAGATCGTCCGCGGCTTCTGCCGGGCCTACGCGCGCGGGCTGGCCTTCACCCACGACCATCCGGACGAGGCGCTGGGACTCTACTTAAAAGCGAACTCGATGGCCGATCCGACGCTGTCCGCCAAGACGTTTCATGCCACCCTGCCCTATTTTCCCAAAACCCTGCGGCAGGAACCCGCCAGGTGGCAAGCGATCCACGACTGGCTGCTGAGCCGCGGCGTCATCGAGAAGAAGCTGCCGCCGAACCGGTTGTTCACGAATCAATTCGCACCGAGGTTGTAAGGACCGGCTATGAGCTATTAGCTACTAGTTGCGAGCTTTCGAGGAGACTTACATGTCGTTTTCCGACCACCTTCGCCAACTGGCCAAGCCGATCTGGGACGCGCAGTTGACCCATCCCTTCGTCGTCGCGCTCGGCAAGGGCACGTTGCCGGAGCGGAAGTTCAAGTACTACATCCTGCAAGACGTGCGGTTTTTGGGAGACCTCTCCCGTGTGTTCGCCGCCGGGGCCCAGAGAGCGCCGGATTCGGAATCGGCCTTGCGGTTTACCAAGCTCGCCGAGGAAACCATCACGGTCGAGCGGAGCCTGCACGAAAGCTACGGCAAGCGCTGGAGGATGACGCCGCAAGCGATGACTTCGGTCCCGATGGCCCCGACCAACTATGCCTACACGCGACAC
>JBBIOW010000264.1:0-2894 GCA_037443165.1 Nitrospiraceae bacterium | reverse complement strand
CGTGAAGGAGATGTACTCGTGAATCGGATCGGCAATGAGGGCCGACCCGTCATAGGGAAACTTGGCGGGATAGCGACCGGCGGACTTCATGGCGAAGGTCCGGACTCATCTTAGCTGACCTGGGGATTGCGGGGCAACGGCTCCTCTCGCCGCGGTGTGCGGGCTCGGCGATGTTTCGAAATGACATAGTAGGCGATCGGGTAGCCGATGGCGGCCCCCAACACGCTCAAAACGGTCCCTCCGAGAAAGAACGGGACGGCGTACGGAATGACCTGACGATAGATCGACATGAAGCTGAGATCGTTCCAATCAAAGGACGGACCGTTCGGCAGGCCGAGCAGGACTGCGCCGGTCCAATAGGTGGCGCCCAAAATCGGCACCAGCGTCCATGGGTTGTTGATGCCGGCGCCGACAAAGAGCGCCAGGAAGTTCAGCCGGAACGCCCAGGTACAGACCAACACCATGACGGTGTGAAGCCCGTAGGCCGGCGAGAAGGCGATGAAGACCCCGATGGCGAAGGCCAGAGCCGTCCGGTGGGGCGATTCGTGCAGGTGAAGAACCTGATTGAGGACCGACCGGATGCGCGAAAGCTGTCCGTTGATCATGGAATAAGCTCAGCGACGAAAATGCTCGTAACTCGTGACGGTCAGCGGTTGCCAGGAACCATCGTCCCGCTTGACTCGAATCCCGGCTCGGCGGGCAGTGATCAGGCCGATACAGGACACCCGAAAACGCGCGCGATGCGCCAGAGCTTCCACCTTGCGGCGGTTGGCCGGCGGCACGGTGAACAGTAACTCATAGTCTTCCCCGCCGCTCAGGGCCACGTCCACCGGGTTCAGGCGACGGGCGTCGGCATATGACCGGCATGCGTTCGACACAGGAATGGCGCGGGGATCGACTTCCGCGCCGACGCGGCTTTCCTCGCACAAGTGAGCGAGGTCGCCGGACAAGCCATCCGAGAGGTCGATCGCCGCGGAGGCCAGCCGCCGTTCGGCAAGCAGCCGGCCTTCCCGAACGCGGGCTGAAGGACGGAGGTGACGGCGGATCAGGAACCGCCGGGCATGATCGACCGCTTTGTCGAGCAGCGGAGCCGGCGCGCGGTCGCCGGTCTGCAAGAGGGCCAGGCCGGCCTGCGAGTCGCCGAGCGTCCCCGTGACGTAAATCAAGTCGCCCTCCCGCGCTCCGGCTCGTGTGAGCACGCGGTCGGGGCGCGCGGCGCCGGTCAGCGTGATGTTGATGAAGAGTCCGTCCCGCGAAGCGGAGGTATCGCCGCCGACCAGTTGCACGCCGTATCGGCGGCAGGCCTGCATGAGTCCCCGGTACAATCGGTCGATCTCAGCGGCCGTTCGCTTGGGAGGTATGGCGAGCGACACCAGGAGATACTGGGGAACGCCGCCCATCGCCGCGATGTCGCTCAGATTGGCGACGGCCGCCCGGTATCCGACATCTTCCAGCGTGGTCGTCGCCAGGTCAAAGTGGACGCCTTCGACGAGCAGATCGGTGGTCAGGAGGAGCCGGGATCCGGCCGGCATCCTGATGATCGCCGCGTCTTCGCCGATGCCGCGCACGACGGAGGGGTCGGTCCGGCCGAAGCGCCGGCGCAAAGAGCGAATCAGCGCGAACTCACTCAGAAGCGGAGCCTGTCGGCTCGACTGGCCGGGCGGCATGTCCGTTAAGGCGAGGCCAGCGGCACGGATACGCGGGCTCGTGAAGCGGGCCGGACGGCTCGAGCTGCCCGGGGCGGCGTCTTGGCGCGGTCGGTTTTCTCCCGGCCAGCGCGCTGCTGAACCGGCTTGGCGTTCGCGGCCGGCTTACCGGGGTGGTCCCGCCGCAACGCCGCCTTGATCACGTCATCCATCGTGTCCGCGAAGATGAATTGAATGCCTTTCAGCAAGTGCTTGGGGATCTCTTCCAGGTCTTTTTTATTGCGCTTGGGCAGAATGACCGCGGAGAGCTTGGCTCGCTTGGCGGCCAGGATCTTCTCCTTGAGCCCGCCGATCGGCAGCACGCGTCCGCGCAACGTGATCTCACCGGTCATGGCGATGTCACGGCGGGCGGGAATGTTCGCGAGGGCGGAGGCGATCGCGGTGGCCATGGTGATGCCGGCAGACGGCCCGTCTTTGGGGATGGCGCCGGCCGGCACATGGATGTGGAGATCGTTCTTCGAAAACATGTCCGGGTTGATGCCCAGCGATTTCTCGCGCGAGCGGACGTAGCTGAGCGCGGCCTGGGCCGACTCCTTCATCACGTCGCCGAGATGGCCGGTCAACGTGAGCTGTCCCTTCCCTTTCATCACCGTCGCCTCGATATAGAGCACGTCGCCGCCGGATTCGGTCCAAGCCAGCCCGGTCGCCACCCCGATTTCATCCTTGTCCAACTCGGACTCGGGCAGGAATTTCGGAACGCCGAGATATTTGTGGAGGTTGGCCGGCGTGATCGTGTAACACGTGCCCTTCCCCTCGGCGACCTTCTTCGCCACTTTCCGCATGACGTTGGCGACTTCCCGCTCCAAGTTCCGGACGCCGGCCTCCCTGGTGTAGTGAGAGATGATCTGGCGGATGGCCGGCTCGGCAATCCGGATGTGCTTCTCCGTGATGCCGTGCTCGGAGAGCTGCCGGGGAATCAGGTATTTCTGCGTGATGCCCAGCTTCTCCTCTTCGGTGTAGCCGGGAATTTCGATGATCTCCATCCGGTCCCGCAGCGCCGGTAGGATGGGATCCATCAAATTCGCGGTTGTAATAAACATCACCTCGCTCAAGTCGAACGGCACGCCCAGGTAGTGGTCCGTGAAGGCATGGTTCTGCTCCGGATCCAGCACCTCGAGCAGGGCCGCGGAGGGATCGCCGCGGAAATCCATCCCGACTTTGTCGACCTCGTCCATCATGAAGACGGGA
>JBBIOW010000263.1:0-3055 GCA_037443165.1 Nitrospiraceae bacterium | reverse complement strand
CGCTGTCTGCGTCCACCATGACGTCTACGGACGGCTCTACCTCGTGGACAAAGTCGACCGCGGCGGACGCCTGACCGCCTTTACGGAGTTGGACGAAACGCTCCTGCTCGCGCTGGCCTCGCATGCCGGCCTCGCGCTCGAACAGGCGAGGCTCCTCGCGTTGGCCCAAGCCAGCGCCAAGCTCAAGAGCGAGTTTGTCGCCACCGTGAGCCATGAAATCCGCACGCCCTTGAACGGCGTGATCGGCATGGCCGAGCTGCTGCTCGATACCGGGTTGAGCCAGGAACAACGCGAGTATGCGGAGGTCATCCGCTCTTCCGGCGAGCATCTGGCGAGCCTCATCAACGATATTCTCGACTTTTCCAAACTGGAAGTCGGCAAACTGGCGCTCAATCCGTCTGCATTCGACCTGAGGGTGTTGCTCGACGACGTCGTGACGCTGTTCTCCGGGCGGGCTCACGCCAAGGGCGTCACGATGGTGTCGCTCATCCGGGCGGACGTGCCTCGTGTGCTCAAGGGCGATCCGGGGCGGTTGCGGCAGGTGCTCGCGAACCTGATCAGCAATGCCGTCAAATTCACCGAACGAGGCGAGGTGGTGGTGGAGGTCCGTCCGGACAAGGGGGCGGTCGAAGAGGATGTCGTGTTGCGCTTCTCGGTGCGTGATACCGGCATCGGGATCGATGGGGCGACGCGAAACCGGCTATTTCAGCCGTTCACGCAGGGCGACGGGTCCTTCGCGCGCAAGTACGGGGGGACCGGACTTGGGCTGGCGATTTCCAGGCAACTCGTCGAGTTGATGCAGGGGACCATCGGGGTGGAGAGCGCACCTGGCCACGGCAGCACGTTTTGGTTCACCGCACGCTTCGGCGTGATCGCCTCTCGAGATTTGCCGTCTCCAGCCCGGTCGGTGAGAGAGCGAGCCTGCCGCGTGCTGGTAGCCGACGGACATCCTGCCGTCCGCGCGGCGCTCGAACAGGCTCTGCGCTTCGAAGGCCTCGCGGCGACTGGGGTCGGGGACGGGAAGGTGGTGCTCCAGCTTGTGCGCGAGGCCGCGACCGAGGGGAGGCCGTACCAGGTGGCCATCCTGGATTGCGACTTGCCTGGCGTGAGCGGCTGGGACCTTGTCCGGGCGATCAAAGCCGATCCCCGGACAGCCGAGACCCGGGTGATCCTGCTCGCCGCGGCCGGCCGACGGGGCGATGCCCAAGCCGCGAAAGACGCTGGGGCTGCGGCGTATCTCACCAAACCGATCCGTCACGCCCAGCTTCACGAGTGCCTGGCGCTTGTAACGGCAGAAGGCTGGGGCCCTGGTTTTCGCGGACCGGGTCCGTTCGACGGACAGCCTGGCCAAGACTCCGCGACCGCGATCGGGGTCCAAGGCGGGACGGGTCACCAGGGGGAGCCGCTGATCACCCGGCACACCCTCGCTGAACGGCGCGCCAGGTCGCGGTGCCGCGTGCTCGTCGCGGAAGACAACGAAGTCAACCGGTTAGTCATCGTGCGGCTCCTGGCGAAATTGGGCTACCAGGCCGATGTCGTCGAGCATGGACGCGGCGCCGTCGAAGCGTTGGAGCGCGAACGGTACGATCTCGTCCTCATGGATTGTTCTATGCCGGAGATGGACGGCTTCGAAGCGACCCGCCTCATTCGCGCCCGTGAAGCGAGCCGTGCCGCCCGTCACGAGACGTGGCCGACGCAGGGCCAAGGCGGAGCCGCGAGCGATGACACAGCCAACCCGTCGCCGGAGCGGGTGCCCATCGTCGCCCTCACGGCCAATGCCATGGAGGGTGACCGCGAGCGGTGTCTGGCGGCAGGCATGGACGACTATGTGAGCAAACCCGTGACGCTGGATGCGCTGTGTCGGGTCTTGGAACGGTGGGTGCCGCCGGGGTCGGGGAAAAGGGCAGCCAGTCATTCCTGACCTCAAGTCCCCTCGCCGCCGAGCCGATAAGGAATCAAGCAGGTTGGCGCCGGCAGTCCACCGAACCGCCCGTGCCGGCTGCTCCCCTGGCTTCTGCACCGACGATGCCTCTGCCCGACTTGTCGATCCTCGAACTCCTGGCCGAAGCCTTTGCGGACGTGGGCTACATTGTCTTGGCCGACAATGGGGCCATCGTCCGCGTGTTGGGCCTGCCTGATCACGCCGTCCTGCGCGTGCAGGCGGCGTCAGGGACGCGGATCGACCACCTGCCGGGCGAGGAAGGCTTACGCTGGGCCAGAGCTCTCGCTCGCATGCGCCGCACCGGAACGGAAACCGCCGTCGAGTACTCCCTCCCGTCGAACGGACGCCGACGGGCGTATGAGGCGCGCGTGGCACCCCTGGCGTCCCACGGCTATGTCGCCATCGTGGTCGATGTGACCGAGCGGAAGATCGCGGAGGCGGCGCTCAGGTCCCGATTAAAGGAAGCCAAGCGGATGCTGGAGCATCTCCACGCCCTCGTGATCGAGTGCGATCGCGACGGCTTCGTGACCGACTGGTCTCCATCGGCTGAACGCCTCTTTGGTCTGCAGCTCGTCGACACCGTCGGCCGTCCGCTCCGTTCCCTGCCGATTCGCTGGCACTGGCCGGCGATCGCCGAAGCCATGGCGCGATCCGCGACGGACCTCAAGCCAACGACGATCCCCGAGCTGAAAATCGTCGATTCGGCCGAGCGGGAGCGCTTCATGGAACTGACGGTCGAGCCGATCTGCGGCGACGACGGTGTCGGCTTCGTCCTGCGCGCGACGGACCGAACCGACCAGATCCAGATGCAACGGGAGCTGGCCCAAGCGCAGAAGCTGGAAGCCATCGGGCAACTGGCGGCCGGAATCGCGCACGAAATCAATTCGCCGATGCAGTTCATCAGCGACAACCATCGCTTTATCGCCGATGCGCTCCGCGGCGAGTTGTGGCCGATCATCGAGGCGGCCGCCCGCCTGGCGAAGGCGAATCCGACAGACGAGGAGGCGGGCCGATGCCTCGACGAGTTGCGGCGGCAGATCGCACAGGTGGACCTCGAGTTCCTGCTCGAGGAGATCCCGTGAGCCCTTGCGCAATCGCTGGAAGGGGTCGCGC
>JBBIOW010000262.1:0-3123 GCA_037443165.1 Nitrospiraceae bacterium | reverse complement strand
ATGTCGAACGATGGCATGCCGCAGCACCGTTGCTCCGGCACGACCACGTGGACCCCGTTTTTCTCCAGCACCTGAACCGTCGCTTTCCCAACGTCCGTCGCCTGGTAGTTAACGAGGCAACTCACGAACAGCGCGACCTTTCGCTTGGCCTGGCCTGATGACGCCGGTCGCCGAGCCCGCTCCCACCAGCGAGAAAACGTCTCCCGCGCGAATGGCAGCACGTGCCGGTCCTTGTGCAGCCCCAGCACCCGATCGAGCCACGCGCGGACCCATCGGCGCCTCATCATCCAGTTGGCGATCGGCGCCGCCAGGCTGCCGGTGGCGCCGATCAGGTCGGTCTTAATCAGGAGACGGTCCCGCCAGCGCACGCCCTTCTCCGCCGCAAGCTGTTTCTTCCACGCGAGCATCATCCGAGGGAAATCGATCTCGTACTGATGAGGCGGGGTATAGGGACAGTGATTGAAACAGAGCTTGCAGTAGTAGCATTCGTGGGCGATCTGTTCGAAATCGGCCGGCGCCAGCTTGGACACATTGCTCTCCTGCGCGTCGATCCGGTCGAACAGCGTGTTGAAGGACGGACAGAGATTGAAGCACCGGCGACAGCCGTCGCAGATCTCGTACACGCGCAGTGTTTCCTCGTCCAACTGCGACCGCTCGACCAGATTGATCAGACTCAGACCTTTCATAGGCGAGCAAACAAGCCCTCAGCCATCAGCGGTCAGCCGCCAGCTCAGGATATCGACACATCCTTTGCTGACTGCTGAACGCTGATGACTCTCGGTTGTTATCCCTGTTTCAGACTCTCCAACCCCTTGGTGAACCGGTTGGCGTGGGAACGCTCCGCCTTCGCCAGGGTTTCGAACCATTCGGCCAGCTCCAGAAATCCTTCGTCGCGGGCGGTTTTGGCCATGCCCGGATACATCTGGGTGTACTCGTATGTCTCGCCCTCGATGGCCGACTTCAAGTTGGCTTCCGTATTCCCGATCGGCACGCCGGTCGCCGGATCGCCGACCTCTTTCAAGAAATCCAGGTGGCCGAACGCATGGCCCGTCTCGGCCTCGGAGGTGTCGCGGAACAGGCCGCCGATGTCCGGATAGCCTTCGATGTCCGCCCGCCGCGCGAAATAGAGATACCGTCGATTCGCCTGGGACTCGCCCGCGAAGGCGTGCTTGAGATTTTCATGGCTCTTGGTGCCTCTAAGACTCTTGCTCATCGTTCCCTCCTCCTCTGAACAGATGTGTGTGGTGATGAATAATGACCTAGATGGCGAGTCGCGGCGCCCGGTTTTTTCCGGCGCCGGCACTCCGCGCAGTAGCCGTGAAATTCGACACGGTGCCCCGTGACCTCGAAGTCCAGTCGGCTGCCAACACGGACCGAAAGTCGATCGAGCGTGGCATCCATGAGGTCTTCGATCTTTCGACACCCCAGACAGATCAGGTGATGATGCAGGCCGATGTTGGCGTCGAACCGGGATCGGTCGTGCCAATAATTGACTTCGCGCACCAGCCCGGCTTCGCGCAGAACGCCGAGTGTGTAGTACACCGTGTTCTGAGAGATCATCGGGTGGATCTTTTTGACTTCCCGATACAGATCCTCGGCCGTCGGATGGCTGGTGGTGCCGGCCAACGCCCCGTAGATCGCCGCCCGCTGAGGCGTCATGCGCACACCGCGTTCCCGAAACCGCTTCCGCATCTCGTCAAGGCTGATGGTCACCTGATTCCTCGATAGGAATGATTCCTAAATATCACACGGACACCGACATGATCAAGAGGGCCGGATTCACGTCGTGTTTCAGGAGGTTCGGCCGTACACCGGCAATTCGTCGGCCATGTCGGCGAGCGGCTTGTACGCGCGATCTTTCGACGACAGCAGTGGCTCAGCCACCGGCCAGGCGATCCCCAAGCTGCCGTCGTTCCACAGGATGCCGCGCTCATCGGACGGGGAATAGAACTGCGTGCACTTGTACAGGAAAGCCGCGGCGTCGCTCGTCACGCAGAATCCGTGCGCATACCCCGGCGGGATATAGAGTTGAAGGCGGTTCTCGGCGGACAGTTCGACGCCGTACCATTTGCCGAACGTGGGAGAGCCCTTGCGGATATCGAGCACCACGTCGAAGACCGCGCCGTACAGCACCATAACCAGCTTGCCCTGGGTTTGCTTGAGTTGGTAGTGCAGGCCCCGGACGGTTCCGCACACCGACCAGGAAAAGTTATCCTGCACGAACGGTCCTTCGATGCCAGCCTGGGCGTAACGCGTCGCATGGTACGTCTCCATGAAGAACCCGCGCGCATCCTGAAAGACATCCGGTTCGATCAGCAGCACACCTTCCAATTCGGTGGGTATCACGCGCACCGCACCCTCCTCCGTACAGCGATTTTATGGCCGTGTCGGCACCCGTAGAGCGCCCATCTTACCCTGTTCCGTTCGGCGGGAGAAGCGACGAACGCGAGCACAGAACGGTTACGGTTCGTCGTCGTGATCGTCCGGATCCATCGGCGGGTAGAGTTGTTGGAGGCGCTCAATCAGCGGCAGAGCGGAGGGCGTGCTGGGGAGCGTCGGCTCGCTGGGCGGATGGTCCCATGTTAGGACCGTAATGCCCGCTTCCGTCAGACGGCTTCGAATCGTCTCCACCATCGCCTCCAGCGTGATCTCCGTCCCGAACCGAAGATCGATCACCCGCTTTTCCGGCGCCGTGGGCGGAGGATCGGTGTGAACCAGCGCCCAACAGCGATCGAAGATCTCGGCGCGCAAGTCTTCGGGAATGTTGAGGGAGGAGAGCCCGGACGTGCAGAGCGCCACCACAAACAGGACGAACTGCAGGTCGTCCATACCGGGTCGATGGACATCCAACGAGGGCATGATCGCCGTTCCTTAGCAGAGCGATCGAGCGGAGTCAACGGTGGGCGGCCAACAGTCTGGACAGGCGTGATCCACACCCAGTATGATCTGGCGCAGACGACGAGACGGAGAGCCGAACGATGGTGACCATTACGCTCATGGGACAACTACAAGCCGCCGACGGCGAGCGCGACCTGGCCTGCGAAATGACCGACCCCATGACGGTGCGACAACTGATCCAGCGTCAGGGCCGGAACCTGCGGGATATCCTGCAATTGATGAAGG
>JBBIOW010000261.1:0-3168 GCA_037443165.1 Nitrospiraceae bacterium | reverse complement strand
ACTTCTTCGCGTTATCCCAGGCCCCTCCTCCGCTCGTCATGGAAATGGCGACAAATAGCCCCGTGACGATGCTGCCGACCAAGACCCCGCCAAGCGCTTGAGGCCCCAGGATCGCACCGACCAGAATCGGGGACACCACGGGGATCAGGCCGGGCACCATCATCTTGCGGATCGCGGCTTGGGTGACGATGTCGACGCACGTGCCGTATTCGGGTTTAGCTGTCCCTTCCATGATCCCTTTGATGGTCCGGAATTGGCGGCGCACTTCCTCGACCACCAGACCGCCGGCTTGCCCGACCGCTTTCATGCACATCGCCCCGAACAAAAACGGCAACATGCCGCCCAGGAATAACCCGACCAACACGGAGGGATTCGAGAGATCGAAGCTGCTGGACTGGCTTTCTGCTTCCACGGCTCGGGCGTACTCCGCGAAAAGCACCACCGCCGCCAAACCGGCCGACCCGATGGCATACCCCTTGGTCACCGCCTTGGTGGTATTGCCCACCGCGTCGAGCGGATCGGTAATATTGCGCACATCCTTGCCGAGATGCGCCATCTCCGCGATGCCGCCCGCATTGTCGGTGATCGGGCCGAACGCGTCGATCGCGACCACGATCCCCGCCATCGATAACATGGACACAGCCGCTACAGCGACGCCATACAGTCCGCCGGCCGTCGCGCCGCCGCACACCCAGTAGCTCGCCAAAATCGCGGCGGCGATGACGACGACCGGCCAGGCTGTCGCCTGCATGCCGACTGCCAGCCCGGCGATGATATTGGTTGCATGGCCCGTTTCGCTGGCTTTGGCGATCTCCTGAACCGGTGAGAAGCTCTTGGACGTGTAGTAGTCGGTGATGAAGACCATCGCCAGGGTGACGACGAGCCCCAACAGCGCCGCCACATAGTAGCTTGCGCCGCTCACACCGCCTATGCCGTCCATCAACATGACGGTGATCGGATAGAACGCGACCGCTGCGATCCCGCCGGCCACAAACAATCCCTTGTACAGCGCCGACATGATGCCGCCGCCGGTTCCGACTTTGACGAAGAGGATCCCAATGATCGTCGCGAGGATCGTCATCGCGCCCAACGCCAATGGATAGAGGATCGGCTCAGTCTGTCCCTTGAACATCGTAAAAGCCAGCACCATGGCCGCCACCGTCGTCACAGCATAGGTCTCAAAGAGATCCGCCGCCATACCGGCGCAATCGCCTACGTTGTCGCCGACATTGTCAGCAATGACCGCCGGATTGCGAGGATCGTCCTCCGGGATGCCCGCCTCAACTTTTCCGACGAGGTCCGCACCCACGTCCGCCGCTTTGGTGTAAATTCCTCCGCCGACCCGAGCGAAGACAGAAATGAGACTTCCTCCGAAACCCAGGCTCAGCAGCGCGTGCACCGCTTTTTCCTGACCGGCGATCGCCGACGCGATCGCGTAAAAGCCAGTTACTGCCAGCAGGCCCAACCCGATCAACAACAGCCCCGTGACCGCCCCGCCACGAAACGCGACGGTCAACGCGGCATTCAGGCCATTATGGGCCGCTTGCGCCGTCCGCACGTTCGCCCGCACCGCGATGTTCATCCCCACATAACCGGCTGTCGCCGACGCAGCCGCACCGATCAGAAACCCGACCGCTGTGAGGAGACCGAACTTGTCTGACCAGAATCCAGCCGCCCACAACACGACGAACAACCCCGCCGCGACCATACCGACGGTACGATATTGCCGGTTCAGATACGCCGCGGCGCCTTCCTGAATAGCTTGCGCGATCCGCTGCATCTCCACGTTGCCCGCGTGAAGTTTGAAGATCCAGAATGTCAAATAGAGCCCGTAGGCGATTCCGGCCGCCGCCGCGGCGATGGCGAAGATCACAACTGCCGATGCGCTGTCCACCGAACGATCCTCCTGGTTATGGGGTCATGAGAATCCCGCTCCGATCTGCGTGGCCGACGGGGAGCCTTCACCGCTGAGGATGCATTGCCGACTCGGGCGGGGTTCGATTTTCCGTCGAAGGAAGTACGAAAAGCGGCGTCATTCTATACAGAGCGAGACAAATGATCAAGAACAAAGGGGAAAGTCGGTCCGTTTGCGGGACGAAGAGAAAGTCTGTTATAGTCCGCGCTTCGGAGGGGCCAATCGATGGGTATCGAGCCGAATTACATCGTTGTGGAAGGACAGACCTTCAAACAGCACAAGCTCTCGCTCGACAACCATGTGTTCAAGAACTGCACGCTCGATGACTGTGAGATTTACTATAGCGGAGGGCCTTACGAATTAATCGACACCCACATCACGAATTCCCGCTTGATCCTGAACCAACCCGCTAAGAATATCTACTTGGCGATTCAAATTTTCAAAATGAAATCGCCCGGATCGTCGATTATAGCCGACTGATCGCTTGCCTAGTCGATTTTCACCAACGGAACGTTCTGCGTCAACTTGACGATGGGGATCGGCTGGAAAACGGGGTCTTGGGCGCCTTTGGGAGATTCAGCCTCGATTCGCTGTAAGAACGCACGCGGACCGGTCACCGGCGCGTAGTTCAGCGCGACCTCGATGTCGAAGCTCTTGGTATCCTTGGGCGTCGGGAAGGTGAACGTCTCCACCCGGATCTCTTCCGGTTTCAGCACCGTCTCTTCCAACACCTTGACTGCCTTGAAATCGAACACCGTCTTCTCGCCTTTGGCATCCGCATACGTCCGCCCATAGACTCGCTGCTCGCTGAAGACGGTTTTGAGATTCTTGCCTTTGATCACGAAATCCAAAACGACGCTCGCCCAGGCGGGATGGGTCGTCGGCAGATTATGCGGCACCAGGCTCTGCACCGTCACCTTGACGGTGGTCTTGTCGCCTTTCACATCCGCCGCCACCTCCAGCTTGGCGGCTTCTTGGCGCAGTTTCCCGATCCGGCCCGGAAAGGTGTGGTTTGCGACCTTGCGCTTGCTTTCACCGTTGGCGGACTCCCCGATCTGTTCCGGCATATGGCAAGTCTGGCACTCCTTTCCCGATTTAACCGCCTTGCTTTGATCCCAGTTACCCAACAAGTCGTTGCTCTTGCCGAGGTTTGCGGCGGTGGGAACCGCTTGGTGGCAATTCAGGCAGAGATCGGATTTGCGGAACAAATCCAATTCCATAGATTGGTGCGCCAGATTTTGGACGAAGTCCTT
>JBBIOW010000260.1:0-3172 GCA_037443165.1 Nitrospiraceae bacterium | reverse complement strand
CGTGCGCCCTAACTCCAACACCGTCGGCTCATCTTCCACCAGCAGAATCGTCTCGGTGCCTCGCGACACCTGTTCGGGAGACGAGACAGTCTGGGCGGTCTCGGCTTCGGATTCGACCTTCGGGAGATAGATGTCGAACGTCGTCCCCTTCCCCACTTCGCTCCAGACGTCGATCCCGCCGCCGCTTTGCGTGACGATGCCGAACACGGTGGAGAGCCCCAGTCCCGTGCCCTTGCCTTCCTCTTTGGTCGTGAAGAACGGCTCGAAGATATGGGACAGCGTGTCCGCGTCCATGCCGCAGCCGGTGTCGCGGACGGACAGTTTCATGTACGAGCCGGGCGGCAACGGCCGCAGGTGATGCATCGGGGTCCGGACGAGCGTGGTCTGCGAGATCTCGATGGTCAGCTTGCCCCCGCGAGGCATGGCGTCGCGGGCGTTGACGACCAGATTCATCACGACCTGTTCGAGCTGGCCTTGGTCGGCCTTGACCCGGCCTTCGTCCGGATCGACGGCGATACCGAGTTCAATGTCCTCGCCGATCAGGCGGCGCAACATGCTGTCCAGGTTCTGGACGATGCTGTTGAGGCTCAGCACTTTCGGCTCGAGCGCCTGCTTGCGGCTGAAGGCCAGCAGTTGCCGGATCAAGGTGGCAGCCCGTTCGCCGGCCTTCTGGGTCTCCTCGATCTGGGCCCGCAGCGGGTGGTCCGGTCCCAGCTCGCCGAGCAGCACCTGGCTGTAACCCATGATGACGGTCAGGAGGTTGTTAAAATCGTGCGCCAACCCTCCGGCCAGCCGCCCGACGGCTTCCATTTTTTGCGCCTGGCGGAACTGCCGTTCGCTCTGCCGCAGGGCTTCCTCGGCCCGCTTGCGTTCCATTCGCTCGCCCAACTCGCGGAGGGCGCGCTGGACCGACGGCACCAGCCGGCCCAGCCTCTGTTTCAGGATGTAATCGGTCGCGCCGCGGAGCAGCGTGTCGATGGCTAGTTCTTCGCCGAGGGTAGCGGAGACAAAAATGAAGGGGATGTCGGGCCGGAGCTCGCGGGCAATGGCCAGGGCGGAGATGCCGTCGAAGGACGGCAAGGAATAGTCGGCGAGGATCATGTCGTACCCGCCGCGTTTCAGGGCGGCCAGAAAGTCGGCCCGGGTTTCGACGCGGTCGGCTTCGCAAGGAATCCCGCCCTCCGTCAGCGTCGCGGTAATCAGCTCGGCGTCGGTCGAGTTGTCTTCGAGTTGCAGCACGCGCAACGGTGTCTTCATGCTGCTCTCCGTGTCGCGACGGTCCTACGGCGCGGCCCCGACTCCCTCCGGCGGAGGTTCGTTGATCAGCCCCCAGAACATGCCCGATTCTTTCACCGCCTTGAGGAACTGCTGAAATTCGACCGGTTTGACGACGTAGGCGTTCGCCCCCAGGGCGTAGCTTTGGGCGAGGTCGCGCTCCTCCCGCGAGGACGTCAGCATCACCACCGGGATCGGCCGGAGCCGGGCATCGGCCTTGATGGTGCGCAGCACTTCGAGCCCGTCTACTTTGGGCATCTTGAGGTCCAGGAACACGACCGCGGGATTGCCCTGCAGGCGCGTCTTGTACCGCCCTCGGCAATAGAGGTAATCCAGCACTTCGGCGCCGTCCCGGCAGACGACGACCTTGTCGGCAAGATGGTGCTCTTCCATGGCGGCCAGCGCGAGCTCCGCGTCCCGGGGATTGTCCTCGGCCAGCACGATCGGTTTACCGGCGGTCATACGGAAGCCCTCGTCGTCGGCAGGGAGAAATAGAACGTCGCGCCCTTGTTCAGTTCGCCTTCGGCCCACGTCCTGCCGCCGTGCCGGTGGATGATCCGCCGGACATTGGCAAGTCCGATGCCGGTCCCTTCGAATTCTTCGGCCCGGTGCAGCCGCTGGAACACGCCGAACAGCTTGCCCGCGTATTGCATATCGAAGCCGACGCCGTTGTCCCGCACGAAGATCACGACTTCGTCGGGGCGGCTGCGGTCGCATCCGATCTCGATCTTGGCCAGCGGGCGGGTGCCGGTGAACTTGATCGCGTTGCCGATCAGATTCACCAATACCTGCCGGAGCATCGACGGATCACCTTGCACCTGCGGCAGCGGCCCAATTGTCCAGGAGATCGCCCGTCCTTGCAAGTCATGCCGCAAATCATGCAGGACGTTCTTCACCAACTGGTCCAGATCGACCTTTGTGCGCAGCATTTCCGTCCGGCCCATGCGCGAGAAGATCAGCAGATCGTCGATCAATTGCCCCATCTGCTTGGCTGATTCCGAGATCGTTTGGAGGTACCGGCGGGCCTTGTCATCGAGGGCCGGGCCGGCGCTCTTCTCCAGCAGGGCGGCGTAGCCGTCGATATGGCGGAGCGGGGCACGCAGGTCGTGTGACACGGAGTAGCTGAACGCCTCCAACTCCTTGTTCGCGGCCTCCAGCAGTTCACCGCGTCGCCGCAGTTCGGCCGCGACGCGCTTGCGCTCGGTGATGTCGTGCCGGATCAGGTAGTACACCGAGGCTAGCAGGACGAACTGCAGCAGCGTCCCCGCTCCCAGCAGGAGAATCGTGCTACGCGTGCTCTCCGCCGATTCCGCGACGCGGCGGCGAAGCGCGCGGTTCTCCTCGTTGGCCATTTCCGCGATGACACCGTGGGCCGCCGCCAGTTCGCGCTTGGCCGCCCCTTCGAGCGCCATTTGTCTGACCCCCTCGAACCCCTTCCGTTTCCGCAGTTCGACGACGGCGGCCTCCGCCTCCAGTTGCTTCTTGATCAAGCCTTCGAGGAAGTCTACCCGGCTCTGCTGCGCCGGGGCGTCGGCGGTCATCTCCCGGAGGTAACGAAGGTACTCGGGTGAACGGTCCACGGCGTTTTGGTACAGAGCCAAATAGGCGCTTTCGCCGGTGACCAGGAACCGGCGATGACCGCTCTCAGCGTCGTCGAGGGTGGTGGCGACCCCGTCAAGGAGGTCCAGGAACGCGTGGCTGCGGGCATCCAGGCGGCTGTTCCGGATGAGCGTGTTGGTGTTGCGATACGACACGGTGGTGATCACCAGCACGCTGGCGAACACCAACCCGAAACCTGCCAGGATGCGACGCTCGATGGGCCAGTTCTGAAACCAGCGGAGCCAAAGGGGGAGCGCGCCGGTCGTCGAAGCCGGCGCGGGGTGGTCGAAGACGGAGG
>JBBIOW010000259.1:0-3178 GCA_037443165.1 Nitrospiraceae bacterium | reverse complement strand
GTCAGTCCGGTCCACAGCCTGGATCGCTTCGTCGATCTCGCCAGGCAACTGGAGGACCTGGGCACCGATACGCTCTGCATCAAGGACATGGCCGGCCTGCTGGCGCCGTTCGACGCGTACGCGCTCGTCCGTAAGTTGAAAGCCGCCGTCCGGGCGCCGACCCACCTGAACACGCATTCCCCCGGCGGCAGGCCCTCATTGGCGTCGCTGAGGGCGATCTTGGCGGGGCGCGACTTGCTGGATCCCGCGATTTCGCCGCTGGCCAGCGGCACGTCCCATCCGCCGACGGAGAGTCTGGTTGCAGCCTTGCGCAACACCCCCTATGACACCGGGCTGGAATTGCGCGCCATCGAGCCGATCGCGGAGCATTTCCGGATCGTCCGAAAAAAATACCATCAGTTCGAAAGCGACTTCACCGGCGTGGACGCGGAGATCCTGACCTCCCAGATTCCCGGCGGGATGCTCTCGAACCTGGCCGCGCAACTGGCCGAACAGAACGCGCTCGACCGGATGAAGGAGGTCCTGGAGGAAGTCCCGCGCGTCAGGAAGGACATGGGATATCCGCCGCTCGTCACGCCGACCAGCCAGATCGTAGGCACCCAGGCCACCCTCAACGTGCTGACCGGCGAGCGGTACAAGGTCATCACCACGGAAACGAAGAACTATTTTCTGGGCCTGTACGGCCGGGCGCCGGGCCCGGTGGACCAGGATGTGATGGCCCGTGCGATCGGGGACGAAGAGCCGATCAAGGGGCGGCCAGCCGACCGCCTCGACCCGGAGCTGGACACGCTCAAAAGCGAACTGCCTGTTGCGGCCAGATCGCCCGAGGATGAACTCTCTTACACGCTCTTCCCGACGATCGCCCGGGAGTTCTTCGAAGCGCGCGAGCGCGGCGACCTGACACCGGAGCCTCTGGAGCCGCCTGCGGCGAGCGGGCCGGCCGTCGCGCACGAACTGCATTTGGCGCCGGTGGAGTTCAACGTGACCGTTCACGGCGAGACGTATCACATTCGGGTCTCCGGCTCTGGGCGCAAGACCGACGGGCGGAAGCCCTACTACATTCGCGTGAACGACAAGCTGGAAGAAGTGCACCTGGAGCCCATCCAAGAAGTCCTGGCCGGCGTTCCGGAACCGCCGGAGTCGAAAACTGGCGGGAAGCCCAAACGACCGAAGCCGACGAAGCCGGGCGACGTGGCGCCGCCGATGCCGGGACGGGTGGTGAAGGTGCTGGTGTCCCAAGGCGACACCGTGAAAGCCGGCGATCCGCTGCTGATCATCGAGGCCATGAAGATGGAAAGCCGCGTGCCCGCGCCTGTCGACGGAACCGTCGCCGCCGTGTACGTCACCGAAGGGGATAACGTGAAGACGGACGAGACCCTGATCCAATTGGAGTGAGGTCCGTGCGTCCCGTTGCGTCGTCCGCGTGCCCGACGGGCCGGGTCCCCTTTCCTGCAGTCCTTCTGATCCTCATGGCCGCCATCGCGAGCGGTTGCGCCGCCCCCCAGATCCCCCAATGGTTCGATGCGTTCGAACGGATGCCGATCCACACGGTCCTGGTCGACGGCCATCGCATTGCCTACCTGGACGCGGGCGAAGGCCCGCCGGTCATCTTGATCCACGGATTCGGCGGCTCCCTGTGGCAATGGGAATACCAGCAACATGCCCTTTCAGCGGAGCATCGCCTGATCACGCTCGACCTGCTCGGATCGGGATTCTCCGACAAGCCCGATCTCGAGTACCGCCCCGATCAGTTGGTCGAATTCCTCCGCGGCTTCATGGACGCACTGAACCTGCCGCGCGCGTCGCTTGTCGGGAACTCGATGGGAGCCGGACTGGCGATCGGCATGGCGCTGACCCACCCCGATCGGGTGGACCGCCTGGTCTTGATCGGAGGCCTGCCGGACCGCGTCAAAGAGAAACTGGCGAGCCCGTTGATCCGGCGCGCGATCGAGACATGGGTTCCGATCTGGCTCGCCTCTCTGGGAAATTGGCTGCTAGGGCAAAGCCTCACGGAAACGGTCCTGCGGGAGATCGTGCACGATCCCTCGCTGCTGACCCCTGCGGTGATCGACCGGTCGATTCGAAACCGGCGACGGCCCGGGCTGATCGGTCCCCTGCTCACCGTCGCCAGGAATCTGCCGCTCTGGGAAGAAGGGTTCGCCAAGCGGCTGGGCGAGATCCGTCATCCGACGCTCGTCCTGTGGGGCTCACAGGACCGCGTGTTTCCTCCACAGGTCGGCCATGACCTACACCGGATCATTCCCGGCTCGACCTTTGCGGTGATTCCAAACGCGGCTCATATCCCCCAATGGGAGCAACCGCAGGCGGTCAACCCGGTGCTGATCAAGTTTCTGCAACCTTGACTTGGTCCAAACCCTGCTCCTATATACACGATAAACGAACAATGCTCGGCCTTCGCGCCGTCGTCTCGATGTTCAATGTATGGAGGAGCGTATGAGTATGCGACGGTTTCCTGTTCTCGTCGGTGGTACGCTGTTGGTGTCGATCGCGACTGCGGGCTGCGCCGGCATGGGTCAGTCCGCCGAATCCGGCTTTCTCTACAAGAACCTGCCGGTGGCGACCGGAAGTGTGGCGGCCGGCGAGGGTAACAGCGTGTTGTTCAAGGGCAGCCCCCTGGCCCTGGTCGGTCCCGGTATCAAAGTCGGCGACACCCTCCGCGAGGTGACACTGACCCAGACGGACTTGTCGCAGGTCAGCATCACCGATACCAAAGGCAAGGGGAAGGTCCGGATCATCAGCCTTGTGCCCTCGCTCGACACCAAGGTCTGCGAACAACAGACGCACTATCTCAGCGAAAAGAACCACGGCCTCGACAAGATGGTCGAGTTGATCACCGTCAGCGTGGATACGCCGTTTGCGCAGAAGCGCTTCGCCGAGGAAGCCAAAATCAACAATGTCACATTCCTCTCCGACTACCGCGGCGCGGAGTTCGGCAAAGCCCACGGCTTGTTCTTGAAGGATCCGCATATCCTGGCGCGCGCCGTCATGGTGGTGGACAAACACAACACGGTTCGCTATCTCCAGGTCACGCCGGAACTGGCGCAACTGCCGGACATGGACGCCGCGTTTCGATTCGCCCGGTCGCTGGTGACGGCCAGCTAGGACGGGGACCAAGCTGAGGTTGAGGTTCAGGCTAAGGCCTATTCCCCCCTTAACT
>JBBIOW010000258.1:0-3198 GCA_037443165.1 Nitrospiraceae bacterium | reverse complement strand
CTTTGAGCGCCACAAACTCCGCGGTGCGGGCAGCCTGGCGCGGGTAGAAGCGGCGCACGACTGGGTCGTCGCGAATCGCAACGTGGGCCGCCTCGGTGACCGCCCAGCTCAAATACTTGTTGCCGTGCTTGGTGTTGCCGACGCCCTCGCGCTGGCCATGGCTCAGATGCTGGCTGCTGACCCAGCGACAGGAGGAGGCGAACGGGCCCCCGGTGGTGAAGCGCCGGATCTCGCCGGCCTCCAGGAGGATCGTCACTGCCAGGATGGGGCCGATGCCGGTGACGGTTGGCAGCAAGGCGAACCCGCGCCGCGAGCCGGCGGCCTGACGGACGGCGCGTTCCACCTCCGTGATCGGCGTCTCCAGAGCGCGCACCACGGTCAATGAGCTCATAAAGGAGAAGCCCTGCACCGGCGCCGACACCAGCGCGGCGATGGTCCCGGGGACACGTGGCCGACTCCGGTTCAGAGCCACGCGCTGGCCGGTGAGCCGCGCCAGCAGGCTCTGCCGACTGAGGACGACAGCGGTCTTCTACCGGAGCCCCGGTCCGTGCTTGCGCCACAGATCCCAGAAGGGGCGGTCAGCCTTGGGATCGATGGACCCGGTCGACAGCAGCGTGCGTCATGACAGATGCGCCCGCCACCGCGCGGCATGCGGATCATCCGTGTGCTTGCGCCCGCTGTCCGGGGAGAGCACGGGCCCATGGGCGAAGGGCACCTGGGGGCCCGCGCTCATCAGGCCGGCCACGAGCCAGTCCCAATGATCGGTGGACTCGACCGCTCGCTCTGCCGCGGCTTCCGGAAGAGCGTGTCGGCCTCGAGGATCCGCCCAGCTCGTTGCGGAGCCGATGCTGGCAGCACACGCGGTCGTCGTCCTCGAGCCGGACACGGACGCGGTCGGTGCCAGACCGGTCAATCCCGGCAGCGTGCTTCCTCCGACCTGCCGCTCCTGGAGTGAGTGAGTGATGCTGTACCTCCATGCGACGCTTACGCTACACTCTCTATGCGGTACCTTCGAGAATGATGATCAGGAGCCTTTTTGATGCTCCGCGCATTGGTTCGTTGCCCGCGCCATCGATCCGGCGAGCGCCAGCGGCTCGGGCCGGGAATCGTTTCCCCAACATGCAGCGGTTTGTTCCCAGTGATGCCACGCCGGTCTTCGGGAGTCGGGACAAAGGCGTCGGGAGTCTTTTCCATGCCCGATTTGTTCAGCTCTGTAACAGCCCAACGAGGGCTTCGTCGGTGTGCTCGTTGAGTCACACCTGCGCCTGCGATGCCGCCATGTGCCGATCCAGCCAAAAGCGCCAATCGTGGAATCGACGAAGCGCTGCGGCCTCATAGAGCGGGCGGCCTTCGGTGTCCGACTCGCACCGCACCTTCCCTTTCGAAATGATTTCGTATGCCAGGAGCGGGGCGTCCAATCGATTGAGAATGACCACCTGAATGGCATCCGTGCCGAGCGCCCGCGCAAGAGCCTCCTCGATTCTGAATTTTTCCCACGTCACGTCTTCGCCGGGTATGGTGGACAAGTAGACCGCCACATCCCAATCGCCGCGCGGTCCGGTCTTTCCGGTTGCCCGAAAGCCGAACAGGTAGGCAAAGGCCAGAGGCTGCTGTCGTAACGTGTCTACGATCACGTCCCAGGGCGATCTCATAGGGTTCGCACCAGGTCGAGGTACGTGCGAAAATCCGGCAGGCGGCCGGTGAGAAACTCTTGAAGAGACGGACGGGTGTCTTTCAGATAGTCATGCGCCAAAAAATTCCGGAGTCCGGCCACATACGCAAACCGGTGCGCAAACTCCGCGGAGAGGACGCCCATCTCACCCAGTTTGTCGATCGCCTCCCGGTACGTCGCCGGCTTCGGCCACCCGCGAGCAACGATAATCAAGTCTGCGATATCGAGCGCCATTTCCGCACAGAGATAGACTGAGACTGTTGCAACACTCACTGTGCGGACGCGTGGCCCATCGAGTTCGGTGCGAGAGCCCCCGGGAAGGGAGGGAACCCTGTGGATCTGCGGTCCACCGGTGCTGCAGCCGTGCGAGGCAGCCTTCGTGGCGCCGCGCGGCTCATGCCGGACTCCAGACGGGACTCAACAGGCGCACGAGCCGTTTGCAGGTAACCACGAAGGCCGTCATGATCGCTTGGATCGTCGTCTTGGCCAAGCCCCTGTACCGACCGCGCGCGAGCCGATGATGGACCGTCAGTTCGGCACATTTGCGTTCGAGGAGGGGCCGCAGACGGCGACTCTGCCGCGGCCGGCCGGGGCCTGGCTGTTTCCGAATGATGCCGGAGAGAATCCGCCGCCGGCGCCGCCCCGGATGATGCTGGGGCCAGTCGTCGCCTGCATCCGCGACGACTTCGGTGGCTCCCCTGTCACCAAGATGGGCCACTGGGCCCCATCGGGCTCGTTGCCGGGGGTGACAGGGACTGCCGGCAGCAGTTCGCTGCCGGCATCCTCCGCGCGATGCACCTTCTCGCCCTAGAAGCCCTTGGTTGGGGTCTTGCGCCCAAAGCGCGCCTCGGGGTCCGGCGAATGCCGGTCCCCATAGGTCTGATCGTCCGGCCCGTCTTGGAAGGTGTCCGTGAGCCGGAACACGTCCACCCGGGCCGCCACGTCCGGACTGTCGAGGATGTACAGGGCGTCGGTCACGAGCCCGTGCTGCCGCGCCTCGGCGACGCTGTGGTTGCAGAGGGCCGGGAAGCGCTCGGGCCCCAGCCGGGCCCGGAAGCGGCCGAGCGCGGTGTGATCGGGCGGTCGTTCATCGGCGGCTAAGCCCAGGAACCACTTCTAGAGGAGGTAGTAGGTCACCGCGTCTTCCACCTCCCGGTCGGAGAGGTTAGAGAGGAACTGCAGGAAGACGATTGTGAACAGGAGCGCCGGCTCATAGGGCGGGCGGCCGCTCTCGTCACAATACAGCGGGGCGCACTCCTCGTTGACGAATTCGAAGTCGACGAGACGGCTGAGGTCCCGCAGCAGATGGGGCCGATCCCCCAGGATCTGCTCATAGAGCCAGTCGCCGAAGAACGAGCCGTTCGCGCCGCCTTTCTTGAACATGCCCCGCCTCCTTGTTGAGGTGATCTGGGGCAGCTACGTACACGAATTTGAAGGCCCTGTAAAGAGGAGGTTTGCAACAGTCTCAGATTAGAACCTATCTCAAAATGGCTTGAGGAGCATGGTGATGCAAGCGAGTTGCACAA
>JBBIOW010000257.1:0-3243 GCA_037443165.1 Nitrospiraceae bacterium | reverse complement strand
GGCAACGGGCCCCCGTCCCGGTTCGCCTCGCGCCGCGGGCCCCATCATCTCCGACACGAGACAGAACCCCGGTGGCGGATTCCATACCCCTGCCTGACCACCGGCTCGCCGGTTCCACGGCGCTGACTCCGGGAGAGCCTCGCTATCAGGAGTCGCCTCCCAGCGACCAGTGATGCAGGACCTGAGCGTCGCGCGTTCCCGCGTATCGCGCGGACGACAGACAACGGATCAGCCGTGCCCGCAACACACTGCATATCGCTCGCTCGGGATCTCCTTCATGGCTTTGAAGAGGGAGACTCGCTCGCTGTCCTCCAGAACCTTGTCGATCGCCGGATACAGAATCCGCTCTTCCTTCATGTTGTGCGAAGCGAGGACCGCCAGCAGCGGCTATTCTTCCTGATCGCTCTCCGGGTTCCGCTCCTTCACTTTCTCGAGAATGGCCTCCAATAGCTCCCCGATCTGACGGTGCTCCATGCGCATCACCTGCGTAGGTCCGCCTTCGGTGAGGCCGGTTTTCTGCTCCCAGATCGGGAACAGCAGGTCTTCCTCCCACACAATGTGGCGCTGCAGGCCAAACTTGAATTGCTTGAAGGCCTCCTTGGCCTTCGAATAGTCGCTCCGCTCCAGCTCCCGAAATGATGCGAACAGCGCATCGAGCCGCTCGTGATCCTGTTCGAAAGACTCTCGAATCGTCTTTTCTTCCATCGCTCTCTCCTTTTGCATACCCCCTATCAATTTCCCGCCGTCGCCGCTCAGAGCCCTACCTACCGATTTCTTTCCTGAACGCTTCTTTCCCGGCTTCGAACGCTCCAGCCAGGACTTCTTGTTTTTCCTTCAGGAATTGCTTTCCCCGCTCGATCGTCTCATCCAGCGCGGCCCTGGCCTCTTTGGCCTCCTCCAAAATCTCTTCTTCGGCTTTCCTGGCATAGCTTCTCAACTCCCTCCGGGTCTCCTCCCCGGATTTCGGCGCCAAGAGCAGGCCTGCTACCGCGCCGAGCAGAGCCCCGCTCACGAACGCGAACAAGACGCTCATCCCGGACATTCCGCTATCGCGAGTTTCCATAACTGCACCTCCTTGTTGCCATGACCGCTTGAAGAACACTAACGGTCCACAGAAAGTCAAAGCACAGACCATATCGGAGCCTGTAGCGCACCCTGGCGGCGACTTGCGCCGATTTCTCAAGCTCTTCGTTCGGATGAACCACCGAACATGGATAGCGCAGGAAGCGTGCTGAGGCATTCCAGGCCCGGCCCGCTTGCTGCTCTGTTGCAAAAGGCGACATCGGCAAGCAAGACGAGCCGGCGAAAGCCGACAAGGTCGGTTACCGTGCGAATGCCGTTATCGGCCCTCAGGGGATTCTGCGCAGCACTCGCGTTCGCGGGACTCCATGTCGCCCCCACTGCGCGGCCCCATGCCGCGGCGCGGGCCCATGTGCTCCCTTGGTCCGTGGTCGCCGGCGAAGCTCCGCTCGTACCGGATGATCGCCCAGATCTCCTCGTCCGTCAGCACGTTGCCGAACCCGATCATCGCCGTGCCGGGTGAACCGTGTTTGATCACCCAGAACACCTCGCCTTCCGTCCGATGTCGCCAGAATCCGTGATGGCGAAAGTTCCGCGGCGAAGGCTCCAGGCCTATTGCCGCGATGCCGTCGCCGCGACCGCTCGAGCCGTGACAATTGAAGCAGGTCCCTTTCCCGTGGTAAAGCGCCTTGCCCTTCTCGATCACGTCTGGCGCGTCCGGCAGCGGATTCGTCAGCGCCCGCACCTCGGCCAACTTGTCCTGCGGCACGCGTGGCTGCATCATGGGTCGTTCAGTCGCGAAGAGCGGGAGTGCGAACAGCCCCAACAAAGCTCCAGCCGCCACCAACTTTCTTCCATAGACCACGATCCGATTCCCTTTCGGTGGGTCAGAATGAGATGCTACGGTCACGCGTCGCGACGGCTTGCACGTATTCGGGCATCCCTTTGATCATCGCTCCTGCCGCTAGGTCGCTCTGGCCAATCTGGCGCGCGACCGCGCAGGCCCCGCAGACCCAGATCGGCACACCGGCATTCTGCAACGCGGCCAGCAGATCCTTCAGCGGCGAGAGGTTGACGCCGGTCACATGATCCGCCACGCCCTTACGGGCCAACACCACGGCCTCATTCTGAAGCCATAACACGACGTCGTGCCCTTGTTCCTTGGCCGCCTTCGCCGCCATGAACGGTAGCGTGGCCATTGTTGGGTCGTCCGTACCATGACTTGCAGAGATGATGAACGTCGCCATTGTCTACCTCCTCTTGTCCCGCTCGTCGCGCGTGTCTCGCGAATTGCACGTTGCACCTTCAATATGGCGCATCGTCTGGCTTGCCTCCCTTCGGCCAATCCCGTTCTTTCTCGGGCAGATCCGGGCGGGGTTGGCTATTGATGAACGCCGCCACGTCGTAGGCTTCGTTGTCGGACAGGGTCCATCCCCAGCCTCGTGGCATGTTGGCTTTGATGAACGAGGCCGCGACGCTGATACGCGCCATGCCGGCGCCGATGTTGTATGACTTGGGCCCCCACAGGGGCGGGGCCGCCATCGACCCTTGGCCATCGGACCCGTGGCAAAACGCGCAGTGCGACGCAAACACCTGACGGCCTCTCTCCGAGTCGGCTTTCCGGCTGACGGCGAGACGGGGAAGTCCTCGCCAAGGAATCTTCGCGCCTTTCGGCACGCCTAGGGACAGCCATTCGATATAGGCCACGACCGCCTGCAGGCGCGAACTTTCGGCGGGCAGCGCCTTGCCGTTCAGACTTCGCTCGAAACATTCATTGATCCGCTCGGGCAACGTCACGACGCGACCGCGGCGTGCCCGGTACTCGGGGTACACGGAGGCCAGCCCCACGAACGACGCCGCGTTCGGGTTCAGCCCGGCATCGAGATGGCAGTTAGTGCAATTCAAGGCGTTGCCGACATAGGCCTTCGCATAGTCCTGCGTATTGACGATGACCCGATAGCCTAAACGGATCTGCTCGCCCCGTTGATCGCCCGGAATCGTATCCGGCGACGGCGGGGCAAAGACAAGATCGCTCCCGCCCTGTGGTTCGAATGCCGCCGATCCATGCGACGGCTTCGCCTCGAATGTTCCAGAGCAGCCTGTAAAAGCCGCAACGGCCAGCACGCAAATAACAGCTCCCGGCCAAAAGGGATCCTGGGCGTTGCCGTCTATCGACCGAACTCGTGTCATGTGACGGACTCGCGCTGGCCCGTCTTCAGCGCA
>JBBIOW010000256.1:0-3265 GCA_037443165.1 Nitrospiraceae bacterium | reverse complement strand
AGGGAAACGGACATCGTCGGGATGCTCGATCTGCTGGAAGGGTTGGAGGACGGCCTGCTCACCGAACCAGAAAGCGGGGCCACCCCGTTTCGGCGCTATTGCGACGTGTTGCCGGAGGCCCGTCACCGACTTGACGCGTTCTCGTATCTGAGCGACCACATCGAGGTGCTGCGCCGCCTGCTGGATGCTGCCCTCCAGCATCCCTCGTCGGGACTCAATGTGCTGATCTACGGCGAAAGCGGCACGGGCAAAACGGAATTCGTCAAGGCGCTTGCAACCTCCCTGAACGCTACCCTCTTTCAGGTCGGGTACGAGTGCGATGAGCGGGATCCCAGCTCCTTCCGATTCCGAGCGTATCTCTTGGCCCAGAAACTGCTGGCTCGCAACACTCGCAGCCTTATCCTCTTCGATGAAGTGGAAGATGTCTTTCCTGTCCATGAGCTACCGTGGTTCGGCCCGGAGCGGAGATCTGGCCATCAGAAAGCATGGACCAATGCCGCCTTGGAAACGAATCCGCGCCCGACCTTCTGGGTGTGCAACGAAGTGCGGCAGATCGATCCGGCTCTCCGCCGCCGGTTCGCCTACGCGCTGGAACTGCGGACCCCGCCGCGTTCCGTTCGCCGCGCGGTCTTGGCGAAGACGCTAGAGTCCATGCCGGTTCGACCGGAATGGCTCGACCGGATGGCCGACCATCCCAACCTGACGCCGGCGCTGATTGCTCAGGCAAGCCGGGTCGCCCGCCTGGTCGAAGGCGGCGATCCGGCCATGACGGAAGCGTTGATCGAACGGGTCATCCGACAGAGTCTGGATGTCCTGGGCTGCGCACCGCTCGAGGGTACCGGGCCGAAGACACTGCTCGATTACAGTGTAGAGTTCCTCAACACCAGTCATGATCTGGAGGCCGTGGTCAAGGGGCTGAAGGCGCGTCCGGTCGGACGGCTGTGTCTCTACGGGCCGCCCGGCAGTGGGAAAACGGCGTTCGCCCACTACCTCGCAGACCAATTGGATCGCCCGCTGCTTGAGCGCCGTGCCTCCGACTTGCTCAGTTGCTGGGTCGGCGAAACCGAACAGCGGCTCGCCCAGTTGTTCCGGGACGCGGTGAGCGAAGGCGCCGTCATCCTGCTCGATGAGGCCGACAGTTTCCTTCGGGATCGGCGCGAGGCGTCTCGGTCCTGGGAAGTGACGCGAGTCAATGAACTCTTGAAACAGATGGAAACCTTCGAGGGGATCTGCCTCTGCGCGACCAACATGATGGAAGACCTCGATCAGGCCGTGCTGCGGCGGTTCGATTTGAAGATTCGGTTCCACTATTTGACGGCTGCGCAGGCCTTTGCCCTCTTCGTGCTGGCGTTGGCCTCGACCCGTGAACCGGGAGAGGAGTTCGTGGTGCCCTGCTCGATCGAAACCCGGCTTGCCCGGCTGACGACGTTGACGCCGGGAGACTTCACCACCGTCCTCCGGCAGGAGCGGCTCCTAGGGGAACGCTACGACGCCGAAGCGTTGTTCGCCGCGCTCGAAGCCGAGTGCCAGGCGAAAGACGGGAACGCGCCCCGGATCGCGGGCTTTGCCCCCTGCGAGGACAGGGACCAATGATCGACGAGGACGCAATGGGTGTCCACGACGTTGCCGAAGAATCGGTGTTGGACCTGGCCAATCTGCGGACCGGGCCGGGCATTGTCGTGCTATCGGTCGCCATGCGGTTGCTGTACATGAACCAGACTGCCCAGGAGCGCATCCGTCAACTCAACGCGACCGGGCAGAGCACAGATCGGTCGTCCGCCGCCAAGGGCGTCTTGCCCAAAACGCTCATGGAACTGTGTGGGGAGGTCATCGCGGCGCTGAAAGTCAGGACGGAAGCCAAGGATTGGGAGCAGTTTCACGTCACACGAATCGCTGGAACAGCCGACCGCGCCGTCCTCCTGCGAGCATTCGGCGTGCCGGACTCCGGAGCGTTGGAGCGGGCGCGAATCGTGGTGACGATCGAGCCGCTGGGCCGCCGGGGCCATCCGTGGCGTGAGCGGGCCAAGGAGCAGTACCACCTGACCGGCCGCGAACTGGCCGTCCTCGAACAGTTGGTTCAGGGACTCACCAACAAAGAGATCGCCAACGCCCTCACCATCACTGAACAAACGGTCAAGGAACACATCAAGCACATCATGCGCAAGACTGGCGCGACGACGCGGACGGGCATTCTGGCGAAGGTGCTTCAGGGGTGACGAAGAGCGGACTGCCGCGTTCTTGCGCCGCATTTCCTCGAGTTTGTGCAATGCAGGAAAAGGCCCGCCAGACACGACCATGAGTGAGGCAACACGCAAAGGGGTCGGCCAAAGCGAAAGACACCGAAAGGGGACGGGAATCCCCTGTCCAACCGATTCCGCAGAACGCCATGAACACATGGCTGCCGACCGGGTAGAGCGAGCTGCCCATTGCTGTCTATCGAGGCACGAGAAAAGACTCCCGACCCCTTTTCTGCCCGACCCCTTTTCTGCCTATGGTGGCCCACCTCCTGACCTAGCCCGCATGGAATCGTTGAAGGTAGTCGCGGAGCGCCGCGCCGCTGCGTTCCCGGAACCGCACGACCACGCGTAGTTGCTCGAGATACTGGTCCAGCGTCTTCCCGCCGAGATCGATTTTGCGCGACGCGAAAAACTCGCGCACGTCCCGCTCGAGTTCGGGCGTGGCCAGGCCGACGATGCCGCCGCACATGCGGCGCAGGCCGTTCTTGGGAAACAGCCGATCCATCGCGTCCCAATTGACTTTCACGAAGTTCCACGCCAGCTCGCGGCCGTAGACGCTTCCCAGGATCGCGCCCACAAGAAACGGGCCGTCCTGTGTTCTGATCTCGCCGTTGAGGGTCCGCGCTAGCGTCCGCTCCAAAAGGTCCGGCTGCCGGAAGGCCGCCAGGGCGAACAGATAGCGCCGTTCTTCCTGTGGCGTGGCGGCCTTGGTGAAGCGTTGGGAGAACTCATCGTACCGAGACTGGTCGCCCGTGTGGGCGAGAATCGCTACGAGCGCCGGCAACACGTTCGGGTCCACCGCGTCCGTATCGTTCAGATAGGCTTGGTACAAGTCGGCTGCGCGGGTTTGCACGGCCGGATCGTTCCCGATCGTTCCCAAGGCGCGGATGAGTTCGCCGCGCAGTTGGCGGGTCAGCTCGTTCTCATCGTGCCGCGATGTCCAGCCGAGCTCTGCCACCAACAGTCCCACGCGATCGCGGACCAGGGCCTCGAGCGCGGGGCGGTCGCGTGACTCGATGATTCGGTTG
>JBBIOW010000255.1:0-3275 GCA_037443165.1 Nitrospiraceae bacterium | reverse complement strand
ATCGATGGACTATCCGGACGAGGTGCTGGCCCGGTTCGACTTCGTGATCGCCTCCGTCCACAGCCGGTTCAACCTGTCCGAGGAAGAACAGACGGCGCGGGTGATTCGGGCTCTGTCCAACCCGCTCGTCACGATGTTGGGGCACCCGACCGGACGCCTGCTCTTGTCCCGCGAGGGCTACCGGATCGACATGAAGCGTGTGATCGATGCGGCCAGGCAACACGGCAAGGTCATCGAAATCAACGCCAACCCCCATCGGCTGGATTTGGACTGGCGACTCTGCGCCTATGCCAAGGCGCAAGGTGTGAAGGTCAGCATCAACCCCGACGCCCACGCGACCGACGGCCTGCGCGACGTGCCGTTCGGCGTCAACGTCGCGCGCAAGGGCGGGCTGGCGCCCGCCGACGTTGTCAATACACTGGGACCGGACGAGATCCTGCCCGCCCTCGCCGGGCGCTGATAGGATTCCTGCGAGAAGATCTCTCCGCGATCGGGTTTCAGCGGTCAACCGACATGAAACAGATGGGTAGGCCTTGCTTCGCTGCCGCCGTGACAGGCGTCCTTTTGCTCGGGTTGTTCTGGGCCGGTCCCTCAGCCGTGCGGGCGTCGACCGCCGAGAGCCAAGTCACGGCGGACGGCGTTCAAGCTCTGGATGTTCGGCCCGATCCGGCCGGGGGTGTGCGGGCGACGGCCACGATAGAGGTCCCGGTCGCGCCAGCGGTCTTACAGGCGGTCCTGACCGATTATGCCAGGTGGCCCGACTTGTTCGAGGTCCGCATGCGCCTCACGAATCTGGAATGGCGGGATGGGCGGGCCGTGACCGATCTGCGCATCCAGCATGCGCTGCTGCCGGGCGAGCGTCGGCTCCTGTGTGAGTCGCGCGCCTTGCCGAGCGGCGGGCTGTTGACCACGCTCAAGGGCGGCGACTTCAAACGGTATCAGCGGATCTGGCGGCTGACGCCGGAAGGGGACGGCAGCCGGACGCGCGCGGAATTCGATCTGGTCGTGGAGGTGGACATGGTGGTCCCGGACTGGCTCGTGGCGCTCTCGCTCCGCCGCGAGCTGGAGGCGCACTTTCGGCTGGTCAGAGAGAGGGCGGTCGAACTGGCTACGCGGGAAAGGTAAATTCCGCGAGTTCCGCCTGATCGAGACCCTGTTTGACGAGCGCGCCGAGATCGAAGCTGCGCTCGATCCTGCGGATGACGTCGAGATCGGTCTTCGTACTGGGATGCGGCGGGACGAACAGCCGGCAGCAATCCTGATCCGGTTCGATGGACGTCTCGAACGTTCCGATGCGTTGCGCCTGTTCGGTGATCTCGATCTTGTCCATGCCGATCAGTGGGCGGAAGATCGGCAGTTGGGCCGCTTCCTGGACGACCGTCAGGTTTTCCGGCGTCTGCGAAGCGACTTGGCCCAAGCTGTCTCCCGTGACGAGCGCCCAACACCGTTCCCGACTCGCGAGTTCCTCGGCGATGCGCAGCATCATGCGGCGATAGAGCACGACACGGAACGCGGCCGGCGCGCCCAGCACGATCTGACGCTGAATCTCGCCGAATGGAATCAGGTACAGCCGCGAATGCAGTTGGTAGCGGGTCAGCAAGCCCACGATCTCGCGCACCTTCTCCTCCGACGCACGGCTGACGAACGGCCGCCCATGAAAGTGGACGAAGACCGCCTTGCAACCCCGCCGCATCATGCGATAGGCCGCAACCGGCGAGTCGATGCCGCCGGAGATCAGGCACGCGACCTTGCCGCTCACACCCGTCGGCATGCCGCCGGGACCGGCTTCCTTTTTCACGGAATAGTAGGCGTCCGTGCTGAGCAGTTCGACGTAGACGGTCAGGTCCGGCTTCGTCAGATTCACCTTCCTGCCCGTCACCGCGCAGAGATGAGCGCCTAATTCCCGTTCCACGTCCATCGAGGTGAGCGCCAGGCGCTTGTCGGCGCGCTTGGCGGCGACCCGAAACGTGTCGAACGCCAGTCCCTGCACTTCGTCGGCCACGGCGGCTTTCAAGGCTGCGAGATTCGGACTCGCCAGATCCAGCGGGACCGACCGGGCGAGCGAGAAGTTCACGACGCCGAAGACATGCGAGAGGCGAGCTTTCGCGCTGTCCCAGGAAAGCGCATCGGGGATGATCACGCGAATGCGGCCCGGCAACGCATCGACCCGTCTGATGCCAAGGTCTTTGAGCGCCAGGCGGAGGTTCCGAACGAGGCGCTGCTCGAAGAAGGACCTATTCCGCCCCTTCAGGGCCAGTTCGTGATAGTGGACGATCGCGCAGCGCATCGACTTTGTCGCAGGCGATAGGCGAGAGGCAAGGGGCTATGGGTGCAGAATCTTGATCTTAGCTATCGCCACGTGCCCCGCGCCTCTAGCCCAACGACTCAAGATATCGTTCTGCGTCCATCGCGGCCATGCAGCCGAAGCCGGCGGCGGTGACGGCCTGACGGTACTTGGAATCCTGTACGTCGCCGGCGGCGAAGACGCCCGGCACGCTTGTCGCGGTGCCGTCCAGGGTGATGATATACCCCTTCTCATCCATCTTAATCTGGCCTTTGAAGATCGCGGTGTTCGGGCTGTGACCGATCGCGACGAAGACGCCGGCGCAGGCCAGCTCCGAAGTCTGGCCGGTCACGATGTTGCGGAGCTTGACGCCGGTGACGACTTGATCGCCCAAGATGTCCTCGACGACGCTGTTCCAGATGAAGGCGATCTTGTTGTTCTTGAACGCGCGGTCCTGCATGATCTTGGAGGCGCGGAGCTTGTCACGACGATGGACAACAGAGACGCGTGTCGCGAACTTAGTCAGGAAGATGGCTTCTTCCATCGCGCTGTCGCCGCCGCCGACCACGACCAGTTCTCTGCCGCGGAAGAAGTAGCCGTCGCAAGTGGCGCAGGTGGACACGCCGCGGCCCAGCAGGCGGGATTCGTTGGGAAGGCCGAGGAGGAGCGCGGAGGCGCCCGAGGCGATGATCACGGTTTTAGCGTCGATGGTCCGTTCTCCGTCGACCGTCAGCCTGAATGGCCGGCGGCTGAAGTCCACGGCGGTGACGTCGCCGGTCAGAAACTCCGTGCCGAACCGCTCCGCCTGGGCCCGCATCTCCTTCATGAGTTCGGGACCCATGATGGCGTGCGCGAACCCTGGATAATTCTCCACCTCGGTCGTGGTCGTCAACTGCCCGCCGGCCTGCCAGCCTTCGATCAGCACCGGAGACAGATCGGCCCGTGCCGTGTAAATGGCGGCGGTCAGCCCGGCCGGCCCTGAACCGATGAT
>JBBIOW010000254.1:0-3285 GCA_037443165.1 Nitrospiraceae bacterium | reverse complement strand
TGTGCAACTCGCTTGCATCACCATGCTCCTCAAGCAATTTTGAGATAGGTTCTAGTGTGTCGCTAGGAGGGGTGATCCGTCAAAGAAATCGTCTTTTTTGAAGAAGGGAGGAAGATAGCAGGAGGCTTACGAAGCTGGACGGACCGGAGCCTTAGCGCGCATTATTCATGAACGCTTCTGCTGGGCACCCATTGCACTCTTGGAGCAATGGGTCCCGGGATTCGCCGCTTCGACAAGCCCCCGATTGCTTCTGTCGGGGGCAGGCGGGCCCGGCGCTCAGCCGGTCAACGTACGGTTTCAAGTACGCCTCCCTTCCTCGCACCTCCGCGCGCCTGTCTCGCTTGGCGACTGCCGGGTACCCGTTGCTCGGGACGCCCATTGCTCTTCCGAGTGCAATGGGCCAAAGCAACGGGTGCAACGCGACGAACCGTCATGAATAATGCGCGTTAGGTTCGTCCTTCACGCTCTAACGATGGGAAATGGACGGCCGTGTACAGTGCGCATCCTCAACCTGTTGTATCGAGCAGCGGAGGATGCAACACATAGGCAAGCGAATCGCGTCGACTCTCCACGCGCTCTCGGCGCGGGCGGTCTCACTGGCCTCCAGTGCGCGCATCATCGACCTGCTGCATCGCGACCCATTGCCCTGGCCCCGTTGCAACCGAAGAGACAATGGGTAACCCGCAATGGGTCTCCGGCAACGGGTACCCCGGCACCGCTCTTTTTTGATTGAATCGCGATTGATCTCGTGTGCGTGTTCTACGAGCACAGAGGACAGTTGGGCCACCCGCTGCCCCCCCTCTTTCATTCCAGTGGGATCGTAATCTCCACGCCCCCCATCACGTCATCCAGCTTAAAGTCCTTCCGTGGGCTCTGGGGATGGCCATTGTGGCACGTGACGCAGGTCTTGGAGGCGGCGCGGTCGGCGTAGATCGCCTGGAACACCAGTTTCTCTCCGATCGGCACGATCCCGCTGTGCGGCCGTTCAGGATGAGAGACGATGCGTTCCAGCCCGGTCTTCTCGAACTCGGTTTTGGGACCATTTTGCGGATTGATGGGCCATAGGCCGATCAAACGATACTGGAATTTCGTGCCGGTCAGGGCGGCCAGCTTGCTCGATTCCTTGAGGAATTGGGCCGGCAACGGGAGGGTCTTGTTGACTCGCCAATGTTCCGAGGACACAGCCACACCTTCCCGTTGCAATCGTTCCACGATTTGGAGCGTGTAGAACGTGCGGTCCGCTTCGATCACGGCATGGATATAGTCCGCCACGGTTTCAACGGGGATTCTGATCGACTCCTCGGCCGCGGCGGAACTTCCGCACCATCCCAACAGCCCCAGCCCGACCACCCAACTCGCAAGTGACGTGCGCGCCTGCTTCATGTGCTTCTCCCTGAATTAAGTGGAATGGCCGGCGTGTGCATTCGCCGATTGCGACGGACCTTGCCGGTCTTATTGTGACAATGCGTGCCTTTTGAAGAACGCGTCGAATGTGTTTGTACGCCCTTCATCCAGGCGAAACAATGCGGTCCTGCTGCGTTTGCCGGAGACCTCCGGAGAAAGGCGAGGGTGTCTTATGGTGCTGGGTGCGAGCCAGGGGTTAGAGTTGTTCGACGTCCGCGATAATGGTGTGATACCCGCTCGCCCCCGCCGGCTGCGGCCGCACAAGTTCAGCGATTTGTAATTGCCCTTTCGTATCTGTCGCGCGGACCACAACTTGGAACTTACCGGCTTTCGGAGGACGCCATTGATAACTCCAGATCACCCATGTGTAGGGCGAAACCGGCGGCTGGAGCTCCGCGTCGTTCCAGGTCTTCCCGGCATCGAAGCTGATCTCGACTTTGCTAATCGAGTTCGGGCCGCCGAAGGCGATGCCACGGAACGTCTGTTCGGGTCCCGCCAGCGGTTGATAGTGACCGGGGCTGTCGATGCGGGAGAAGATCTTGATCGTGCCGTCATCGGTCCAGCCTTTGCGCTGCCAGTAGCCCTTGTAGTCTCCGGCGTAGACCTCGATCTCGATGATCCATTTCACGTTCTTGATGCCATAGAGTCCCGGCACGATCAGCCGAAGCGGAAAGCCGTGCTCCTTCGGCAGTTTCTCGCCGTTCATCAGATAGGCGAGCATCACGTCGTCCTGCATGGCCCGGGCGAAGGGGATGCTGTCGTCGTAGCCGTCGGCGGCACGGAAGACGACGTCACGGGCCGTCTCTTCGTCGGCTCCGGCTTCCTGCAACAGTTTCTTGAGCGAGATGCCGCGCCACATCGCATTGCCGAGGCTATCGCCGCCCGGCAAGGTGTCGATGCACTCCAGGGTGACGGCCTGGTCGAAGGCGTCCCGATTGAGGATGTCGCGCCAGCCCAGCGTCATTGCATGTTTGACTTCGCCTTTGACGACGAGGCGCCATTGCTCCTGATTCAAATCGCGGGTGACGTTGGCGCCAAACGGAGAATCGGAGTAATTGACCACGTAGAACTTGTCATTCGGTGTGAAATACACGGTTTCCCGAGGCGGGACCGCGAACATCCGACCGAAGAGCGAGCCAATGGAATCGCATCCGCCGGTCAGACCGGTCAGTGCAGTCAATCCTCCGAGCTTCAGAAGCGTCCGGCGGTGCAGAGTGAAAAAGTCGTTCATGGCAGGAAATGAAAAAGGTCGAAATTGGAGAACATTATACACCGTTTGCCCACTTGACTCCGGATAAAAGCGTTGGTATCTTGTGTTCCGTTCGTGATCCTACCTGCTGACTGCGCCGCTGACTGTTGGTTACGGCGCGGGCTCCAAGGGAAGACCCGATCGTTAAAAAGTTTGCCCGAGCCCTTGACAGGGTTGTGCGAGCGTCGTATAGTACGCGGCTCGCACGAGGCATGCTGTTCTTTGACAACTGAATAGAGTGAGCAAGGTAAGGTGTATTGAAAAGGTGGCCCCTGGATCCGATTCCTTAACACCTTTATGAGAGTTTGATCCTGGCTCAGAACGAACGCTGGCGGCGCGCCTAACACATGCAAGTCGAACGAGAAGGCGTAGCAATACGCTTGTACAGTGGCGAACGGGTGAGTAACACGTGGGTAACCTACCCTCGAGTGGGGAATAACTCGCCGAAAGGCGGGCTAATACCGCGTACGCTTCCCGGTCTGCGGGCTGGGAAGGAAAGCCATGCCGTGGGTATGGCGCTCAAGGATGGGCTCACGTCCTATCAGCTTGTTGGTAGGGTAATGGCCTACCAAGGCAACGACGGGTAGCTGGTCTGAGAGGACGATCAGCCACACTGGCACTGCGACACGGGC
>JBBIOW010000253.1:0-3332 GCA_037443165.1 Nitrospiraceae bacterium | reverse complement strand
GAGTTGCTGGAAGGAGTCGAGCAGCAGCCCCCACACGTTCTTGTCCCGGTCCGCTTTGAACCGGGCGGTGAGACCGAGGTACGCGTCGAGCGGCATTAACCCCGCGACAGCGGTAGCCCAGGCGTCACCGAGCAGATTGAAGCGTTCGGTCGGCGCCAGCCGGTCTGGCAGGAGCGGGATCAGGCGCTCCAACAGCTCCGGGGCGTAGCGGACGCGGTAAAAGCCGTGGCCTCCTTCGTTGAGCAACACCGACTCGAAGCCGGGCGGCAGGGCCAGTGTGGTCTCCTTGTCCTTGAGGAGCAATCGCCGCGTCTCGGCCTTGCTGCCGGCGACGATCCGCAGTTGAATCGGGATCTGCCAGCGTTGGTCTCGTTCGCCTGCGGAGTCGGACCCGGCGGGCGGCTCGGGCAGATAGGTGTAGCGTTGCTGCGAGATGACCAATTCGGACGGCGCGGTCAGGTTAACGCTGATGAGCGGATAGCCCGGTTTGAAGATCCAGGCATCCATCAGTTCCGGCACCGGCTGCTGGGCGGTTTTCCCCAGCGACGTCCAGAGGTCGCGGGTGTCGGCGTTGGCGTAGGCGTGGGTTCGCAGATAGTCGCGGACGCCGTCGCGAAAGACGGCCGGGCCGAGGTGTTGCTCCAGCATCCGTAGGACCGCCGCGCCTTTTTCATAGGTCAAGACATCGAACATGGCATCGGCGTCCTTGGGCGCGCGCACCGGGTATTCGATCGGTCTGGTGCTGTGCAAGCCGTCCACCGACAACGCGGCCGCGCGGGAGGCGCCGAAGGTGTCCCACCGTCGCCACTCTGGTTTCCAGGCGTCCACGGCCAGCATTTCCATGAAGGTCGCAAAGGCTTCGTTCAGCCAGAGGCCGTTCCACCAGGACATGGTCACGAGGTCGCCAAACCACATGTGGGCGTTCTCGTGCGCGACGACGTCGGCCACCCGTTCGAGTTCGGCGTGGGTGGCGGTACGTTGATCCACCAAGAGCGCGGTTTCCCGAAACGTGATCGCGCCGAGATTTTCCATCGCGCCGGAGGCGAAGTCCGGAATGGCGATCAGATCCAACTTGTCGCCGGGATAGGGAATGCCGTAGTACTCCTCGAAGAACCGCAGGGAGAAGGCTGCGATCTCCTGCCCGAAGCGAGCGAGGTGTCGTTTGCCGGGGACGGCCCAGACCCGCAACGGCGTCTGGCCGACAGTGACCGGGTCCGTCGCCTCCAACTCGCCGACCACAAAGGCGACGAGATAGGTGGACATGCGGATTGTGTCCGCGAACCTCACCACTTTCTTGCTACCTTCCAACCGCTCGGACAGGACCCTGGTATTGGACACGGCCGTGAGCCCGGGGTCGATCACCAGCGTCACGGCAAAGATCGCCTTGAAGTCTGGTTCGTCCCAACAGGGGAATGCGCGTCGCGCGTCGGTCGCCTCGAATTGGGTGGCGGCCAGCCAGTGCGTGGCTCCGGTCTGGTCCTTGTAACTGCTGCGGTAGAAGCCCCGCAGCTTCTCATTCAGGATGCCGGTGAAGGTGAGCGTGAGCCGCCAGGCGCCGGGTTGGAGGGCGGCGGGAAATCGGATGCGGCACCGTTCTGCTGCTTCCTCCAATTCGATCGTTCCCTCGTACAACAGCCCGCGATCGTGCTCGATACGTGCGGATGTCACCGCGAGCTCGGCGGCGTTGAGCACCAGTTCCGAGGTCACTTGGTGGACGGTCAACTCGACGGTTTCTTGTCCGGTGAACGTGAACGTGGCGAGGTCCGGCTCGAGCCGCAGTTCATACCGGCTCGGGATGACGTGTCTTGGCAATCGATATGGGTCCACCGATCTTCTCCCTGTCGACGACTCTTCGGGCGCTTCCCGCGGCGGCCGCGTCAGATCCCGCCAGGCGGCGCCTGCGCGGGGGCCGCTGCACAGCCACCAGAACCCCAGGCCGCCGGCCAAGACGATCAGGCGCTCCGCGCAGCGGGATGTAAGCTGTAGGACGACCCGCCGCGTCACATCGAGCGACCCAGGCGTCTCAGGGGCACCCGGCAAGCTCGAGCGGGTCCGGCCATGACTCCGCATCGGCACCCGGTCACGGCTCCGGCGGATGATGGATCTCGACGCCGTCCGGAGTGCCGACGATCAGCAGGCTGGTCCGGCCGACGAAGAGGCCGGTTTCGACCACCCCGGGGATCAGATTAAGTTGGGTCTCCAGTTCCGCCGGTCGGTCGATCCGGCCGAGCTGCAGATCGAGAATGTAATGCCCGGCTTCGGTCGTGAAGATGCTCCCGTTTCGCCGACGGAGCACCGCCTTTCCGCCCACTGTTTCGAGTTGGCGTGCGGTGCTGCCCCAGCCGAAGGGGACCACCTCGATCGGGAGAGGAAACGAATTGCCGAGAGCAGGAACCCGTTTGGTATAGTCCACGACAATGATCAGCCGACGCGCGGCGGCCGCCACGATCTTCTCCTTGAGCAGCGCCCCGCCGCCGCCTTTGATCAGGTTCAGGTGCGGATCGACCTGATCGGCGCCGTCGATTGCGACATCGATCGACCACGCGTCATCCGTTTCGATCAGGTCGATGCCATGACGCCTGGCCAGTTCGGCGGTCTCGTGCGAGGTCGGCACGCCTCGGATCTTCAGGCCGGCCTTGACCCGCTCTGCGAGACCGAGCACTGCGTGCTTGGCTGTCGACCCGGTACCCAATCCGACGACCATGCCGTCGCGGACGTATTCGAGTGCCTTGAGCGCAGCCGCGCGCTTCAACGCATCGAGATCATCGGCGCTCGTCATGACGGAACACCGTGAACAAGCTTGGCCGCATACGCCGCCGCGCCGAGCAGGGCAGTTTTCTCGTTCATGACGACCTTGACCGGGATCCCGCTCATGAGCCGTTTGTACCGGCCCTTGTTCGTAAAGGCTTTCATGAACGTGCCGTCTTTCAGCTTGGCGATCAGCTTGGGGGCGATGCCGCCGGCGACGTAGACGCCGTCGAGCGCCAGCGCTTTCAGCGCCAGGTTGCCGGCCTCCGCGCCGTAGATCGAGGCGAAAAGATCCAACGCCTGTTTGGCGATCTCTGCTTGGCCCCGTAATCCCGCCTCTGCAATGACCGCGGCGGGATCGCCGACTTTGATCTTCTCCGCGAGCCAGGTCGGCTCGTTCCGCTTCGTGTCGCGCAGAAACTCATAGATCGCATGCAGGCCCGCGCCGGAGAGGACGCGTTCGTAGCTCACGTGGAGGTAGCTGCCGCGCAAATGCCGAAAGAGTTCAATATCATGGTCACTGTTGGGCGCAAACTGCGCATGTCAGCCTTCCGACGGCATCGGTCGGTATTGGCCGCCGTCCC
>JBBIOW010000252.1:0-3338 GCA_037443165.1 Nitrospiraceae bacterium | reverse complement strand
CCGCTTCGCCCAGATCGCAGTTCAGATCGATCATTCTTGTCATTCCAGATAGTTGGTCATTGAATCATTGGTTCATTGAACCATTGTCGATGAAGCCATGAGTCAATGAGAAAATGGTCACATCGTCAATCGCCCACTTGTTTCAGTCGCTGGAATTCCCGCTGATCGATGGAGACGAACCGCACCAGATCTCCCGGTTCCAACAGAAAGGGGTGGGTCCGCGCCGGATCGTACAGCATCAGCGGCGTCCGCCCGATCACCCGCCAACCTCCCGGGCTCGCCTGCGGATAGATGCCGGTTTGTCGCCCGGCGATCCCGACCGATCCGGCCGGGACGAGGATACGCGGCTCGGGCAGGCGCGGCGCAACGATCGCGTCGGGGACCGTGCCAAGGTAAGGGAAGCCGGGGCTGAACCCCAACATGTACACGCGATACTCGACGGAGGCATGCAATGCGATCACCTGTTCGACCGAGAGGCCGGCTCGCTCTGCCAGGGCGGGCAAATCCGGTCCCGCCTCGCCGCCATAGAGGACCGGGATCGTGATGGTGCGCCGTCGGCCGACCGGCTCCATCGGGACGTCGACCGCGAGAGTCATGAACGCTTCCCTGAGCGACGCGAGGTCCGCTTCCACCGGATCGACGTAGACCGCGGCCGACCGGTACGTAGGCACGACTTCGACGACGCCGGGAACACGCGCACGCTCGACGGCCTGGGCGAAACTCACCACGCGGTCGTTGACGGCGGGGGCGATGGAGTCGCCGAATTCGACGAGGAGTCCGACGTCGCCGAGCGGCAGAATGCGCGGATACTGCGGCATCGCTCTTAGTCCGGCAGCGGCTTACCTCGGGTTTCCGCTGCGAACGGCAGTACCAACAAGCCCACCAGATAGATCAGCGCCACGGTGCTGCCCGCTTTACCGAAGGTTCCCATGGCGGTTACCAGAAATCCGGTAAGGAACGGCGCAACCGAAGCCAACACACGACCGGCGTTGAAACAAAACCCCGCCCCCGTCGCCCGCAGGCGGGTCGGATAGAGTTCGGGAAGATAAATGGGAAAGCCGGTGAAGATGCCATTGTTGAAGAATCCGAGCACCGGCAGCAGGGCCAACACGTGCGTGTACGTGTGCGGGGTGAGGAACGCCACCGGCAACATCACCAGGCTGCCGGCGCACATCAGCGCGAACACCGGCCGGCGTCCGAATCGCTCGGCCAGCGGGCCGAAGCTGAGATAGCCTCCCAAGGCTCCGACGTTCAGCGCCATGATGGCGAAGCTCACGTATTTGGCGAGCGTCGCGCGATCCAGTCCCTGCATATCGGGCAAAGCTCTGATCAATGTGGGAGTCCAATTGGTGGCGCCCCAGAGCCCGAAGACCGCGACGAACGCCAGGACCGACCCGACCAGCGTCGATCTTCGCAGGTCGGGACGAAAGAGTTCCGGCAGCTTGATCGCCGAGGCGGATCCCGAACGGCGCTCCAGCGCGCGCGCCTTCACCCATCGGTCCGGCTCCTTGACCCAGATAAAGATCACGATGCTGACGAATGCCGGAAGGACGCCGACCACGAACAACACCCGCCAACCGTAGTCGCCCAACACGAGATTGAACGCGGCGGCCAGGAAGAAGCCCACCGCCCAGGCGGATTGGAGGATGCCGGCCGCCTTAGCGCGTTTATTCTCTGGCCAGGTTTCGGCGACGATCGCCGCGCCGGCGGCCCATTCGCCGCCGATGCCGAGCGCGGTCAGGAACCGATAGAGCGCCAGGTGCCACCAATCCTGCGACAGCGCCGCTGCGCCGGTGAAGAGGGCATAGATGAGAATCGTCGCGATGAGCGTTTTGGTCCGTCCGACATAGTCGGCGACGATCCCGAACAACACGCCGCCGATCGCCCAGCCGATCAGGAAGATCGAAAAGATCATGCCGCCGTACCAGCCGATCTGTTCCGCATTGACCGTCCCGGCGGACGATCGGAGCAGCTCTTCGAGCGCCGGATGAAGGACGATGGCGTAGATCGTGGCATCCATCGAGTCGAACACCCATCCGAGCCAGGCCACGAACAACACGAGCCATTGGTACCGACTCACCCCTTCTCGCCACGAGGTTGCTGTCACTCCACCTTCCTTGACTACCCCTTACCCTTCCCTCTCCCCATCACCCGTTGCAACCGAAGAGCAACGGGTTCCCGGGGGAAAGGACTAAAGAGAGGAGGTGAGCGCTTCGTCCTATCGGAGCAACGCTAGTGTCTCGTCCCAAAGATTCACTTCACAAGTCCGGCCGGTCGCCCGTTCCCTCTCCCCCATGTGGGAGAGGCAAGGGTGAGGAGTGAGACAACTGGTGGATCAATACAACGAACTTCCCTAGCTACGAGTGAAATGGGCTGTTAGCTGTTCACGGCTCTATGAATGCCGCGTAAGGCTAAGAAGGTTTTCGCCCGGAGTCAAGGCGGGATTTGCGGCCGAGCGCGCCGTGAGCGCGGTTGCCGGGGTTTCAGGCGGGTGTTATAGTCTCGCGCTGTCATGCCGCGCATCGATTACTACAAAGTCCTCGGCGTCCCGCGCGAGGCCTCCGACGAGGACATCAAAAAAGCGTACCGCCGGCTCGTCCTTCAGCACCATCCGGACCGGAATCCCGGGAAGGCCGACGCCGAGGCGAAGATCCGCGAGATCAACGAGGCCTATGAAGTCATCGGCGACCCGGAGAGCCGCCGAACGTACGACCGGCTCCGCTGGGGCGCGGAGCCGCGCGAGGAGACCGTCGATCCGTCTCTCATCCGCGAAGAAATGGAGAACAAGCTGTTCGAGGAGGGACGGAAAGAGCTCTTCGCCGTCGTCATCAAGGACGTCAGGCGGATCAAAGCCGAATTGGCGCTCATCCGCGAGCGCACGGTGGCCGCGCAGGGGTACGACACGTTCCGCGAGGACATCGTGGCGGAACGGGCGGCGGAGGTCATGGACGAGTTCCTGAGCCCGGAGATGGAGAGCCGCAGGAAGCGATTGGTGGATGTCGCCGTGCAGATGATGGCGGCGCAGGGCGTGATCAAGAAAGACGACGAAGGGCAGACCAAGGAGCTGCGGGGGCGCTTTGAAGAGATGATCCGCCGAGGAAGGGTGAGCGGGTTCACCGCCGCGCTGGAGTTGTTCTACCAGCGGCGATGACGCCGCGATGCGGAATGAGGAATGTGGAATGAGGAAGGTCTGGGATTGTGCGCGTGCCGTTCCTCAATCGTCACTCCTAACCCTAATCCGAAAATAAATCTGTTCTTGTGGGCCTATTCCGCGGGTCCTGTCGCGGCGAACAGCCCGGGACCCGTTGCTCGGCAGATGCAACGGGTGCCCCGCTCAC
>JBBIOW010000251.1:0-3392 GCA_037443165.1 Nitrospiraceae bacterium | reverse complement strand
GGCGTGAGGCCGAGTTGGTCGAGGTGCTGTTCCTTGATAAAAGTAAAGGCCAGCGGACCGAACGCTTCTTCCTTCCTGATGCACAAGGTCAGCAGGTAGTTGTAATGGGCCCGCGCTTCTTGCGGCGTCACGAACAACCTCGTCGGTGAAAGGCATTCTAAGGGAGTGGGGTAGAGGGGGACAAGTCCCACAGGAAAGCTCTGGTATCCTCCGGTCATACCCTCGCGCCGAGCCGAGTCGGGCCATGGGCGCAGGCAATTGTCATTCGGCGTCAGCCGTGCCTGATTGCGGACGAGAGGGGGAACGGTATGCGGCGTTTGGAGTCCTTCGGCAGGTCCTGTATCAGATCCCGTCTTTCGCGCAGCGAAATCCCGTCCCGCTGGGGCGGCTGTCGATGGTGCCCCAGTCGCGGTCGCTGGTGCGGAGGCTCTTCGCCGGCTTGAGCCAGGAGCCGCCGCGCATGCCTTTGATGGCGCCTCTGGACGGTCCGGGCGGATCGGAAAGGGGCGCATGCCGGTAGTAGTTGGGATCGTACCAATCCTGCACCCACTCCGCGGCGTTGCCGGCCATGTCGAGCAGACCGTAGGGGCTGGCGCCTTCGGGAAAGCTGCCGACGGGCAGCGTGAGCACTTCGCCCTTCACCCCTTTCTCCTGTGAGATCTTCGCACCTTCGCCTCTGATCCAGAAGGCGTCCCATTCGGCGCCGCTGGCGAACTCAACAGTCCGCCCGGCCCAGTAGCTGGCGCTGTTGGCTTTCTTGAAATCCCAGTCGTTTCCCCAGGGGTAGCGGCGGCCGTCGGTCCCGCGCGCCGCTTTTTCCCACTCGGCTTCTGTGGGGAGTCGTTTGCCCCGCCAGCGGCAATACGCGAGGGCGTCTGCCCAACCGACGTTGACCACCGGATGCCGCTCGATTCCCGGGAGCGGTCTGTTCTGATCCCACAACGTGACCGACGGGTTCCTGTTGGCCGGCGCGTGGTGTCCGGTGGCTTGGACGAAGCGGAGGTAGGCTTCGTTGGTCACTTCGAAGCGGTCGATCCAAAATGCGCTCACATATACGCGCCGGAGGGGGCGTTCGTCGTCGAAACCCTCGCTTCCGGCTGGACTGCCCATGGTGAACTCCCCGGCCGGGATCAACACCATGTCGTCCGAAAGAGTTTGGCTGATAGCTGACGGCTCATCGCTGCTGGCGAGGAACAGGCAGGCAAGGAGAAAAGCAACGGTGAACGGTCTGAACGCCATCAGATTTTCTTGAGCCTGCAGGCGCGCGCGACGGCGTCCCGATAGGATTGCCAAAGACGGAGCGATTGGTTCAAACAGGCGAGCACGGCGTCCTGCCGTTTCCGTTCCGTGGCATGCGCGAGGACCATCGTGTAGGCGTCATGGCGGTGACCGGCTTCGACCATTTGATGAGCCCGGATGAGGTTCATCTGGTCGGGGGACAGACCGTGGTATTTCACCAGGGGATGCTGCCGGATGATTTCCTCGATCTCGGCCGCGCTCTTGGGCTTGGACGGTTCCAAAATCTCCTGCCGGTCCTTCACGCTGCCTTCGACGAAGATCGTGAGCGCGGCGGCGCCGATGACCCAATCGCGGCTCTTCGAGACTTGATCCAGCCAGCGCCGGTAGGTACGGGCAGCCGGCAGCAGCCTGACATGCTCGAAGACCCGGGCATCGTATCCCAGCCCGCGCATCATGTCGTGAAACAACTCCGCATGCGAGCGGCCGAGCGAGAGCCCGCCGGTGTCTTCCTCGTAGATGTTCTGGGCCAACATTCTCCGGACGTCGGAGGGCGGGTTTCGGCCGTGGATGCGGGCGAGGAACACCGGGAAGTCCCGCACGTACACGGCATATTCCTGCTGGAAATGGATCTTGAGCTGTTCCTTGGTGAGAGCGCCTCCGCTGAAATAGGGCCAAGCCCAGTGGTGCTTGCGGTCCATGACGGCGAGCAACCGCTCGCGGAATTGGGTCATCGTGAGCGCTTTTTTCACAGTCCCCTCATCGACGCGTCCCTGACGCCTTGTCTTCCTCCGGTCCCGCCGTTAAAATCCGCCGCTGCAGGGAGGCCGCCGCATGGAACCGATCACGATTCAGAAAACCGACGACATCCTGAACCTGTTGGCCGAGGTCTCGCTCCGCGGCAAGGGGTTCACGAGCGAATGTCTGCTGGACTACGTGCTGGACGAAGGGTTCACCGAACCGATCTACCTCAACGCAAGCGGCGAAGACCCCGACGCCTTCTACAAAGGCCGACCCAACGCCTGGGCCATCTATCAGGTTCGCGAATGGAAGCGCGTCCTGACAATCTCGGGCGGTCCGGGCAAAGAGCGCCGCGTTCAGATCACCGAGACGCCGTAACGCCTGTCTGCTGTGGACTTCCTGAGTGCCTGCCGATCGCGATCGGCCCCAGTGTATGGGCCAACCGCGGAAAAAGCAACGACCGGCCCGACTTCGGTTGCAGCCATTACGACCGGCTTTTACAATGCGAGCGAGATTGTCACGCGGAAGGGACGGAGCGCGGGGTGTCCAAGCGCATGACCATGGCGGCGATCGGCGGTCTGGCGATTGTTATGTTGGTCACGTTGCTCCGAACCTGGCCGATGATCAACGTCGTCGAGACCGGCCGGACGCCTGAATACCCGGACCTCCAGCCGCGCCGGTATGAGGCCGGCGGAGAGCGGGTCTTCGATGCCGCGATGCACGCCGTGAACCGACTGCCGCGCTGGACGCTGATCTCCTATGAACCGGAGTCGGGCGAGATCAGGGCAGAGGCGAAGACGCTGGTGTTTCGATTCGTGGACGACGTCCGGATTCGCGTGGCCGGGCAGGACGGCGCGACCGTCGTGTCGGTGCGCTCCGCATCGCGGATCGGACGCGGAGATTTCGGGCAGAACGCGCGGAACATTCGGGCGTTCTTCGACGAGCTCGATCGCCAGATCAAGCGGGATTCGGGACATGAATAACTGTAATCCGCGGCATCCTCCTCACCTCAACCCTCTCCCACAAGGAGCGAGGGATAGGAGGAAAGGGCAAACTTCTCTCACAAGACGTGGACGAGCTGCTCGTCAAGGATAGGCATGGCGCTGGTCAAATTGGCGGAGCCGACCGACATCGGTGAACTGGCCCTCATCAAGAGCCTGTTGGACGGAAACGGGATCGCCTACGTGGTGCATAACGAACACGTGAGCAGCCTGTATCCCGGCGTGCCGTTCCTGACCTGCTCGGTCATGGTGGAGGAAGCGGAGGCCCAGCGGGCGGAAACGTTGTTGAGCAAGCTGGCGTTGCCGGATCGCGGGGAGGGGCCGCGGCCTGCGTGAACCAGAGCCGCCTCAAAGCGGCCGTTTCGGGAACTGCGGAGGCCCGGTGGGCGGCTTGGTGGGGATGCGCTGGTCGGA
>JBBIOW010000250.1:0-3412 GCA_037443165.1 Nitrospiraceae bacterium | reverse complement strand
GGGCCATGAGGCTCTTGTCCGCCGTCGTCTAGTCGATCCTGGCCGGATTCGGGATATCTTTAAAGAGGAGATCGGCGAGTCGCCGGCCCAGCGCCAGGCGTTCAGTCAGCGTGGGTTCGATCAGGAACCGGCTCGCCAGATCGCCGATCGCCGGATCTCGGGACATCAGAAAGCGCACGACGTCGACCGGAGCCGTCAGCCAGAAACCCCGCAAGCGGAAAAACGCGGCGACGAAGTCCTCGAAGAAAATCGTCAGGAGGTACTGGGCCGTCGCCGGCTTATCGGCCACATCTTCCGCCTTTCCCAGCCAATGCAGACAGTCGGCTTTCAAGCGGATCTGTTCGTTCACGCCGGCGGGCGGCGGTCCCTGACGAAATCGCTGCTGGGCTTTCTCGATCAGCTTGGAGCCGATGCCTTCGTGCTCGAACAGAATACGGCCCTTGCGCAGCAACGGCGGCAGGCGCGGCGAGTAGGCGATCTCTTCCTCGACGGTTTGATGGCCGCGATAGCGGATATCGATCACGCGGTCGGCGACCCGAACGAGTTCGTGGCGATCTGTCTCGCCCTTCACCAGCGCGATCAAATCGACGTCGCTGTGCGGGGTGATGGCCCGGCGGGAGCCCGATCCGACCAGGATCACGGCGACCAGATCGCCGCCGCGCTTGCCGCGTACGTGGCGGAGGGCGGTCGACACCACCTGCTCGAAGCCGGGCGCTTCCAGCGATTCGGGTTGCTCCGGCGGCTCGGGGACGTCCACTAACTCGGCGTTGAGTTCCTCTCGAGTCGGCAGGGGTGCAGATAGGTCTGGCGAAGAAGGAACGGTGTCAGCGTCCATCTCTTGTCGCAGTCTTTCGCGATCGGCGGGAATGTTCAGACTCCACGAACCTCTCTGATCCGGGCCGGGAGGGCGTCCAGCCACTGATCAAAAGGTTGGTCGGCATCCACCACGATTTCGAGCTTGCCGTTCGGCAACGTACGGACCGCACCCGGGCTGGCGGGGGACAGCGGAATTTCCACCCACTCTCGGTTTAATCCCAAACGGTCGGTCATCTCGAGAATCCGGCTGATTTGTTGAAAAGAAACGACATCCGGAGGCATTGCCCGCCTCTACACAGCCAGCGGCATCTTCATGGCCGCATTCTAAAGAGCGCCGAAACGGCCTGTCAACGACGTGGGTCACGACCCCAGGACACGGGCAAAGATCTCGCCGGCGCGGTCGATGTGCTGAGCGCACACGTCCTAGTGGGTGACCGCGCGGATGGTGGTCCCTCCGAGGGCGTTGATCAAGACGCCTTCGCGTTTCAGCGCCGCCACGATCTCCGCGGGTTGAAGGCGGTGGCCGATCACGTCGAAGATCACGATGTTGGTCTCGACGTGATCCGGGTTCAGGGTCACGGCGGGAATCTTCTGCAGAAGACGAGCCAGGTGCTTCGCGTTGTCGTGGTCCTCCTTCAGACGGGCGATGTTGTGTTCCAGCGCATAAATGCCGGCGGCGGCCAGGATGCCGGCCTGCCTCATGGCGCCGCCGTACATGCGGCGGAAGCGGCGCAGCTTGTCGAGCAACGCCGTCTCGTTCGTGACGATCAGCGATCCGACCGGCGCGCCGAGACCTTTGGAGAGACAGACGGAGACGGTTTCGAAGTGTCTCGCGTAGTCGGCGGCCGAAACTCCAGTGGCGGCTACGGCGTTGAACAGCCGTGCGCCGTCCAGGTGCATCGGAATCCCGTGCTTCACCGCGATGGCGCGGATCCGCTCGACCGTGCCGAGCGGATAGATCGACCCGCCGCCGCTGTTATGGGTGTTTTCCAGGCAGATCAGCGCGGTGGGAATGCTGTGAGGATCGTTCGGCCGGATGGCAGCCTCCACCTGCTCGGGCGCCATGATGCCGCGGTCGCCGACCACCCAGTGCAGTTGTACTCCGGACAAGGCGCCGGCCGCCCCTTGCTCGTACCGCACGATATGGGACTTGCTTTCGACGATCACTTCCTGCCCCGGCTGCGTCAAGACTCGGATCGAGAGCTGATTGGCCATCGTGCCGGAAGGCACGAACAGCGCCCCCGCTTTCCCCAGCAGCGCCGCGGCCATCTCCTGCAGCCTGTTGACCGTCGGGTCTTCGCCGTACACGTCGTCGCCGACGGGCGCACGGGCCATGGCTTCGCGCATCGCCGGGGACGGTTGCGTGACGGTGTCGCTTCTGAGATCAATTGGCATAAGAAATAATTGGTGATTGAGTGATTGGTGATTGGCAGTCAAGATGGGTTCGAAAGCCTGCTCATGTCATCATCTGGTCCCTCTAAAATCACCGGTTGCCAATCACTTACTCACCGCGTCTTCTCCAGCTCCCGCGCGTCTTCGAATCGATAGCTCTGTTTGTTCAGGACCGGATAGATGGAGAACATCGGCGTATTGAACGGCACGAAGGCCGATTCCCTCCCTTCGGGAAGCTGCACATGCATGTTCACGAAATTGAAACTGAGTCCGTCCTGCCAGGGCTTGCGGTTGGACGGCGCGTAAGCGTGGATCTTCTCGGTGGCGTAGCTCCGCGTGAGCAGGCCGGCGCCGCCTTGCAATCCGTACTCGTGCAGATCGGGCGCGCCCTGGATCAGCAGCGACATCGCATCCGCGTCGAACCAGACTTTGAAATTACAGACCAGTTGAATGAACGGCCCGAGGGCATGGGATCCTTCGAGAAAGGCGCGCGGGAGGCCGACCTCCATCGGCACGTCGTTCGGCAGGGGACGCTCGACGACGCCCAAGTCTTTCTCTTTGACTTCCGAGACGGAGACGAACAGGAGGTGGGGATCATCCATCCGAATGTCCAACACCTGATCGTCGTAGTAGCTGCACAGCTTGCCCAACTCGTACCGCAGCGGGAACGAATAACCCATCTTGGCGTACCAGATGCGCAGTCCCGCTTCCAGCGGGTCCTCCGGCGTCCGGCTAATCTTCAGATCGAAGGGCAACATCAAATGGATGGCTGTGGTTCGAACCGCCATGAACGGGGCGCAGGCTCCGGCGAATTCCTTCTGCACCGCGGGGTTGTCCGGTTCGAACTTGCGCGTCTGGCTCGAGAAGTGCTGCGCAGCCTTGGCGTCTTTGGTCAGCTTGTACTTGTTCTGGTAGTACGCCGCCGCCCGCTGCTGCGCGGTCTTCAGAAAATAGTCGGGAAGGTCGGTTTCGACGATGATGCGATGCCGGTCGGCGGCCGGCGCCAGGGCGCGCTGAGGCCGCATGGCCTCGTTGTAGATCTCCATCTCCGCCGTCGTCTTTTGAATGTCGCGCGCAATGTGCTGGGCCAGGCCGGGATCATAAAACTGAGTCCGGCGTAAAATCTGTTGGGCCTTTTGCAGGCATTCCAACTTGTGGGTGTATCGTTTCGGTTCGGCAGCAAAGACGTCGGCCGTCGCCATGT
>JBBIOW010000249.1:0-3433 GCA_037443165.1 Nitrospiraceae bacterium | reverse complement strand
GTGAACAATTTCGTCACGTTGGCGAAACAGGGATTTTACGACGGCACCACGTTTCACCGGGTGATTCCCGGCTTCATGATCCAGGGCGGCGATCCCAACAGCAAAAACCCTGACCGGTCTACGCACGGCATGGGCGGTCCCGGATACCGGATCAAAGCCGAGTTCAACAGCCGACCTCATAAACGGGGGACGCTGTCGATGGCGAGGTCGAACGATCCGGACAGCGCCGGGTCGCAGTTCTTCATCTGCGTGGCGGACGCCAACTTTCTGGATTGGCAGTACACGGTGTTCGGCGAGGTCGTCAGCGGCATGGACGTTGCCGACAAGATCGTGAACATGAAGCGGGATAGCCGCGACAATCCGCTGGAGCGGGTTGAGATGACGGTCACGGTCAGTGCGTAAGTGTCGAGTGCTGCGCGAGGAGCGATCGAAAAGGTCTAGCAATTTCCGAGGCCAATGTCTTACTCAGCCCGCAGCGCTCACATCGTAGCCCTCCTTCTGCTCGCGGCATGCGCCATTCCCCAGGTTCCTTCGCGCACCGTGTACGAAGACCCGACCAATTTTGTTCGCCTGGAAATAGATTCAACCGTGTTGCCCGAGTGGCCCCCCAGCGCCCATAGTCATCCCGCTTCGATCTCCGTCGAGGATATGGCGTCTGTGCTCCGGCAACTTAAGGTTCAGGAGCACCGCGCCGCCCTGCAGCGGATGATCCAAGGCGACGCTCCTCGCGTCCCGGCGTTCAGCGAGGAGGAGATCGCTTTGTTGGCGCCCCGCTTATCGGAGGCGCTTGCTCAAGCGAAACCTAACGAGCGGGTCACCTTTTACTTGAGCTATCCTCAAACCTCAATTAAGCGGGTGATTACGACCGGCGGCCTGTACGTGCGAGGGACCGAATTGCATTTCATTTTGGGAAACTGGCGGATCGTCTACGGTATTCCCGCCTATGGCATGATCTACGACCGTCGTTACCCGATGAGCCCGACGGCGGCCAAGGGATTCGACCTGTTCTTCGAACAGGACGCGGCCGTCTTACATCAGAAGAGCAGCATCTGGGATCGTCTGCTGGCCAATGAAAAAGACGAGCTGGTCATCGATCTCTCGCGGGTCTTTCCAGGCGCCGCGGCAGGCGATCCGGTCGTTCGCCGATGAACGGCCGAGCCGGCCCGCCTCGGCGCCATGTCACTTCTCCGGCCATCCGCCCGCAGCTCAGTGTGCTCTCCTCCTGATGAGCATCCGGTGAACTGGAGTCTCGCCCGTGCATGGCGCAGGCGCGGCGGGACTGTTAGACTAGCGTGGAGTCAACGGACCGACGCCGGGATACCAAGAGATTCCAAATGGGAACGGGACAGTCGGGATCGCAGCGGTTGAACGGAACGATCGGCGGCGAAAGGAGCGGGGAATGGGCAGAGGCAAACGGGTCGCCTGGGCGATCATCGTCTGCACGTGCGTTGTTGTCGGCGCGGTCGAGTTATGGGCTCAGGATACCCTGTGGGAGACCTACATCACCGCCGGAACCAAGGCCTACGGAGAAGGCCGGTACGGCGAAGCCGAGAAGTTGTTCACGGAAGCGCTGAAAGTCGCCGAACAATTCGGGCCGCACAATCCCCGCATCGCCACCACGCTGAACAATCTTGCCGAGACCTATCGCGTGCAAGGGAAATATGCCCAGGCGGAAACCTTGTACTTGCGTTCCATGGGGATCCGGGAAAAAGTCGAAGGTCCGGAGTCGCTGGCGGTCGCGCAGAGCCTCAACAACCTTGCGCTTCTCCACGCGGTGCAGGGAAAGTACGCTGAAGCCGAACCGCTCTACACCCGCGCGTTGGCCATCAGGGAGAAACTGCTCGGGCCCGAGGATCAGGATGTGGCGTTGGTGCTGAACAACCTCGCGCTGCTGTACAACAACCAGGGGAAGTACGACAAAGCCGAGCCGCTGTTCCGCCGCGCGCTGGCTATCAAGGAAAAGGGCTTGGGCTCCGAACACCCCAGCGTGGCCACTACGCTCAACAACTTGGCGTTGGTGTACAACAATCAGGGCAAATACAAGGAAGCCGAGCAACTGTATCTACGCTCCCTCGGTATCCGCGAGAAAGCCCTGGGGCGGGAACACCCGAATGTCGCTCAAAGTCTCAATAACCTCGCGTCCCTGTACAGCAATCAAGGGAGGTTCAAGGAGGCCGAACCGCTGTACAAGCGGGCCCTGGCGATCGTCGAAAAAGCGTTGGGCGCGGAACATCCCGAGATCGTCATGATTCTCAAGAACTATTCGATTCTGCTACAGAAAACCGATAGAAAAGCCGAAGCCATCAGTTTGGCGGCCCGAGCCGACAAGATCAAAAGCCAGCACGAACGGGAAAACACCTTGCTGAAGCCGAGCGGAACGCCCTAGCTGGAAAAGGCCGCCTCCCTCGCGCTCGGTGAGACTTCGCGTGTTCGGCCGGCGGCTCACGGAGTCATGCCGGGTGGAGCGGACAGTGAGTCCGGGATCGAAAGGGCGCCCGCGGCATACGCCAATGTCACTTCCGCAATCTTGTAGTCGTATTGCGCTTCGGCCAGCCTGGTTTGCGCCCCTGTCAACGCAACCTCCGACTGCGTCACTTCCACGATGCTTCCCAGCCCCAGCTTGTACCGTTGGCGCGCTAACTGCAGTGCTTCCTGGGCAGTCTTCACCTGTTCTTCAGCCAACTTGATTTGCTGCGCGAAGGTGACGGTGTCCAGATAGGCGTTCGTCACCTGCTGGGTCAGCGCCTGTTCGATGCTGGACGCCGCCGCGTACGCCGCCGCTTGCTGGGCGCTCGCCTCTCGCACCTGGTTTTCGATGAGAAAACCTGTGAAGAGCGGAAAGGAGACCACGGCGCTGGCTGCCCACCAGCCCCCGGTTCGTTCGCCGCGGTGCGTGTCGAAGGTTTGGAAATCTCCGGCGCTCGCGACCGCATTGACGGTCGGCAGATACTGTTTTCGCGTCGCGCGGAGCTTGGCTTCGGCCGAACGGGCCTGCTCCTGCGCGCGCTTAAGTTCGGGATGAGACAGACTGTTCGCGATCAACGTCTCGAGCGGTTGTTGCCGGATGACTTCGATGGAGACGTCCTCCAATACATAATCTTCCGGACCGGTGATCCCCATCGCGCGGTTCAACTCGGCGAAGCTGGCCTTGAGGTTGTTCCTGGCACGGACGAGGGCCGCTTCGGCGTTCGTCAACTCCACCTGCACGAGGTCGAGGTCGAGCTTGGATTTGAGCTGCTGGCGATACAGCGTCTCGACCTGGGACCGGATGACGCCGCGCTCGCGCACGGTATCCTCCGCAATTTGCACCAATCGGCGTTGCTTCAAACTGTTCAGGTACGCCCGCTGGACGCTCAGGATCACCAAGGCCCGTTGCGAATTGAAATCCTGCTCGAACGCGCGCGCGGCGAGCTCCGACGATTCCACCAGGTCG
>JBBIOW010000248.1:0-3486 GCA_037443165.1 Nitrospiraceae bacterium | reverse complement strand
GAAGTCGGCGATGGGAACGACATCGTGGATCTCACGAGTCCCATCTACGACTACGGCGATGTGATCCTCGACGGTGGTGCGGGTGATGACGTGTTGTGGGCCGGCAGTGGCCACGACCGGCTCCTGGGCGGCGCCGGCAAAGATACTCTTTACGGAGGGGCTGGGACGGACCTTCTCTCCGGTGAAGACGGCAACGACATCTTGGACGGAGGGCAAGGGGCCGACACCCTCGTCGGCGGCCTGGGCAGCGATACCTATATCGTGGACGACGCCGGAGATGTGGTGATCGAAGCGGCCAACGAAGGCACCGACACGGTGAAAAGCGCGATCAGCTATCGGCTCGCAGAGAATGTCGAGAATCTGACCCTGACAGGCTTCGCCGCCATCAACAGCACAGGCAACGCCTTGAACAATGTGCTGACCGGCAACAGCGCGGCGAACGTGTTGGCCGGCGGGAGGGGCAATGATACCTATGTCATCGGCGATGGCGATACCGTCATCGAGGCCGCCGGCGAGGGGACCGATACGGTCAAGACGAGCGGGAGTTATATCTTGGGTGCGAATCTCGAAAACCTGACGCTGATGGGCACCGCGGATGCGGCCGGCACCGGCAATGAGCTGGGCAACGTGATCACGGGCAACCAGGCGGCCAACGTGCTGACCGGCGGGGCCGGGAACGACACGCTCAAAGGCGGCAAAGGCAACGACACCTATGTCTTTGGCCGTGGGGACGGACAAGACCGGATTCTCGAGAACGATGCCACCGAAGGCAACATCGACACGCTCTTCTTTGGGACAGGCATCCATCCGCTCGATCTGATTTTCCGTCACAACGGGAACGATCTGGAGATTGCGCGGTACAATGCCACGGATCACCTGACGATCCAGAACTGGTACACCGGCCCGGCCTCTCAGACCGAAGTGATCCAGGCCGGGAACGGAGAGCAGTTGCTGAACACGCAGGTCGAGCACCTCATTCAGGCCATGGCCGGGTTCAGCGCGCAGACCGGCCTGACGTGGGAGCAGGCCATCGCACAACGGCCGGAAGACGTGCAGGCCATCCTGGCCGCCAACTGGCAGTAGGAGCAAGGCGCTCGTGTGGTGGATGGCGCTCTTCCTGCTGGCATTGGGGAGCGCCATCTCCGCCGCGTTTCCCACAGGGGCTCTCGGGCTCGACCAGCCTCCCGCGCCATTCCAACTCGCTCTTCCTCTGGCGTGTCGATTGGGTGAAAGCTGTTGGGTCGCCAACTACGTGGATGTCGATCCCGGCGAGGCCGCCCAAGATTTCCGCTGTCGCGGTCGCACCTACAACGGCCATGACGGGACCGATTTCGCGATCCGTGATCTGGCGGTGATGGAGCAAGGCGTTCCGGTGCTCGCGAGCGCGGCCGGCGTCGTCCGGCGGGTCCGGGATGGCCTGAAGGATCAGCCCGTCACCGATGACACCTCACGGGTGCGTATTGTCGGTCGCGAGTGCGGCAACGGGGTGATGCTCGATCACGGCGACGGATGGCGGACTCAGTATTGCCATTTGCGGCGCGGCAGCATCAGGGTCAAGCCGGGCGAGCGAGTGGAATCTGGCAGCCTGCTGGGATTGGTCGGCCTCTCGGGAAAGACCAAGTTCCCGCATGTGCACGTGACGGTCCGGCATTATGGCCGGGTGGTCGATCCGTTTACGGGGCAATTGGCGAGTGCCGGCTGCGGACTCGGAGGCAAACCCCTCTGGCAAGACGACGCGCAGATTTCGTACGAAGACGTTGCCCTCTACAACGCGGGTTTCTCGCCCGAACCGCCGAACGTGGAAGCCATTCGACGCGGCAAGCGGCCGCCGAACTCGTTCTCGCCGACTGCGCCGGCGTTGGTGCTCTGGGTGGATGTCTTCGGCGTTCAGGCCGGCGACGGAGTCCGGTTTCGCATCGTCGGACCTGATGGAAAGCCAGTGCTGGACCATGTCACGCGCGTCGACCGGACGCAGGCGCGGCGCTTTCTCTTCGCCGGTCAACGCCGACCTGCCGATGGCTGGCCAACCGGGTCTTACAGCGGACAAGTGACCTTGACGCGAGAGAGCGATGGGCAATCCATCGAGCGAAGCGTCACGAGGGGCGTGACCATCCAGTAGCGCCGCCTCCCGACTCTCCCACGCCGATTCTCGCGTCCACGATGCGACAGCCCTGGCCGGGCGGCAGCGCAAACACGGGGTTCAGGTCGAGCTCGACGATCTCCGGCACCTCCTCGGCCAACCGCGAGACGCGCAGCAGCGTCTCTTCGAGGGCCGGTAGGTCGGCGGGAGGGTGGCCGCGGTAGCCGGTGAGCAGCCGATACCCTTTGATCTCCCGGATCATCTCGGCCGCGTCGCGGTCGGTCAGCGGCGTCACCCGGAAGCGGACGTCGCTCAGAATTTCGACATACACGCCCCCCAAGCCGAACGCCACGAGCGGACCGAACGAGGGATCGTGCGCGATGCCGATCATCACCTCGACACCGCCCGCGATCATCGGCTGTACCACGACCCCATCCATCGCGTCGAGCTGCTGCGTCTGCGCGAGCCGGGACCGAATCGTCTCGAACGCCTCGCGCACTTGTGCCTCGGACGCGAGGTTCAAGCGGACTCCGCCGGCTTCCGTTTTATGGACGATCCGGTGCGACGCCAGCTTCACGGCGACGGGAAAGCCGATCCGACGAGCCAGCGCGGCCGCCTCGTCCGCAGTCCGGGCCAGCCCGCCGTCGGGAAGGGACAGTCCCGCCGCGGCGAGGACGGCTCGCGTTTCCTCGACGGTCAGCCACCCGGGTCCACGCTGAGCCAGCGCCTTTTTGCAGGTCTCTTTGGCGGTCGCCGGATCGAGGTCGTCGAAATCCGGAACCATCCCCGGCGGCTGCGCGCGCCAGTCGGCGTAAGCGGCCATCTTGCTCAGCACGCGAGCCGGCATCTCTGGTAAGGGATAGGTCGGAATCCGTTCCCCGGGGAGCCGGAAAGTCCGATCCCGGTCGCCTTCCGCCATCCAACAGATGAAGACCGGTTTTGTGGTGGCTCCGGCGGCGCGGCCGGCTTCGATGCCCGATCGGATGCCGTCCGCGATGGCGGACGTGTCGGTCGCGGTGACGGAGATGTACAGCACGATCAACGCATCGATCTCCTCCGCCCGCATGATGGTTTCGATGGCCTTGGCATACTGCGCCGGCGTGGCGGAGGCGATGAGATCGACTGGATTCTTGAGGGCGGCGGCGGGCGGGAGGAACGAGGCGAGTGCGGCCTTGGTTTGGGCGGACAGCTCCGGCACGAGCAGGCCGGCGGCTTCGCAGGCGTCGGTGCAGAGGATGGCCGGACCGCCCGCGTTGGTGACGAGGCACACGCGCCGACCCGGTGGGAGCGGCTGGGCCGACAGGCCGGCGGCCAGCGCGAACATCTCCTCCAGCGTCTCGGCCCGGATCACCCCGGTCTGCCGAAACAGCGCCTCGACGGCTTTGTCGCTGGCGGCCAGCGCGGCG
>JBBIOW010000247.1:0-3508 GCA_037443165.1 Nitrospiraceae bacterium | reverse complement strand
GGCACGCTGACGCCGGCCTGCTCGAGCCAGCGCGCCGCCCGCCGCACCATGTCGCAGCGGGCCGTCGCAACCGAGTCGACGCCGTCGGCGTTCTTCACCGGGCTGAACTCCTCGGCCCGCGCGACCTCCAGCAAGACCGCCGTGCCGGATGCGTTGTCGTCCGCGCCGGCGAACAACAGCCCGGCCTGCCGGCCGAAGTGGTCGCGATGTGCGCCGAGAATGACGACCTCGTCTTTGAGGACAGGGTCGTGGCCGGGCAGCAGGAACAGAAAATTGTGGAGCGTGCCGGGCGCGCGCCGGCTGATCCACTTCATACGGGCCAGCGCGCGTGTCACGAACGACCGTGGCGCCGGATCGCGGTTCAACACTTCCTGAAGCTCGCGTAAGGTCTTGCCGTCCGGTCCCTGGCCGGCGACCAGCCGTTCTGCTACCTCCGTGCCGATCCACGCGCCGGGCAATGCCTGGTCTCCCTCAGCCGATCCGTAATAGGCGCTGGGCTTTCCCGAGACGCCGCGGCGCGCCTCATAGGCGCTCAGGATCGGGCCGGTCGCTGTGAGATAAGCGATCGCGCCGTTCCGTCGCGCGGTCTGCTCCTTGTCGGCATGCGTCACCGGTTGGGTGTAGTGTTCCGGTTTCCCGCGCAGGAACAAGACGACCTTCCCGCGGACGTCGAGGCCGGCATAGTCGTTGTACCCGCGATCCGGGTCGGAGAGACCATAGCCGACGAAGACGACCAGAGCGGTTGCATCGACAGAGGGGGAATCCAGCACGGGAAGATAGTCCTGGCCTGGGTGAAGTTGGAAGGTTTGATCGCCGAGAGAACACTGGAGCAGCGGACCGTCTTCGATCTGTGTCACCGTGACCGGTCGGGTCATGGTCGGAATGGACTCGGCGGGATGTGCTGTCATGGAAGTCGCACGCGGCGGCTGAAGACCGAGCGCTTGGAACTGGCTGGCCAGGTACAGACCGGACAGGAAGTCCTCAGGCGAGCCGGTCTGCCGGCCGTTGAATTCTGGGCTGCTCAGCTTGGCGACGTCGGCCAGGAGGCGTTCGCCTGAAACAAGATCGAACGCCTTGACGAGCGCGCCGGTATCGGCGTCGGCTCCGGCCAGGGCGACGCCTGCGCAGACGCCGGCGGCCAGTAGCCCCACGGCGGTCAGACCGATGGCGCCGTTCTTCATCGTCTCTCACCCGTTGCACAGTTTCGCGCCGTCAGGGTACCATGCCGGATACAGACTTCCAAGGTGACCCATGGCTGAGACCGTCGGTTCTACCGCCGCTCCCAATCGGCTCATTCACGAGACCAGCCCCTATCTTCGACAGCATGCGCACAATCCGGTGGACTGGCATCCCTGGGGCGAGGAGGCCTTGGCTCGCGCGAAAGCGGAGGACAAGCCGATTCTGCTCTCGATCGGCTATTCGGCCTGCCATTGGTGCCACGTGATGTCGCGCGAGTGCTTCGAAAACCCGGACATCGCCAAGCTCATGAACGAGCAGTTCATCAACATCAAAGTCGATCGGGAGGAGCGGCCAGACCTGGACGACATCTATCAGAAGTCGGCTCAGGTTTTTCTGGGGCGCGGCGGGGGGTGGCCCCTGACGGTGTTTCTCACACCGGATCGGGAGCCGTTTTACGGTGGCACCTATTTTCCGCCGGTGCCCCGTTACAATTTGCCGGGATTTCCCCAGGTGTTGCTCGGCGTCGTCGAGGCCTACCGCAGACATCCGGATCAGATCCGGCAGAACATCGAGCGGGTGAGGAGCGGTTTGAAGCGGGTCGGCGCGCCTCGACCATCGTCGGAGCCGTTGACGGAAGCGTTGCTGGATGAGGCGGTCAAAAACCTGAGCTTGTTCTACGACTCCCTGCACGGCGGGTTCGGCGACGGACCGAAATTTCCGACCGTGCCGCCCCTGAGCCTGCTGTTGCGGCAGTCCTACCGAACCGGCGACCTGGCCTATCAGGAAAAAGTCATCCATCAGCTCCGGCGCATGGCGGCAGGAGGACTCTATGATCATCTGGGCGGGGGATTCCACCGATACACGGTGGATGCGCAATGGCTGATCCCGCACTTCGAGAAAATGCTGTACGACAACGCCCAGCTCGTCCGCATCTATCTGGATGGCTGGCGGCTGACACGGGAGGTCCGGTTCAAGCAAGTCGACGAGGAGACGCTGGAATACGTGTGTCGGGAGATGACCCATCCGGACGGCGGGTTTTATGCGGCGCAGGATGCCGACAGCGAAGGTCGTGAGGGCAAGTTCTACGTCTGGGAACCGAGCGAAATTCGATCGGAGCTGGGACCGGAATTGGGTGAATTGTTCTGTCGGGTGTATGGGGTGACGGCTGGCGGCAATTTTGAAGGCAAGTCGATCCTGAACCGACTCGCCGGCCTGGATCTGAACCCTGAGGATCAGCAAGAGCTGGAAACCATTCTGGCTCCGGCGAGGCGTCGGCTGCGGGAGGTCCGCGAACGGCGCGTGAAGCCGGAGCGCGATGAGAAACTCCTCACGAGTTGGAACGGCCTGATGGTTTCCGGCTTGCTGGATGCCTACCAGACATTCGGGACTCCGTCGTATCTGGACATGGCCGAGCGGGCGCTGGCTTTTCTGCTGGAACGGGCGTGGGTGAACGGTCGGCTGCACCGAACCGTGACGGGTGGACAGGCAAGGCTGAACGGCTATCTCGACGATTATGCATTCCTGGCGGCGGCGTTGATCGATGCGTATGAGGCGACCTCGCAGCGAGGGTATCTTGAGCGGGCGGTCGAGCTGACGGAAATTATGCTGGAACAGTTCTGGGACGACGAGACGGGCGGCTGTTTCTTCACCGGGCGGGACCACGAGGCGCTGATTCAACGGATGAAGTCCGGGACCGACGGCGCCATGCCGTCCGGCAATGCGGTCGCGGCGACAAGTCTGCTGCGGCTGTTTTTCTACGTGGGCGAGCCGCGCTATTGGGATCGAGCCGAACAGACGCTCCGCGTCTTTCGCGCCCAGATGGATCACAACGCCTATGGCTCGGCGGCCCTGCTGTGCGCGCTGGACCTTTTGCTCACGAAGCCAAAGGAGATCGTGTTGGTAGGGGCACGGACCGATCCGGCTGTGCAGGCGCTGCTGAGGCAGATTTACGGCTGCTATGTTCCGAACAAGACACTCATTGTGCAGGTGAACACTCGGAACGGAGGACCGGTGCGGGTCCCCGGGCCGGCCACCGGAAAAGTCGCGGTGAACGGCAAGCCGACCGTCTACGTCTGTCATGGGTTCACCTGCTCCAGGCCGGTGACCGAGTGGGCTGAAGTGCAACCGTTGCTGGAAGCAAAGTCAGGGGCTGAGCGATGAGCGAGCCGGGGCGAGGGCTGTACGACCATCTCTATAAGCTGTATGTACAGAAGCGCGACGCGCATCAGGGGTATGAGTTTCAGCAAGCGCCGGTCGGCAATGTGCCGCCGCCGACCGTGACCTTCGCAGAACAGCTTAAGTGGTGGACGTTGGATCGGTGGAGCCGCCT
>JBBIOW010000246.1:0-3524 GCA_037443165.1 Nitrospiraceae bacterium | reverse complement strand
CGAAATAGGTGAAGGCGAAGGTCGGCGGGGTCATCCCGATCAGCGTCGCCAGGGCGAAGGTGATGAGCGACATGTTGGTCAGGCCGGCTCCGTAGCTGATCACGTCGAAGGAGACGATGGGGAGCAACCTCGCCAGGACCAGCACCGTGACCAAGTGGCGATCGGAGCATTTCTCGCAGAACCGAATCTCCAGCCGCAGCAGCTTGTACAGCCACTCCCGCCCCAGCGCCCGCGCGATCAAAAAACTGACCACCGCGCCGAGCTCGGCCCCGATGACGGCATAGGTCGCGCCCCATATCGGTCCGTACGCCGCTCCGGCGGCCAGGTCGATCGGTAGATTGGGAATAGGGCTGACGACGACCGCAGCGGCCATGCTGAAAATAACCAGCAAGGGGCCAAAGGGTCCGGCGGACTGGAAGAGACTGACGAGCCGTTCAGTGGTCAGCAGGTCGCTCAGATCGACGGCTTGCCAAAGCCACACGAACCCAGCGACACCGAGGGCGATGATCCCCAAGAAGATAAGCCGGCGATAGGTTCGCACAGAAACCAAGCCAGCATCGACGGTTAGCATGGCTCTTCCCCCATGATACTCGTGAGTCGCGCGATCTTATCTGACATTACACCGCAGCGGCCTTCCGAGGCTCTTCATGTTCCTGCTACACTTGATGACTGAGCTTGGAGCATCGGACAGAGGGCCGTCCTGGCCCAAACGGGCTTTCAATGACCCCTTTCAAATGGCGGGCGTGGGGAGTGATCATCGCCGTTGCGGCCGTCGGCCTTGGCGTGTCCGGACTCTATGAGTGGGGCTTGGCGAAAGAACGGCCGCCCCGGGGAAGTGCTTCCAAGCTGAAGAAAGAGAAGGCAGTGCATGGGAAGACCTCCGTCTCGTCCGTTCAGCGGATTGTCGAGGCTCCCGAGCGTTTCAGTGGGCGTGTGGATTGGAACCGAGACGGGCAGATCGATCCTCTTGAGAAAGCCGTGGCCCTCGACCACTTCCGCCAATTGGATCGAAACCGCGACGGGGTGGTGGACCCGATGGAGCGTGCCGTCGCGCGCCTCGATATCGAGTATGACGGGCCGGTTGTGCCCAGAGATGCGGAGTGGGTACAGGCTCAAATTCAGCGCGCCGCTTCACGCGACGGTCATGCACGCGAACAAGGCGGACCGCACAAAGTCACCAAACGGCCCAAGCACCCCAAGCCCGTGAAACGCAAAGGCAGTCGATCGACAACCTCGCCTCTCACCCGCTGACAGCTCGTCTCCACATCCCGGCCAACATCTCCTTCGACTGTCCGAACCAGAGCGTGGTTTGGGGCGCCTCCGCCGACGGAAGCAAACTCGACCTGGTCGCGCCTGCAGCCGTGGTCCCTGTAAGATTTCTCGGCGAGTCATGACCCAAAAGCGATGGCGGAGTTCTGCGGCTGGGTCAGCAACCAGGTCTTAACCGCCGGATTTGTCGCGCCGAGCGTCTGCGGGAGAAAGAGGGATAAAGAGAGAACATGTGAGCTGGCTGACAGCATTGACAGCCGGAAGAGGAGACACCATGATACGCGAACAGGTCACGATGACGACGAGCGTCCAGGCACCTTCGCGGACAAGCGGTTCCAATACCGGAAAACTCCTCATTGCGGCGTTCTTCGGATTGGCCATCGGCGCGTTCTTCTATTTCGATCTCGGCCATTACCTGACGCTGGACGCACTGAAGGAGAACCGCGATCGGCTGCTGGCCTTTACCGACGCCAACTTTGCCGCGGCCGTCGGTATCTTCATCGTGACCTACTGCGTGGTGACGGGTCTGTCATTGCCCGGCGCGGCGATTTTGACGCTGGCCGGCGGGTTTCTCTTCGGCAGCGTGTTGGGGACGGTGTTGGTGAACATCGGCGCCACGACCGGCGCCACCCTGGCGTTCCTGGCGGCACGGTATCTCCTGCGGGATTGGGTCGAACAGAAATTCGGCGACCGACTGGGGCCGATCCAAGAGGGCTTCTCGAAGAACGCGTTCAACTATCTCATGACGTTGCGGCTCATCCCGCTGTTTCCGTTCTTTCTGGTCAACATGGTATCCGGCCTCACGCGCGTGAGCGTCGCGACCTATGTCGCGGCCACGGCCATCGGGATCATCCCCGGCAGCTTCGTGTACGCCTACGCAGGCCGTCAACTCGGCACGATCAATTCGCTGAAGGAAATCGCGTCTCCCAACGTGCTCCTGGCTTTCACATTGCTCGGGCTATTGGCCTTGGCGCCGATTCTTTATCGGAGATTTGCCGGCAGGAAGGTATGAGCAGGACGCCGCGACCCGAACGCGTCCGCAACCACGGATGCGCAAACCAAGTTGACTCAACCGACGGTGAGGGCTCAGCCGATGAACACGCATGAGGGCGTTCTGGTGCTCCCGAACGACGAACATAATCAACGGCTGGTCGAGAACGTGCATCCGAGCCGATGGGTCAACCCCGAACCATCCGGCCGGTACAACATGGTCGTGATCGGTGCGGGAACCGCGGGCCTGGTGACTGCAGCCATTGCCGCCGGAATCGGTGCGAAGGTGGCTTTGATCGAGAAGCATCTCATGGGAGGCGACTGCCTGAACGTCGGGTGCGTGCCGTCGAAAGGCATGATCCGAGCCTCGCGGGCCTGGGCGGAACTCCGGCGGGCGGAGGAATTCGGTCTCCATATCCCGCCCGGCGTCAAATACGATTTCGGCGCGGCCATGGCGCGTATGAGACGATTGCGGGCTCGGATCAGCCATACGGATTCGGCGCACCGGTATAAGGGTTTGGGCGTGGATGTGTATATCGGCAGCGGCCATTTCACGGGACCGGGCACGATTCAGGTGGAAGGGCCGGCCGGGAACCGGACGCTACGTTTCGCCAAGGCGGCCCTCTGCACCGGCGCGCGCGCCGTAGCACCGCCCACGCCGGGATTGGAAGAGGCAGGATATCTGACCAACGAGACCGTCTTCTGGCTGACCGAACTGCCCCAACGACTGGCCGTGATCGGCGCCGGCCCGATCGGCTGTGAACTGGCTCAGAGCTTTGCCCGCTTCGGCAGCCGGGTGTACCTCGTTGAAGCCCTGCACGGCATTCTGCCGAATGAAGACCGCGACGCGGCGGATATCGTCCACGCCTCCATGCTCCGCGACGGCGTCACGCTCCTGTGTTGCGGGAAGGATTTGAAGGTGGAAAAAACGGACGGCGGCAAGCGCCTAACGGTCGATTCGCATGGTCAACGCTACGACATTACGGTCGATGAAATCCTGGTCGGCGTCGGCCGCGCCCCGAACGTGGAAGGGCTCGGCCTGGAAGCGGTCGGCGTTGAGTACGACAAGACCGGCGTGAAGGTGAACAGCCGGCTCCAGACCACCAATCCGCGGATCTATGCCGCCGGAGATGTCTGTTCGCGCTACAAATTCACCCACGCCGCCGACGCGATGGCCCAGATCGTGATTCAGAACGAGCTGTTCCCGCATCCGTTCGGTTTGGCCTATGCGAGCACCGACTCGCTCATGATTCCGTGGTGCACGT
>JBBIOW010000245.1:0-3530 GCA_037443165.1 Nitrospiraceae bacterium | reverse complement strand
CAAGGACCTCGAGTGTGCCAAGCGGTACGAAGACGCGCTCCAGGCCTTGCAGGACATCCTGAAGATCGAGCCCGACAATCTGACCGCCCTGATCCGCAAGCGGGACCTCTTCATCCGATTGGAGAAATGGACCGATGCCCTCGAAATCCAGCACCGCCTGCTCAAAGCCAACCTCTCGGAGGCCGACAAACGAGCCGAGACCAACCTCCTGGTCGGCTGCATGTACGAGGTCGGACGCCAAGTGCTCGAACGCGGCCATCCGGAAAAGGCCCGTCGCTACTTCCGCGGCGCCATCAAGAAGGACCGAGGATTCCTGCCCGCCTACATCGGCCTGGGCGAAATTCTCGTCCGGGAAGGCAAGGTCAAGAACGCCGTCGAGATCCTCAAGAAGGTCTACGCCAAGACGAAGAACGTTATCATCCTCCACCGGCTCGAGGAGCTGTACCTGGAACTGGGCGAGCCGGCCGAGATCATTCGGGTGTATCAGGAAGCCGTCCAACAGGACCCGCGCAACCCGGTGCTGCAGTTCTATCTGGGCAAGCTCTACTACCGGCTGGAGATGGTGGACGAAGCCTATGATGTGCTCTCGACGATCGAAGGGCCGCAGGATCAGATGGTCGACTATCACAAAATCATGGCCAACCTCTATTTGCGCAAGCAGCACGTGCTTCAGGCCGTGGCCGAACTGAAAAAGGCGCTCGGCTTCAAAAAGCGCGTCGTCGTACCCTATGTCTGCACCCACTGCCAGCACGAAATCGTCGAGTGGTCGGGTCGTTGCCGCCGCTGCGGGCTCTGGAACACCTACGTTGCCTTGCCGTGGGTGGACACCGACAAGCCTGGCGTTGATCAAGACCACCCGCTGCCCAGCCTCCGCGCCGTGCCCTATCAGGGCATTGCATCTCTGTTCGAAACCGTGTAGGTTTCCGCCGGCATTTGCCCATTTTTTGATCGGATGATCTGTTGATGTGAAGACTCAATGCTCGACTGATCATCAGACGACATATTTGCGTTGAGGTCCTCATGAATTATCCGGCTCTGGCCAAGAAAGCCTTACAGGACGAAGTACTCACGCGGGAAGAATGCCGATCCGTTTTGCAGGCACCCGATGAGGAACTACTGTCTTTGCTCCAGGCCGCCTTCCGTGTCCGCGAACGCTACTTCGGGAAAACCGTCCGGCTCCAGATGTTGCTGAACGCCAAAAGCGGCGCCTGCCAGGAGGACTGCCACTACTGTTCGCAGTCCTCGATCTCAACCGCGGCGATCGAACGCTATGGTTTGGTGCCGCGGGAGCAGATGGTGGAAGGCGCAAAGCGGGCGGCGGCGGGAAAGGCCCAGCGCTATTGCATCGTGATCAGCGGGCGGAGCCCGCTGGATCGGGAAATTGCCGAGATCGCCGGCGCGGTCAAGGCCATCAAGCGGGAGATACCCATTCAGATCTGCTGTTCCCTGGGATTGCTGAATGAAGAGCAGGCCCGGCTGCTCAAGGCCGCCGGCGTGGATCGGATCAATCACAATCTGAACACCAGCGAGGCCTACCATCCCTCGATCTGCACCACCCACACGTTCCAGGATCGGCTGGCGACGATCCGGAACGCCCGATCAGCCGGCCTGGAAATCTGCTCCGGCGGCATCGTCGGCATGGGCGAACGGGACGACGACATCATCGATCTGGCCTTGGCTTTGCGCGACGTGAAGCCCGACTCCATCCCCCTCAACACCCTGCACCCGGTCCCCGGCACGCCGTTGGAGCATTGCAAGAACCTCACGCCGCAGCGCTGTCTCAAAGTCCTCTGCCTTTTTCGCTTCCTTCACCCACGGACGGAAATCCGGATCGCCGGCGGACGGGAGTTCAATCTCCGTTCATTGCAGCCGCTCGCGCTCTACCCCGCCGACTCGATGTTCGTGGACGGCTACCTCACCACCCCCGGCCAACCAGCCCCAGAAGTGTGGCAGATGATCGCGGATCTGGGATTCGAGATCGAGGTGGACTACAAACAGCCGGTTGCAAACTGAGGAAGGGCCGGTGGGGCCTGCGGGGTCCAAGGATCGGGGATGAATCCGCCGCAAGTGCGCCCTCGACTACAGGCTAGCACGGTCTGCTCTGCTAAACGTACATCTCCCCTACCCCCGAATCAGGTGACGTCCCCCTTTTCGGGTCGACTGAAAAGGGGTCGGGTCGACCGAAAAGGGGTCGGGAGTCTTTCTTGGGTCGACCGAAAAGGGGTCGGGAGTCTTTCTTGATACAGAAGTCAGGTGCGGAGAGAGAGAAGCGTCAGCCAACACAAGGACAGAACACGTGTCAGGCGACATTTTGTCGGCCGCGCAAAGAAGTGGTTCTTGGTGGGCTGACTATAGCGGTTCTTACGGCCAGACAGTTCTTGAGGAGGAATGGCTGGCTTCTCAGGAGGAGGGCCACCCCGGATCAGGACATCCGGACACGGGTCAGCACCGTTCGGCCGTACGACCATGCCGCCTTTCACCCTTACCTGCCTGAACAGAATGGGTTCGCCTTGCGCGAAAATAATGCGGTCTTGGTCTTGTCCATTAACGTGGTGGCAGAGCACGTGGAGTCCCTCTCCGTTTTCTTCGATGCCTGGTAGGCTTGTGTAGGTCCGTTTACTATAATCGGTGCTGCCGGGTGACCGACGATGAGCCTCGTGATTGAAGAGAGCAACCTTGGCTACCGATCACAGTGGATCCCGAGATCCTGAGCGGAACCCCGGTGTTCAAAGGGACCCGTGTGCCCGTGGAGGCGCTGCTGACGAATCTTGAGGATGGCCTGAGTCTGGATGAGTTTCTTGAGAATTTCCCCACTGTCAGGCGTGAACAGGCACTCCAAGTGCTCGAATTCTCCAAAGACATTCTCCTGAAGCTGGCGAAATCCGCTTGACGTCCTGCTCGACGAATCTGCGCCGCGCATCATTCAAAAGCGACTCTCCCGCTTTTCGATCACGACCGTCCAGGAACTCAGTTGGAGCGGCATCAAGAACGGCGAATTGCTCCGTACTTCCTTCCCTTGCGCTACCGACCGCGATAGCGACCAGTAGGTCTATGACCTCTACGGGCTAACGGAGGAGAAGATCGCGGATGAAATCCTGTTGAGGAAGCTTCGTTTGCTTCTTCAGGGAAACTAAAAGACAAGACCAACCGTGAAACAGAAGACGAGTGAGTCAATCGATCTCACTCAGACCGAGGCGCGACTGCGACAGTGGCACAAGCAGCACGACACGCCCGCGAAAGTGGCGGCGGCGCACCGGAGAGTACTGCTTCAGTGAATGGTGAAGTCCGCGGTGTTTGAGGGACAACCGGCGAGCATGGCTCGGTGAAGGCTCTGTTAAAAAAGCGCGCAGCACAGAAACAGGGATCCAGCACAATGAGACAATTCAAGATCATCGTGGAAAAGCATCCTGATGAGGTCTTGTCAATAGGTGTGTAAATGGAATCAGGCGGCGACCTCCTTCGGCGTGATCGGTTGCTGAACGCCATCGACAAACTGGATCCCGGCGTAGACCAGGGGCAGCAGCTCCGGG
>JBBIOW010000244.1:1897-3551 GCA_037443165.1 Nitrospiraceae bacterium | reverse complement strand
GTGCCGGCCACACGGTGCACACGTCTGCCCGCTTCGATGCGGACCCGGATCACACTCGTGAAGTCACCGGCGTCTCCGCTCTTGACCTCTTTCACTTCAATCCCCCGCTCCTTGGCCACGACCGGTGCGTTCACGAAATTGACCGCGTTTTCGAGAATGGGGGTCAGGAGTCCCTTCAAGACCGCAATCGTCAGCGGAGCGACAGTGAGCGAAGACACCTCTCCGTTGTATTCAACAGTGACCCGCTCGAGCCCGCCCTCGTAAAGCTGGGCTTGCAAGAGGCCGACTTTTTCGGCCAATGCCAAATACGGCTGGAGCTGAGGAAGAAGTTCAGGCGGCACCGATGGAACATTGACGGCGCCACGCGCGATGCCCTTGGTGAAGTAATCCACGATCTGCTCTGCAATGCCGATGGCGACGTTTTCCTGCGCCTCCGCCGTCGACGCGCCGATGTGCGGGGTGCAGACGAAATTGTCCAGGGTGAGCAGGGGATGATCCGGCTTGACCGGCTCTTGGTCGAAGACGTCGAACGCGGCGGCGGCGACCTTCTTGGTCTTGAGCGCCTCGCAGAGGTCGGCCTCATTGACGATCCCGCCGCGCGCGCAGTTGACGATCATCACACCGGGCTTCATCTTGGCGATGGCCCGACCGTCGATCAGCGACCTGGTCTCAGGGGTCAAGGGCGTGTGGACCGAGATAATGTCGCTCCGGCGAAACAGTTCATCGAGATTCACCATCTCGACCCCCATCTTGCGTGCCCGTTCCTCGGCCAGATAGGGGTCGTAGGCGATGACGTTCATGCCGATCCCCTGCGCCAGCTTGGTCAGATAGCCCCCGATCTGTCCGACACCGACGATCCCCAAGATCTTGTTGTACAGCTCGACGCCCATGAACCGCTCTTTCTCCCACTTCCCTGCCTTCATGGACGCAGTCGCCTGAGGAATCCGTCGGGTCATCGCGAAGATCATCGCCATGGTATGTTCAGCGGTTGTCACAGTGTTACCGCCTGGTGTATTCATGACCACGATCCCACGGCGGGTCGCTGCTTGGGTATCCACATTGTCCAGCCCGGAGCCGGCTCGCCCTATGACTTTGAGACGCTCTGCTGCGTCAATCACCTCCGCGGTGACTCTCGTCGCCGAACGGACGATCAACCCATCGCAATCTTTGATCTCCTTGAGCAGCTCATCCTTGGAGAGCTTGGTTTTGACGACAACGGTGAATCCCGCCTTTTCGAGGACCTCGATCCCTTGCTTTGACAAGCTGTCACTGATCAGAATTTTCATACTCGTTCGGCTTTTTTACGACGCGGGCAATGGGCCCTGGGCCGTACGCTCAGATTATCTCCGGTGGCCTCTCCCCGCGACGGTCTACCGCCCATCGCCTCTGGTCTAAATTACACCATCAACAATTCCTGTGCCTTCGCCACACCGCTACCTAATTTGATCGGATGACCAAGGCCTCGCAGCACCATTTCAACAGCCGCCAAGGCCGTGATCACATCGAACCGATCCATATACCCCATATGGGAGAGCCGGAAAATCTTCCCTTTCAAGTGGTCTTGGCCGCCAGCCGCCGTGATCCCGTATTGCACCCTGAGGTTTTTATAGATCGCCTGGCCATCAACACCCTCGGGAGCGGAAATCGCTGTCAC
>JBBIOW010000244.1:0-1844 GCA_037443165.1 Nitrospiraceae bacterium | reverse complement strand
CCCCTCCCGCATAGCCCGAGCCAACGCCGCTTGGCGGGCGAACACCGCTTCCAGTCCTTCTGCCCTCAGCATCTTGAGCACTTCCTGAAGCCCAAGGATCAGGGAGACCGCCGGGGTATATGCCGTTTGGTTTTTGATCTGAGAATCCCGTTCCTTCCTAAGGTTGAAATAAAACGCGCCGTTTTTCGCTTTCTCTGCCAATTGCCAGGCCTTCTCACTCACACTGACGAAGGCCAACCCGGGCGGCAGCATCAGCGCTATCTGCGATCCCGTAATGACCACATCAATACCCCCCGCGTCGGTCTTGATATCGAACACGCCCAACGCCGTAATGGCGTCGACCACCAGAATCGTTCCTTCGTATGGCTTGACAATCTCCGCCAGAGTTTTCACATCGTGCGCGACGCCGGTCGAGGTCTCGCTGGCCTGCACATAGACTGCCTTGATCGACGGATCTTTCTTGAGGGCATCGGCAACCGCCTGCGGGTCGACTGCCCGTCCCCATTCGACTTTAATCTCCACGACCTGGGCGCCAAATGTCTGACACAACTTGACCCACCGCTCTCCGAACTTCCCTCCGTTTACACAAAGCGCCTTGTCACCGGGGGACAGAAAATTCGACACTGCCCCTTCCATTCCCCCTGTGCCCGAGGAGGCTAGAATCAGCACATCATTGCGGGTTTGGAACAGCCATTTGAGGTCCTCGCGCACCTCGGCGAACACTTGGGCGAATTCGGGCGCGCGGTGGTGGATCATCGGCCGCGCCATCGCCAGCAGGACCTCCGGGGGCACAGGGGTCGGTCCCGGAGCGAGTAGATACCGTTTCAACATCGACCCGTCCTCCTCAGATTCACAAAGATTTGGGGGTTCTCTAGGTCAGGAAGGGCGGTACGCTATCACAGCCGTTGTTAGAGAGTCAAGGCAACCGCCACCTCAGGACCGTCTTGTTCGCCAGTCGGTTGCATAGTCTCAGGTTCACCGTTCTCGCACCGAAATTGCTGTCTTCGCACGCGCTATTCATTCATGAGCTTCCTTGACAACACCGGGAACAATCGCTAAGGTAGCTACCGTTTTAGAATTTTGCGACGTGCGTTCAGCGACGGATCGACTCGCGGGGCGCAGGAGTCAGGAAGAAACTGCGGAGAGGAGGCAGGTGAAAAACTTCTTCGTGGTCGCTTTACCGACCGTGGTCTTGGCAGCGGGGGCCTCACCGACACCCGCAATGGCTGAACAAGCAGTCGCAGTGGCCTCCGCGGCACAGGTTTCGGCGTCGGCCGCTGAATCCTCAGCGGCCTCCCGCCTCGCTTCACAACCCGCTGAAAAGTCGGCTGGAGTGGAAGAGTCTTCAGACGGGCTTTCTCCGAACGATCGTCTTGCCGACGACACGGTCGCAGTGCCGGCTTCGGTTTCGGAGAAAATCGTCTTACCCTCTCCATCTCAACAGGCCGCCGATCAATCTCAGCAAGCCACCGACTCGCAGTCTAGACAGTCCGCAGGGGTAACAGAGAAGGCCTCCGAGGGAGATAGAGAAGTCAGGTACAATGTCCCCATCGTGGTGGATTCCTCGGTCCAGGGCCACATCCGCTACTTCAACACCTCCATTCGTGATCGATTCGAGAAATGGCTGCTCCGACTAGGCAAGTACAAGCCATTGGTCGAGAGCATCTTTTCTGAATTCGATTTGCCGAGTGACCTGGTGTACCTCTCCCTGGTCGAGAGCGGCTTCAATCCGCATGCTTACTCTCGGGCCCGCGCCACCGGACCATGGCAGTTTATGAAAGGTACGGCGAGGCTCTATGGGCTTCGGATCGATCAGTACGTGGATGAACGCCGGGACCCCAGCC
>JBBIOW010000243.1:0-3557 GCA_037443165.1 Nitrospiraceae bacterium | reverse complement strand
CACGAGACACAAGGCATTCATACCGCCGCCGTCGCCCCGTTGCCGAGCCCTCCCCAGGTCGACACGCCGAAGGTTCAACCCGGGTCGCCTGTCGTCAAGCCGAATGCTCGGCTCGATCTCAACCGTGCCAGCGCCGCGGAGTTGCAGCGGCTTCCAGGAATCGGTGAAGTCTTGGCAAAGCGGGTCGTCGAGGCCAGGACATCAAGAGGGTCATTCTCCACAATTGAAGAGTTACTCGAAGTGAAAGGGATCGGGGAGAAAAAGCTGGAACGGCTACGGCCGTTGATCACGGTGACTGCGTCGGTCCGATCTGCTTCAGGAAAAGGAAAGCTGTGAGCGAACTCTCGCGTCAAATGGAGTTGATCCTCCGCGGAGCGGTGGACGTCATCCAGCAGTGTGAGCTGGAGGCGAAGCTCACCCGCTCGATCAAGGAGAAGCGTCCGCTGCGGGTCAAGGCGGGATTCGATCCGACCGCCCCCGATCTCCATCTGGGGCATACGGTCTTGATTCATAAGCTGAAGCACTTCCAGGACCTGGGGCATGAGGTGGTTTTTCTGATCGGCGATTTCACCGGCATGATCGGCGACCCTAGCGGGGTGTCCGAGACGCGGGTGGCGCTGACCAAAGAGAAAGTGTTGGAGAACGCCAAGACGTACCAACGACAGATCTTCAAGATTCTGGACCCACAGAAGACGACGGTGGAGTTCAACAGCCGATGGATGAGCGCCATGACGGCGGAGGGGCTCATCCAACTGGCCTCGCATTACAAGGTCGCACGGATGCTGGAGCGGGAAGATTTTCACAAGCGTTACCAGGAACAGAAGCCGATCAGCATTCACGAATTCCTCTACCCGCTGATTCAAGGCTATGACTCGGTCGCGCTGAAAGCGGACGTGGAGTTGGGCGGAACCGATCAGAAGTTCAATTTGCTCGTGGGCCGCGATCTTCAGCGTGATTTCGGTCAGGAGCCGCAGGTGGTCTTGACGATGCCCTTGCTCGAGGGAACCGACGGTGTGCGGAAAATGAGCAAGAGCCTGGGAAATTACATCGCGCTGGAAGAAAAGCCGGAGGAGATGTTCGGAAAAGTGATGTCGATCAGCGATACGCTCATGTTGCGTTATTACGAACTGCTGACGACGGAAGACTTGGCGCGGGTGAAGTCCGTGCACCCGATGGACGCCAAACAGACGTTGGCCGAGCAGATCGTCGCCCGGTATCACGGAGAAGAGGCCGGCCGGCAGGCGAGGGCCGCCTTCCAGCAGAAGTTTCAGGAGCGGGAGTTCCCCGATGAACCGGATGTGCGTCTGGTCCTGACTCCCGGCGATCTGCGCGACGGGCAGACCGTAGGATTAGTCGACCTCATCGCAAAAACAGGGTTGGTGCCCAGCAAGAGCGAAGCGCGGCGGTTGATCGTGCAGGGCGGCGTCGAAGTGGACGGGCGGAAACACAGCGATGCAACGGCGTCCCTCACGCTCCTTCCGGGGAAACACCTTCGGTTGAAGATTGGCCGGCGGAAGTTCGCGGTAGTGGAATGCCGCGGGTAGAGAGGCTCCACGCCGTCCTTCCTACCGTTTTTATTCCGACACGATAACGATGACGGAGGTGGCGCTCCAGTCCGCCACCGGCATCGCCGCGGACGCTGTTGCGGGCGGCTCGTACACGACGGCGGGCGGCGGGGCGCCTCCGGGCTGCTCCGGCGACGGCTGCGCGGCGACGGGAGCGCCGCCCGGAACATGGGACGTGTCGTCGGCCACCGTCACGATTCCCCGTGTTGCCAAGCTGCGCCGCAACAGATTGATCGTCGAAGACACCGCCTTCGGCGTAGTTCCTCGCGTCTGCGCATTGGCGGTCTGGAGGCTTTCGATTCGTTGCCGAATAAGATTCGCCGTCTCCAGGTCGGTGCTGCTGAATACGCGAATCGTATCCATCCCCTTGGGCGGGCTATAGTCCCAATAGAACCCCGCACGGTTGCCTGGCTGTAGCGAATCGGGGAGCAGCACAGTCTCGCCGGCTTTGACGAAGCCGTCACCGTAATAGGACGCCTGCTGATAGGCATTCGGGAAAAGCAGGTTGACTCCGCCTTCCGAATCGACATCTACGATGGTTAGGTAGGCATCCGCGTTCACGCGCACTTCCAACTGCAAGCTGTTTTCGGGTGAACGGGGTTCGTTCGGCCTGCGGATCCGGTACTGGGCCGGTTGGGTATCGCCGGCGACCACAGCGATGCCTCGGGTGTTGACTGCAACCGGCCGTGAGGGAGCATGAACCACGCGGGCGGTGACCTTCAATTGCGACGAGGGATTGTCGAGCGTGAGCAGCTCCGACGCGTTTGCGGACCGCGATACCACGGCAGCCAGGCCGCTACCCCATGGTTCCCCTGATCGGAAGGAAGCCATCACCTGTAGTCCGTCGGCGGAGAGCAGCCGGATCGACTCTCCTTCCACATCGACCAGGAAGCGGGCGGGCTTGTCCGGGCCCACCAGTTCGATGTCCCGCACGTTGGCTTGAAGCGTCTCTTCGATTGCCTTGTGCCGAAGCTGCGGCACGTCGAGCAGGCGGATGGGGACCCGTTGGCCGCCGGGAGCGGGCAGAATCAGGACGGCGCGGGCTCCGGCCGGGATTTTCGCGTTCTTGACTTGGAGTGCCGCTACGGCGTCCCTCCCCGCGAGGTGTGTGACGGTCGCGGTGCCCAAGGAGCGTCCGGGTGGAAACTGCGTTTCGCCGGCCGGATAGATACTCCAGACGGAACCGGGCGCCGCGCCCAGCAGCGGGCCGTTCAGAAGCGTGACTTGGCCGGCATCGTCCTGCCGTACGGCCAGCCAGGGAAGTCGCGCGGCGGCGGGCGCCCCCGCGCCTCCCAAGAGCGTAACATCCAGCAGAGCCGGAGGCGCCTCCAGTTGAGGCTCCGGCATGGAGGATCGGCCGAAGTGCGTTTGGATGCGCTTCAATTCCCGTTCGACACCGGCGAACACTTCACGCGGAGAGGCCCCGGCTCCCGTGGAACCCAGACTCTTCGAAAGGGCATACGTAAAGAAGCCGTGATAGCGTCCCTCGACCGGGCCGTCCAGAGCCTCCTGGTGAGCAGCGGCGCCGGTCATGACCACATAGCGTGACGTGACCACCGGCACGATCGCGCGGGTCTTCGGGGCCGCCGCCTCGGCGGCCTTGTAAATGTCGATGCGGGTGTCTTGCGGGATCGAGCGTGTCCGGATGTCCAACGAGCGGGTCGCCGTGCCAGAATGGCAGGAGTCGAGAACGATCAGCGCGCTCTTAGCGCGCATCCTGGCGAAGATCGCGTCGAGTTCATCGTCGATGATGTCCCGCACATCGCCGCGGCCGCCGTTGCAGCTCGCCAGGTAGTGTCTGATGTAGCTTTCAGCTCGTTCTGCGGTCATTCAGCTCTCCGGCCCGCTCTCCTTTTCCCGCGCATCTCAGCAAACATCAATCGCTTGATTCTCTCGCTTTCGATCAACTCATCAAGCTCTTGCCAGAGCGCCGTGGCGCGCCGCCAGTGGGCTTCGGCTTCATCATACAGTGTCAGTCGCCAGCAGCGCCGG
>JBBIOW010000242.1:0-3563 GCA_037443165.1 Nitrospiraceae bacterium | reverse complement strand
CAGCAAGCTTGGGGATGGGGGCGGTGGAGGGATTCGAACCCCCGACCCGCGGATTATGAGTCCGCTGCTCTACCAACTGAGCTACACCGCCACGGGGAGTGGTTGTACCAATGTGGGTTCGACGGCGTCAAGGGGCGCACACCGTGTTGTCGGCACGAGTTAGCGGTTGAACTTTACGATGTGGAAAGCAATGCGTATGGGCGCACGGTGAAGAAAAGAAGAAGCGAGGAGGGGTTTATCCGATCAAGTCCGGGTTCAGTCGGTTCATCGGCATGATCGCGGTGGCCTTGATTTCGTTATACACGATGGCTCGTCCGGCCTGGCGCAGGCGGCTGAATATGCCTTCGACTATCACCAGATCGCCTTCTCGTACCTCAGCTTTGCCGAGTCCGATCACTTTCAACGTGCCGGCATGGTCCTGGAGCAGGAAACCGTAAGCCGGCTGGCCTTGCCTGTTCGTGGCGAGTTGAACGTTTGTCACCTTGCCGGCGACGGTGACCACCTGATGGTCATATTGATCAGGGTGGGAGAGGAGTTCGGCGATGTCCAGGACGTTCGCCGCACACAGTGCGGTGGGTTGAGACACAGAAACGAAGAGGAGAAGCAAAACCGGAACGGGAAGGAACAGCCGGAGAGTCCCGCTTATTGTCCGAACCACCCGTCCGGCATTCTGCATGAGCAAATTATACAGGAAGGAACCGAAAAATTTCAAAATAGCAAAACCGAGCTTGTCCGGACTTGTTTCTTCAGAACTCCGCATGGTCCGGAGCCGAAAGCGACTTTGCGTTCGGCCTGTGTGGGATGTGTAATGATAAAAGGTCTTTCGGGGCGGTTAGTTCCGATCCTCTCCCATGAGACTTTTCAAAACGTGTTGTCCCATTTCACTCAGTTCAAGAGGCGGCTGCTTGGTAGGAGCTTCGAGTTGCTCGACAGCCACCTTGGGCTTCGGCGCGGTTCGCGTGAGCAGTTCTTGGTCGAGCGCTTCCGGAGACATGTCGATATCCGAGAGAATCGCAGCCAGGCGTTGCAACCCGAAAAGCGAGCGGGTCGGTTCCGAGTGAACGGCGTTGGAGCTGGCTCCATGCACCAGGGAAAGCCAAAACCTTCCTTCTACCTCCTCAGGCAGCGTTCCCCAGGCGAAAGCCGCCAATTTTTCCAGCAAGGCCGACTCCGTTCTCTCCAAGCCGTCGTATACGGCCACGGACCGCTCGACGGGGCGCCTGGACAACGCCGTCAAGGTCTCTTTCCAAAGATCCAGCGGAGGCGAACCTGCCTGCTGAAGCGGGGATGTGGAGGTTTGCAACCGAGCTTGTAGGGACTGCAGGTACTGATGCAAGTATTTCACCTTTCGACCGGCCAAGCTGCTGGCCGGAATGCCCCAAATGTGGGCGATTTCGTGATCCTGGAGTGGAGTGTGATTAGCGGTGACGTATTCCCGTTGCGACAGGTCAAGGCGTTTTCGGTGTCGTTCCGCCAGTCTTGCCTGGGTCTGACATTCGATGATCAGCCGTTCTTTTTGATAATCCGTTTCCGAGATTTCCTCGTTCTCCCATTTCTGCTCGAGCGCTCGGATGGCCGGCTTGGGAAGCGCGGTGCGAGCCTGCTGCCGGACCTCCTTCACCGCCGTCGGACTGAGCCCGAATTTCGACGTCAACAGATGCTCGGCCCGATCAGCCTGGGACTCACAGAGCGCGCACAATTTGCGGAGACACTCGACTTGCAGCCACGTCCGTTCCCGCCGCAACCGAACCTGGCGGCGATATTGGGCTACGCGGTCACCAACCGACTCGATCGCCTCGCGGGACATCAGGACATGTGGAGGAGCCTTGGTACCGGTCTGGCGACGGGGATCCGGTCGGTCTGCCGCCATGTATTCGATGTCTTCCTGAGTGACGTCGAAATATTGGAGAAAAAGCAGACGCATCATGATGCGTCCCTGGATCGGCAGGGCATCGATGACGGCTTGGACATCTTCGGCGGTAATCACGAATGCCATAGAAAAAGATATCTCCGCGCGGCTGATCCGGTTTCAGGCGGAGCCGCCCTGACGCGATTCCAGATACAAGGCAACGTACTCTCGAATCTGCTGGACCGTTCCACTGATATACAACTCTCTGGGAATTTCCACGCGGACCAGTTTGGCGGGATCGACTCCCCGTTCAATGGCGTATTCCTCATCCACATACAGGCTGACCGATCCGTCAGGGTAGCGGATCGCGTACAACGCTGTGTTATCGGCCATGTTTCATCGTCCGGAAAGCAGGTTGCTGGAAGCAAAAGGCCGCGGAGATAGTGTCCAAATAACACACGGCAGGTCCGGGTGTCAAAGTGCCGGGTGCTTGACCATCAATCCCGACGAGGAAAAGCAGGCCTTTCGCCAGACCACATAGGCGGTGAAGGCTACGAGGGTGATCAAGAACACAAACCGGACGCGGCCGTACCCGAAACAAGCGAAGTTGGCGGTCGCGTTCAGAAGGCCGAAACCCGCATAGACCAGGTAGAGGAGGAGCGACCATCGGCGAAGGTGCAGGAATCCATAGCCGATCAAGACATGAAGGATGGGAGATTGGGCTTTGGCCAGAATGCCCATCAGCCCGTCTGGTTTGATGCAGAAGATGGTCAAAGCGTACGCCGGGTTCGCGAGAATGATGTAGAAATCCGTCAGGGCTGTGAGCAGGAACAGACCGCCCAGGTAGCGGATATCGTGAGCCTTAGCCCAGGCAATCTGAAACGTTTGCCATAACCCGGGCTGGTCAGGCGTACGCAACAGGTAGGCGTGGTAACTCTGGATGGCCCACCAGGGGAGGGCAAACAGCATGAAGAAGAACACTCCGGCTCCGGACCCGCCTAGGCGTCCGCCCAGCCAGGCGCAGCCGGCGAGCAAGAGGCCGGTCAGAAAAATGGTCAAGGCCTGTTTGGGTATTTTTTTTATTGAATGGGCAAGAACGGTGATCAACACCGACAAAATTGCGGCAAGGGATGGCGAAACAGTGAGGGCGGAGGCGGAGGGGAATCGATGTTCGGGCTGAGGGGATTCCGGCACGGAAAATTTGCGGTCTGTTTATGAGCGGCATGTCTGCGGTGTCGCGTCAAAAACAAGCGGCCTTCGGTAGAGAGACCGAAGGCCGCTCAACGCGAAACGACAGATCGACCGATCAGCCTCCAAGAGTGTCCAGAGCTTCCTTGAGACTCTTTCGAATGCACGTGAAGATCGGCGTATCACGCAAGGTGTAACGGCTGCCTTCGGTCTCCCGGAGGGCCATCACGAGATCCAGAAAATCCTCGGGTTTGTCGCTTTCGAACGCCACCACCCACTCCTGGTCGTCAAGCCCGAAGGAATACGTGGTGTTGAGTTTCACCGAAGGGAAGCGATGGCCGACTTCGATATGCTCGTCCATCATGCCTTGACGGGCCGCTTTCGTGAGCAGGAACCACTCGCGGGTTTTCACGAACGGATACACGAAGATGTACTTGCTTTTGCCGGGGATGATCGTGAGCCGTTTGCTCTCTTGATTTTCATGCGTGTGATGATCGACGTAGATCGACCGTTTGGTCATCGACAA
>JBBIOW010000241.1:0-3568 GCA_037443165.1 Nitrospiraceae bacterium | reverse complement strand
TGCTCTTCCGATCTCGCAAAATTCACGTACTGGCGCTTTGCGGATTGTTCAGGGCTGGCCATTACGGTCCTCCATGAAACTTCTGGAAGAATTCAATCGGATAAGAGGCTCTGTCTTTAGCACTTCGTCCTTTTGTTTGTCAACATGTCCGGGCCCGTGCGGGCTCGTTGACAGGGGTTCGGACAATCTGCTAGTGCCTCCGACCATGACGACGTGGTTTCCCTTGTCTCGGAATGGACGAAGGCTTCGCAGTTTCGAATGGGGAGGGCTCGTGATGGGACTCGTTTTTCCGTTCGAGGCGCAGGCCATCGAAGTCCAGCCGACCCGCGTCCAGATCGAAGCTGCCCTGCAACAAGGCCGGGCCGCTGCGGAGAAGCGCATCCCTCCGGATCAGCTCTATGCGTGGTTCGGAGCAAGAGACGATTTGCATCCCAAAGGGTTCCTGATGACCAAGCTCAACGGGTTGGTCGTGATGGGCACCCATTTCGCGCTACGCTCCGCGACGCCGACCGAGCAGGAGATCGCTCAGATTCTGAATGCCAAGACGCTGCTGGTCAGCGTCATTCTCTTCGGCGACCGGCCAAACTTCGCGGTGGATAGCTATATGGTGCTGGAGCAAAACGGGAAGACGATCAAGCCGGTGAATGTCCGGTTCGACGCACGGGCGGCTCGGACCGCGGTTTGGCCGGGCTCGCCTGCGTATCGCGCCAAGGTCGTCGCGTCGTTCGCCTATGCCGATCTCGATCCTCGCGCCAAGACCAAGCTCGTGGTGTTTCCTTCCGGGGGAGGGGAGGTCACGTTTGAGCTGGACTTCGCCCAGATTGACTGAGCAGCCACTCCGGAATCCTATGTGGACAGCTGAAATTCTCGCCATCGGTTCCGAATTGCTGATCGAGGGACGGACGGAGACCAATTCGCTGTTCCTCACGAATCAACTGGCGTCGCTCGGCGTCGAAGTACGGTTCAAGTCCGTGGTCGGTGACGACGAGGCCGACATTGCCGACGTGATTCAGACGGCCGTGCGCCGTGTGGACGTGGTCGTGATGACCGGCGGGTTGGGACCGACCGAGGATGATCTGACGCGGGGGGCGGTGGCGCGAGTGACGGGGCGGCCGTTACGCCGACGCACTCAAGCGCTGGAGAGCCTGAGACGGCGCCTTGCCGCGTCGGGCCGGATACCCGCCGCCGCGCAGTTGCGGCAGGCGTTAATCCCCGCCGGAGCGGAGGTGCTGATCAATCCTGTGGGGACAGCGCCCGGTTTCTGTCTGGAATGGAAGGGCGCCTTCCTGGCGGCTCTGCCCGGCGTGCCCGCTGAAGCACGGGCGATGGCGACCACGGAGGTGCTGCCCAGGCTGCAAAGACGAATAGCGAGAAGAAGCGGGCGGGAACAGCCGGCTCCCATCGTCCGGCGGGTGCTTCACACCTTCGGCCTCCCCGAATCGGAAATCGACCTCAGGCTCAGGGGCATCGTCCCGAGAGACAGCGGCATACGGCTTGGGCTTCAGGCTTCGCCGCTGGGTGTGCTGGTGTCGCTGACCGCCTCTCCCGCTGTGACGGGGTCGAAACGGTTGCGATCGACCAGCCCCGGGCGCGCCGTTGATGTTCTCGCCCACGTGTTTCACAAAATCCGTCGGCGCCTCGGTGCATTCGCGTTCGCCGAGGGCGAAGATACGATGGAAGCCGTCGTCGGCCGTCTCCTCGCCGACAAACAACTCACCCTGGCGGTCGCCGAATCGTGCACCGGAGGCTTGATCGGCCATCGGCTCACGCAGGTGCCGGGAGCTTCGAACTATCTGGACCGTGTCGTGGTCAGCTACAGCAATCGTTCCAAAACGGAGTTGTTGGGGGTGCCGAACGAGCTGATTGCCGAGCACGGTGCGGTGAGCGATGCGGTCGCGGCCGTCATGGCGAAGGGGGTTCGCGAGCGGAGCGGCACGGCGGTGGGGTTGAGCGTGACGGGAATCGCCGGTCCGGGCGGCGGCACCGCGGCGAAGCCGGTCGGGTTGGTCTATGTCGGGCTTGATTGGAGAGGGGAAACCAGTCTCACCAAGGAGTTTCGATTTCACGGGGACCGTGATGCGATCAAGCTCCGGTCTTCGCAAGCCGCGCTGGATCTCCTGCGCCGGTGGCTGCTGGGCCTGGGAGCCAATCATCGATGATCCGCGCCTTCCTCGCGGTGGAGTTGGACGAGAATCTGCGCGCCGCAATCGAGCAGGTCCAACGCGAGCTTCGCGATCGGATCAGCCGACAGCTCGGGTGCGAAGCGCGCATTCAGTGGGTCCGTCCCGAATCCATTCATGTGACGATCAAATTCCTCGGCAACATCGAGGAGGCGTTCGTAGATCGGATCAGACACGTGCTCGGCCCCGCGCTGGCCGATATGTCGCGTTTTACCGTCCCGGCGGGAGGGGTCGGGGTATTTCCCAATAGGAACGGGCCGCGGGTTCTCTGGATCGGGTGCGCCGGCGGGGCCGAGCAATCCGAGGCAGTGGGTCGGTGGCGCCGATTGCATCAGACGGTCGAGCGGGCGCTCGAGCCGCTAGGGTTTGCGGCGGAAGCGAAGCCGTTCAGCCCGCACCTCACGCTGGCGAGGATCAAGGGCGGGGAGAGGGAGGTCGGCAAGGTCCTGGCGCAGAGCGGGGTGTTCGACCGCCCGCTGTCGTGCGGGAGCCTGGTCGTCGGTGCGATCACTCTCATGCAGAGCGAACTCAAACCCGCCGGCGCGGAGTATAGGCGGCTCTGGCAAGTTGAATTGCAGCAAGCAGCCGACGCGTAGCGTAGACGATGCTGCTGCAGGCTAGGTTTACCCAGGGAAGTTCGGTATAATCCGCCGATTCCCGCCAACCAAAAGGAGCATCGCGATGGCCGAAAGAGACGAAAAGAAGCGGGCGTTGGACCTTGCACTGTCCCAGATTGAAAAACAATACGGGAAAGGCGCAATCATGAAGCTGGGGACGGCGGAGGCGCCGGCCGATGTCCCCGCCATCTCGACCGGTTCGCTGGGGCTGGATATCGCCCTGGGCGTTGGCGGTTTCCCGCGGGGACGGGTCGTCGAAATTTTCGGCCCTGAAGCGTCGGGCAAAACCACCCTGACACTCCATGCCATCGCCGAAGCGCAACGAGCCGGCGGGATCGCGGCCTTTATTGATGCCGAGCATGCGCTCGATCTGGGGTATGCGAGGAAGCTGGGGGTGCAGACGGACGATCTGTTGGTGTCGCAGCCGGACACCGGCGAGCAGGCGCTGGAGATCGCCGAAACGTTGGTCCGCAGCGGGGCGGTCGACCTCATCGTCGTGGACTCGGTCGCGGCGCTGGTCCCGCGAGCCGAAATCGAAGGAGAGATGGGCGACGCCCACATGGGCTTGCAAGCCCGACTCATGTCGCAGGCCTTGCGCAAGCTGACGGCCGCCATCTCCAAGTCGCAGACCACAGTGATCTTCATCAATCAAATTCGGATGAAGCTGGGCGTGATGTTCGGCAATCCGGAGACCACCACCGGCGGCAACGCGCTGAAGTTTTATTCCTCCGTCCGGCTGGACATCAGGCGGATCGAATCGATTAAAGAGGG
>JBBIOW010000240.1:0-3680 GCA_037443165.1 Nitrospiraceae bacterium | reverse complement strand
GGGCCGGGGGGGCGCGCGCCGAGAGGCGGCGGATCAGCGACCCGTTTTGAATTCCGTTGATGTGCACGGCGCTTTGTCCACGACCGTCAGCCCGGCGCAGACGGCCGCCCAGCACGCTTCCAATCCGCGATTGCTTGCAACCCATCTACCCCTGTGACATACTGCGCTTGAATCTGCAAGCGCGTCCTGCGAATTCATCGCTCCATGAAAACCGTCCGGCTTTGCTTCCTCTGGCACATGCACCAGCCCTACTACACCGACCAGGTGGCCGGGTGCGCCAGCATGCCGTGGGTCCGTTTGCACGCCGCCAAGGCCTATTTCGATATGGCGCACCTGCTGGACCGTTTTCCGGCCGTCAAGGCGACGTTCAATTTCACACCCTCGTTGCTGCTCCAACTGCAAGAGATCGGCACAGGCTCGGTGCACGATGTGTTTCTGGACCATGCGGAACGGCCGGCGGCCGACCTGACCCTGGCCGAGAAAGCGTTTCTCATCAGGCACTTCTTCTCCGCCAACTGGGCGACGATGGTCCGTCCGTTCCCCCGATATCACGAGCTGTTGGTCAAGCGCGGCGCGGACGTGCGCGGGCGCGATCTGGAACGGCTGGCCCGCCAGTTTTCCACGCAGGAACTGCTGGATCTTCAGGTCTGGCACAACCTGGCGTGGTTCGGATACGGCATGGTCGGTCGGTATCCGCGTCTAGCTGCGCTCCGGGCGAAGGCCCGCGGGTTCACGGAGGAGGACAAGCAGGAAGTCCTCGCGCTGCAGCGGACCGCCGTGCGGGAGATCATCCCTCTGTACCGGCGGCTCGCCGACCGCGGCCAGATCGAATTGACGACGACCCCGTTCTACCACCCGATCCTTCCGCTGATTATCGACACGGATTTTGCCCGGCGTGCGCGGCCCGATCTTCCCCTGCCCGCGCGTTTCCAAGCCAAGGCAGACGCGGAGACCCAGATCCGCCAGGCTGTAGCCTTCCACACTGCGACGTTCGGCCGGCCGCCTGCAGGACTCTGGCCGTCGGAAGGCTCGGTGTGTCCCGAGATGGTCCCGCTGGTGCGCGCAGCCGGACTCCGCTGGCTCGCCACCGACGAAGGCATCCTGGCTCGGTCGTTGGAGGCTCAGCACCACCCGTGGGATCGACGCGCCGCGCTCTACCGGCCGTATCTGGTCGGACAACCGGGAGAAGAACTCACGATCGTCTTCCGCGACCGCGAACTCTCCGACGCGTTCGGGTTTGTCTATCACAAGACCACCCCGGAATCGGCAGCGGAAGACGTCCTTCGCCGCCTCGACGCCATCGTGCGGGACGTGCCGGCCGAACGTGCGTTGATCGCCGTGATCCTCGACGGGGAAAATCCTTGGGAGCATTACCACGACGGCGGGGAACGCTTCCTGTCGCTGCTCTACAAGGCCTTGGCCGACGGGACCCTGCACCTCAGCGGCCAGACTCAGGTAACCCTCTCTACCGTCAGCGAGGCGCTGTCGGCCTGTCCGCCGACGACCCGGCTCGAACACCTGCATTCAGGGTCTTGGATCAATCAGGATTACAAGATCTGGATCGGCCACCCGGAAGACAATCGCGCCTGGGATCTTCTCCGGCACACCAGGTCCCGGTTGGCCGAGGTCAGTGGAACCCTCACGGCCGAGCAAGCGCGAACGGCCTGGGAGGAACTCTACGCGGCCGAAGGCAGCGATTGGTTCTGGTGGTACGGCGACGACTTCGACACGGATTACAAGGTGGAATTCGACCGCCTCTTCCGCACGCACCTGCGGAACGTCTGGACGCGGGCCGGGCTGCCGCCGCCGGAATTGCTGAACCAACCGATTCTCGAGGACAGAGTCCGGCTCGATGGGGATGAGGTCCGTCAACCGACCGGCTTGTTGAATCCGGTCATCGACGGGCTGGTGACGGATTTCTTCGAGTGGCAGGGCGCGGGCGCCATCAACCCCAACCCGCCACTCGGTGCCATGTGGAGGGCGGAGGGCTTCTTCCAGGCGATCTGGTTCGGCTTCAATCTCGAGCAATTGTTCTTTCGGCTGGACCCGGATAAACGCGCGCCGGAACGGCTGGCCGAGCTTGCGGCGGAGATCCACCTGGCCAGCGGAGGCCGCGCGTACACGCTCGCCTTTTCGCTCGCGCCGGCCGGTGCCGACTCGTTTACCCTGCTGGCGACGGACGGAGGGCCTTACCGTGAGGTGGGCGTGTTCAATTCAATTCGTCGCCGCAAGATTATCGAGCTGGCCGTGGGGTTCAAGAATCTGCAGGCCGAAGCCGGGCAGGAATGGCAGCTCAGCGTCGTCGTCACAGAGCACGGCCTGGAGATCGCCCGCTATCCGTACCAACGTCCAGCCACCTTCACGGTGCCGGATCGGGACTTTGAAGCCGCGATGTGGAGGGTGTGAGCAACCCAGCGGTGAGTGAGAAGTGATAAGTTGTGAGTACTGAGCCAAATGTGTTTCCCTCGAACTCATCACTCAACACTCATAACTCAGAACTTGTTGTGGAGATGCCATGCCTGATCTCAGACGAGATCCGATTGTCGGCCGGTGGGTCATCATTTCGACGGAGCGCAGCGCCCGCCCGCAGGATTTTCTCCGCAACCAGCCGGCTCGGTCGCCGTCGACGGCCCTGTGCCCGTTTTGCCCGGGACAGGAGCGCCTGACGCCCAAAGAGATTTTGGCCTACCGCCCGCAGCCCGGCGAGCCCAATTCGCCGGGGTGGACCATCCGCGTCGTGCCCAACAAGTTCCCCGCGTTGCAGGTGGAAGGCGAACTGGGTCGGGAAGGGATCGGCCTGTACGACCGCATGAACGGGATCGGCGCGCATGAAGTCATCATCGAGACACCCAATCACAAGGACAGCCTGGCCGAGATGCCGGCGAAGCGGATCGAGGACGTGCTGTGGGCCTATCGCGATCGGATCGTCGACCTCAAGAAAGACATGCGGCTGCGGTATATTCTCATCTTCAAGAACCACGGCGCGGCGGCCGGGGCGACCCTGGAACATACGCATTCGCAACTGATCGCCCTGCCGATCGTGCCGACCAGCGTCGTCAACGAAATCGAGGGATGCCGGACTCATTTCCAGCAAAAGGAGCGATGCATCTATTGCGATATCCTGCGCCAGGAACTTGGCGACGGGGCCCGTATCGTCGCCGAGAATCCGGAATTTCTCTGCCTCACTCCCTTCGCCCCGCGCTTTCCGTTCGAGATGTGGATTCTCCCCAAACGGCATGCCGGCCACTTCGAGGAAAGCCAGAAAAGCCAATTCGAGTTTCTGGCGCCGATGCTGTCCGAGGCGCTGCGGCGGATGGACAAGGTCCTGGCCAAGCCGGCGTATAATTTCATCCTCCACAGCTCCCCCCAGCACGAGAAGACCGGCGACTTCTACCACTGGCACCTGGAACTCATCCCCAAACTCACGCAAGTGGCCGGCTTCGAATGGGGCACCGGTTTCTACATCAATCCCGTCTCGCCCGAAGAATCCGCGAAGTTTCTGCGGGAGGCGGAGATTTGATCGAGAGGGACCCCTATCTCCGGCTATTGCCTCGCCCCTCTCGTCGCTCGTATCATGGGGCCATGAAGGTCCAGCTCAGCCATCCGGAACGCTCCGTCGAAATCAAAGGTCCCAAGCGCGTCCGTGAATTGCTGCGCGATCTGAACCTGGTAGCGGAAGC
>JBBIOW010000239.1:0-3711 GCA_037443165.1 Nitrospiraceae bacterium | reverse complement strand
TCTCCTCATCGTACCCTTTGTGCTTGTCCTGGCGTTTGCCAACGGCGCGAACGACGTGTCGAAAGCCGTCGCCACGTTGGTGGGTAGCGGCGTCACCAATTACCGGATGGCCATCGCTTGGGGAAGCACCTGGACCGTGGTCGGCGCCTGCGCGTCTGGGCTGATGGCCACGGCGATGGTCAAGACGTTCAGCGCCGGACTACTCACACCTGATGTGACACCGACACCGGCATTGGCTGTAGCCGTGCTCATCAGCGCGATGGCGTGGGTATTCGCGGCGTCCCGCATCGGGCTTCCCGTCTCGACGACGCACGCGCTCACCGGCGCGATCGTCGGCGCCGGGCTGGCTGCGTTCGGTGGGCAAGGGCTGATCTGGCCGGCCATCATCAAGAAGATTGCGTTCCCCCTTCTGCTGAGCCCTCTCCTGGCCCTGACGGTCTCGCTTTTGATCCACCCGGCCATCCGTGCCGTCGCTGCTTGTTGGGAAGGGGCCTGTCTGTGCCTGATGCCGGCGTCGCGCGCATTGGTGACGATTGATGCCAAAGGGATAACGCGCACGCTGTTCCAGGTTACTGGCTTCGGTCAGCCTGTTGTCGCGGTGCCGGCCCAGTGTGACCGCGCCGGTCTGCGTGGCCTGGCTATCGGCCTTGACAGCATCCATTGGCTTTCGAGCGGACTGGCCTCACTGGCCCGAGGCACGAACGACGCACCGAAGATAATTGCGATGCTGATCTTCGGAAGCACAGTGGCGGCGTGGCCCAGCCCCCGGACTCAGGTCGCTGCATTTGCGGCCGTGGCCTTCGCGATGGGCCTGGGCAGTTTCCTGGGCGGCCTCCGCGTCACCGAAGTCCTGGGTGAAAAAGTGACGCGGATGGATCATGCCGAAGGCTTGTCGGCCAACCTGACGACTTCTTCGTTGGTTCTGGTCTCCGCCACGATGGGTCTGCCCGTTTCCACGACCCATGTCAGCAGCTCGGCGATCATCGGCATCGGCCTCCTCAAAGGCCTGCAGGCTGTCCGCTGGGAAACCGTCCGGGACATGGTCCTGGCCTGGATCGTGACCCTTCCCGCCTCCGGACTCATGGCTGCCTTGGTCTTCCTCGCGCTGAGCAGGCTCCTGTGAGGGTAGGCCTGTTCAGGCAGAATCGGTTGACAATACTTGCCGGTGCGCTCCTGACCATCAGTCTACTGGCGACTCCCCGGACCGGCGTCGAGGCCTTTGCCTGGACACCGACCGACGAGGAGATCAAGAAGTACCGGCACAGTTGGAATCTACTCTCGAACGGTCCGATGTTCATCAGCGGCGTGGACATCCATCCGGAGGGGCAGTTCACCTATCATCCCTTCATTTTCTCTCAGATCAGCGAGAAGCGCTTCGGCAACGACCTGACCGTAAACCGAACGACGTCGCCGACGCACTCTTACCAGGTCGCTCCGGTCGTGACCATGGCATACGGCATCACCCATCACCTGGAGCTGAACATCGGCTTATCGGGCTCCGCCTTCTGGGCCCGCAGTACGCAGCAGTTCAACAAAGGCAACGGCGGCCCTTGGACCACCGACACGGGCCTCGGTGATACGCAACTCTATTTGAAGTATCGCCCGATCGTGCAGGACCCCTAGGGCTGGCGGCCCTCGGTCACGACCTTCAACATGATCGTGTTGCCGACAAGCCGGTGGGTCACGGGTACGGAGAGCCCGCCGGGGGGATTCGCTCCCTTAGGCCGCCTCCCTGCGAGCCGATTCGGCTCATTGACCTGGACGGAGGGCGTCATGATGCGGAAAAAATCTTCAGCCGTTCCGCATCAGCGGCGGAGTATTTTATTCCTACCACTTCCCCGGCAGCGATACCGGCAGACCACGTATCCGGCCGACATCATCAACACCCGGCTCATCATCGAGCATATCCTCGACGACACGCGCGGCTTCGGATACAACCTGGAATTGATTGGTGGGGCTTCACGGGCTGACTTGGCATGCCGACGGGCACCAGATCAATGTCGGAGGGGAAAACGGCTTCAACTCGTTGGACGTTCAACCCACGGTTCAGTACCGGCTCGGAGAGCATTGGGTCGGTGCCCTCGGGTGTTTGTTCACCGTGGCCGATCAAAACACGCTTGATGCCTTCTTTCCGAACTTCTCCATCTACTACGACTGGAGCAAGAGCGGGAAAGTCATCATGCGCTGATTCAGTCGGCCGATATCCGGTTGCCCTCTCCCTTTCAGTCTGCTAAGGTGTGGCGCATATGGCGTGGGACCCCAGAGATCCCTGGACCAAACGCAGCGATCCGCTTGAAGACGCCCTTCGCCAGGCGCAGGCGCAACTGCGCCAGATGATGCCGTCGCGCGGCCTGCGCTCAGTGTTTCTGGTCATCTTGCTGATCGTGCTCGTGTGGCAGGCGACCTTTATCGTCGCGCCGGACGAGGAAGGGGTGGTGAAACGGTTCGGCGATGTGGTCAGAGTGGTCGGTCCGGGCCCTCATTTGAAAATCCCTTTCATCGAGACAGTTCTGCAACCGAAGGTCGCCAAGCTCCACCGCATCGAAGTCGGCTTCCGCACGGACCGGCAAGGCCGCCAGCAGATGCTGCCGCAGGAGGCCCTCATGCTGACGGGTGATGAAAATATTCTGGCGATCGAGTTCATCGTTCAGTACAAGATCAAGAATGCGCGAGACTATCTCTTCAATGTCGCCGACATCGAAGAAACCATCGGCAAGGCCGCGGAAGCTTCGATGCGCGAAGTGATCGGGAAGAGCAAGATCGATGAGGCCCTGACCACCGGAAAGGCGCAGATCCAGCAGGATACGCAGACGCTTCTGCAGGGCATTCTCGACCAGTATCAGGCAGGCGTCCAGATTGCTGCGGTTCAATTGCAGGACGTCGACCCGCCCGAGGCGGTCGTTGCGGCGTTCAAAGACGTCGCGAGCGCCAAGGAAGACCGGGAGAAGCTGATCAACCAGGCGCAAGGGTACCGGAACGATATCATCCCGAGGGCCAAAGGCGAGGCGGCTCAACTGGTGAACCAGGCCAAGGGCTTTGCCCAAGCCCGCGTGAATCGCGCGCAGGGCGAAGCGAATCGTTTCTTGAAAACGTTGAAGGAATACAACCAGGCGAAAGAGATCATCAGCAAGCGAATTTACATTGAGACGCTCGAAGAAATCATGCCCAACGTGGAGAAGGTGATCATCGACGGAAAGGCGGGCGATCGCCTGATCCCATATCTGCCGCTCGATCGTTTATCGAAGCCAACAGGGACGTCCCCCGGCGAGGAGAGGAAGCCGTGACCAAGCAGAATCTTCTTGTTGCGCTGATTGCCGTCGGCGTTCTCCTGTTCCTGCTCGGCGCTTCGCCGTTCTTCATCGTCGACGTCACACAAACGGCGATCGTCGTCCAGCTTGGCAAGCCGGTTCGCAATGTGACAACGCCGGGGCTGTACGTCAAGGTCCCGTTCATCCAGGAAGTCACCTACTTCGACAAACGCCTGCTGGATTATGATTCCTCCGCGCAAGATGTGATCACGCAGGACAAAAAAACGATTCTTATCGATAACTTCGCCAAGTGGCGTATCATCGATCCGTTGAAAGTGTATCAAGCGTTTCAGAGTCAACGGGGCGCGCTGCAGCGCCTTCATGACATTATCTATTCCGAGCTGCGAGTCGAATTGGGCCGGCATGACTTGTCCGAGATCGTCTCCAAGACACGGGCCGAAAT
>JBBIOW010000238.1:2781-3718 GCA_037443165.1 Nitrospiraceae bacterium | reverse complement strand
GATCCGGTGGTGGATCGGGCGCTGGAATTTCTGGCCCTTCGCCGGCGCGTGGAATTCGAATGTGAGGACGAGGGCAGCCAGTATGCCCTGTCGAATCTGGAAGCTCACAGTCCGGCCATGCGGCAGTTGCTGGCTCAGGTCCGCGATGTCGCGGAAAATCCGAAGGCCACGATCTTGCTTCAGGGGGAGACCGGCACCGGCAAAGAATTCCTTGCGCGTGTCCTCCATCACAACGGACCCCGTGCGGCCGGGCCCTTCGTCGGCGTCAACTGCACCGCGATCCCGAAAGACCTGTTCGAGAGCGAGCTCTTCGGCTATGAACGGGGAGCGTTTACCGGGGCCAACCAGCGAAAGCACGGGTTGTTGGAAAAGGCCGAAGGCGGCACGTTGTTTCTCGACGAGATCGGAGATCTCGACCTCTCAATGCAGGCGAAGTTGCTCCGCGTGCTTCAGGAGCGGTCGTTCAGGCGACTGGGAGGAACGGACGACATTTCGGTGGATTTTCGCTTGATGACGGCGACAAACAAGGATCTCAAGAAAGAAGTCGCGCGCGGTGCATTCCGCGAAGACCTCTATTTCCGGTTGAATGTGGTCACGTTCGAGCTGCCTCCGTTGCGCAAGCGCATCGAAGATATCATCCCCTTGTCACTGCGAGCGATCGTCCGTTACGGAAAAGAATTTGGCAAGGAGGTACAGGACATCGAACCGGACGCTCGGGCGTTGTTGGAGCGGTATGCTTATCCGGGCAATATCCGGGAGCTGCACAACATCATTGAACGGGCCATGATTCTCTGTCACGGCAAGACGTTGACCGTCGCGTGTCTTCCCCGCGAGTTGCGGGAAAGCGCGCCTCAGACCGCGGTTACGGTGAGCCAAGGCGACCAGCAACTGGTGCGCGTGGAGATGGTGTCGGGAGAACAATCATTGGCCGATGTGG
>JBBIOW010000238.1:0-2771 GCA_037443165.1 Nitrospiraceae bacterium | reverse complement strand
AGGATGAAGATGTACGGTTGCCGCCGGGCTTGCTCGATGAAGTCATCCGGCTCGCGGGGCACAACAAGAGTTTGGCCGCCAAGTACCTGGGATTGACGCGGTTTTCGCTCGACCGTCGCCTGAAGAAGATGGAGGAGGAGTAAATCGGCTACCTCACGAAGGATTGGGTGCGACGAAGACCAGCACCTTCAGCCTGGCGTTGGTGTGATTGGTCACGCCATGCGGCTCGCCGGCGGGAGCCAGGGTGCCCTGGCCAGGACCCAGCACCTGCTTGTCTGATCCGACCGTGAAGGTGCCTTCCCCCTCCAGCACCAGATACACCTTGTCCTGGTCGCCGTGCACATGGCCTTTCTGTTCCTGCCCCGGCTCGAAACAATACACATCGCAGAACAACCGGGGAGTCTGAAAGACATTGTTCTTCTTCATCTTCTCGTGACTGAACTGAGAATAATCCGAAAGGTTGATGACCTTCATGCGTGTCGACTCCCTACATTGATGAATACCCATCGGGTCGCCGCGATCCGCGGTCGGCCCCGTTCAAGACTGCTGATCGAGCACGGAGGGCTGTTCGCTCGCGATCCGTCGCTGCTCGATCCTCCGCACAATCGAATCCACCGGCACCAGATGGCGAGACACGCCCAAGTCCTTCGCCGGGACCCCCATCGCGAGTCCCAGCAACTGCGGCAAGTGCAGAATGGGCAACGCGAGATTCGCATGGACCGCCTTTCCCGCCCGGTCCTGGTAGATGTCCAGGCTCATGTGGCACAGGGGACAGGGCGTGACCATGCAGTCCGCTCCTTCGTCTTTGGCCTCCTTCATGTTCGTTCCCGCCATCGCCACGGCGATCGCTTCCTTCTCTAAAATGATCGGAAAGCCGCAGCACTTGGTTCTCCCGGCATAAACAACCGGTTCGCCGCCCACGGCCTTGATGACCTTCTCCAGCGACGTGGGATTTTCCGGGTCGTCGAATCCAAGGTCCCAGGACGGACGCAGAATGTAGCATCCGTAAAACGGCGCGATACGGAACTCGCCCAACGGAATCCGGACTTCCTGGGTCAAACGCGGCAATCCCACCTCCCGGACGACGATCCAGAGCAGATGTTTGACTTGAACGGTTCCTCGATAGACGATGCCGTCCTGAGCGAGCAGCTTGTTGATCCGATCCAAGAGTGCCGGTTCCGACTTGAGCCGTTTGTTGGCGGCACCCATGATCCCCTGGCAGGTACCACAGATCGTCATGATGTCCAGCCCAAGCTGCTCGGCTTGGGCGAACGTCCTGGCGTTCAGGGCGAGCGCGACTTCGGGATCGGCCTCGGTGACGACACCCGCGCCGCAACAGGAAGCCGCCGCCAGTTCCTCGACCTCGATGCCCAGCCGGCCGATGATCGCCATCGTGGACTGGTAGAGTTCCGGCGTCGCGCCTTTTGCCGCGCAACCGGGAAACAACGCATATCGCAGGGCCATGGCAGATCCTCCTGGTTTCCTTTTCCCTTGCCGCCGGATCGCTGTGCCACCCAGGCACGGTCAGGCTCCTTTCAGGGCAGCTGAGGCAGCGCCAGCCTGCCAGAATGCATGAGCTCCTCCATCACAAGTCAGCCCCGATTTCAAAGGGTTCCAGGCGGAGACATCCACGAATGCCAACCTCCTGTTTCCGGAGCTTCGACAAGAGCGGTAAGCGCGGCCCGGCGAGTCATCCTGCGGGGCGTCCCTGGATATCTCTCGACCGTCATCTCTCCGCGACGGCTGCAGTATAGCGAGCACGAAGGATGATGTCAGCTGCCGTTTAAGCCCTGACCCGCGGGGGCTAAGGTTTCCACACCCTTCGGCCGATAAGAGCTTGTCTCGAACTCCTGCGTCGAGCACCGGACACAACAGATCGGAAAGGGGATATGTCAGTCGGGTCAGACCACCCTGCGACCACTGAGTCCATACGCCAAGTCGAGCATGAGCTGATCCGGCAGATCGAGAGCGGAGCTGTGGATCTGCCCCTGCTCCCACAAGTGGCCAGTCGCGTCATGGCATTGGCGAACGACCCGTCGGCGGACGCGGCCCGTCTGTCGGCGCTGATTCACCAGGACCAGGCCCTGGCGGCTCACGTGTTGCGGATCGCCAATTCTCCGGCCTACATGCCGCGCACGCCGATCGTCTCCCTCCAACATGCTGTCGCCATGTTGGGCTTGACGTTGCTGGCCGAGATCGCGTTCAGCGCCTCCCTCAAGGCTGGCGCCTACCAGGTACCGGGGCGCGAAGAGGACGTAAAGTTCCTCTGGAGGCATGCCCTGGCGAGCGGCGCCTACGCAAAGGAAATCGCTCGGCTCCGCCGGCACAACGTGGAAAGCGCCTACCTCTGTGGGTTGTTGCACGCGATCGGCAAACCGGTCGTGCTGAAAACGGTTGTGGAGGTGTCGAAGCGCCTCCAGGTCCCGCTGGACCGCGAGACGGTGATGACCTTGCTGGAGGGGTATCACGCCCGCGTCGGCACGTTGATCGCCGAGAAGTGGGGATTGCCTCGACAAGTGGCGGAAGCCATCGCCTATGCGGTCTGCTACGAACAGACGCCGACGTTTCGCCAGGAGGTGATGATCACGTATGCGGCAGACCGTTTGGCGACCTACCTGCTTGTCCCCGAGGTGTTCGATGAGCTTACCGTGCGGGATCATCCGGTCTTCGCCGATCTCAATCTCTATCCGAACGAGGTGGACGCCCTGCTCGCCGCCAAGGACAAGATTCTGGCCGTGGTGGAGGCGCTGGCCGTATGAGCGCGGTGGCGG
>JBBIOW010000237.1:0-3778 GCA_037443165.1 Nitrospiraceae bacterium | reverse complement strand
GATCTTTCCGTCACGCCTTCAGCTTGCCGATGATTTTTGGGTGGAGGCCGGGTTGAACCGACATTTGAGTCTTCGGCGCATCTTCGGAAGACCGACACGGCTTCCGGGACCGAACGGCACGGAACTCTTTTTCGTGGGGTTCAATCTGACATGAGTGAACGACTCGCCACCTATCGTACCGAGACACCCGTCGCGCCGAACGACAAGGTGCGGGTCCCTTCCCATCCCGAGCTAGGGGTCGGCGAAGTCCTGCGCATCGCCGAGACCGCTGGCTTTTACCAGGCCGATGTGGTGTTCGACACCCCCGCCGGGCGGCGGCTCGAGGTCTTTCCGGTCGAACTGCTCGAGAAGACCGGCGATCTCTGGCAGCGGCTCACCGAAGGCGTCTTCGATGATCCGGTGAGTTATCGCGTGAAGCAGGTCGCCATTGACTTGGCTCATGCGAACTCCGGCGGCGAGCTCTCTTCAAGTCGGGTGAACTTGCTGCCGCACCAGATCTTGTTGGTGCATGACCTGGTCGCGCAATCCGAGCGGCGGGTGTTGATCGCGGACGAAGTGGGGCTAGGCAAGACCATCGAAACCGGCATGCTTCTCCGGGAGCTCCATGCGCGCGGTCAGGCGGACCGCGTGCTCATCGTGGCGCCGGCTGGATTGGTTAAGAACTGGCAGAACGAGTTGCGCGACTGCTTCCGCCTGCATTTCTCCATCCTCAATCATGACTTTACCGACTACGGCACGGCGTCCTGGGAAACGCATCCCTGGGTCATTGCCTCCATTGACACGCTCAAGCAGCCGCGGCGGATCCAGCGGCTGCTGGCTGCGCCGCCCTGGGACGTCATCGTGTTCGATGAAGCCCATCACTTGTCGCGGACTCGCTCCGGGAAAAAGACGGTCACGACGCAGAACTACAAGCTCGCGGAAGCGTTGCGGAGCCATACCCGTGACTTGCTGTTCCTCTCCGCCACCCCGCACCAGGGGAATCCCTATCAATTCTGGTCGTTGATCCAACTGCTCAACGACCAGCTCTTCGCTAGTCCCGAGGAGCTGAGCAACCACCGAGGGATCCTCGCTCGCGTGATGATCCGTCGGTCGAAGCGGGAAGTCACGGACGCGCACGGGAATCCCATCTTCCGGCGCCGTCAGGTGCACACCGAGCGGTTCTCACTGGCGCCCAGAGAGCGAGAGTTCTATGACCGATTGAGCGAGTACCTGCGGGAGGGCTATACCGCCGCTGGGATCAATCAAGCTCGGACGACCCGGCAGCAGCGCGCCATCGGGTTTGTGATGGCCACGTTCCAAAAAATTATGTCCTCAAGTCCGCGGGCGATTCGTCAGGCCCTGCGCCGCCGCCTCCTGGTCTTGTTAGCCAGAAAGCAACTCGCGCTGGAGGCCCGGCGGCGCGCGGGAGCGACAACGAGCGAGGCGATTCTCAAGATTCAAGACGAGATGCTTCAGGTGGCGCGCGCGATCCTCGGCGAGCAGACGACGGATCACAGCGAGGCCGAGGCCTATGTGATGCGCGTCCGCCGTCGCCTCTTGAAACGGATGGAGGAAGATTCCGAGACAACGGCATGGTCGTTGGATGGCGACGAAGAGGCGGAAGAGGGCATCTATGCCGAAGCCGACATCCCGCAGGAAATTGAGAAGGTCCGGGCTCTCATCCAATTGGTCCCCCAGGGCACCGACCGGCGGTTTGACACCTTACTGCGCGCGATCAGCGATCTGTCCCGGCAGAACCCCGACGAGCGATTCGTCATCTTTACGCAGTACCGCGATACGCTGGAGTTTCTGTCGGAGGAACTCGGCAAGATTTACGGAGCCCATCGCATCGCCCGGATCGTCGGCGGGCCACTCGAAGACAAGATTGCGGCCATGGAATCCTTTTGGGCTCCGGATGGAGCGCGATTCTAGATCAGCACCTCGGCGGGAGGAGAGGGGATCAACCTCCAGATCGGCCATATCGTCTTCAACTATGACCTCCCGTGGAATCCCATGGCGGTCGAGCAACGGATTGGCCGGATTCACCGCTACGGGCAGGAAGAGACCGTCCAGGTCTACAACCTGTTGGCTGAAGACACCGTGGAAGAACAGATCTATGGACTGCTCGAGCAGAAGCTGGCCGACATCGCGCGCTCCATCGGCAAGACCGATTCGCAAGGGCGGCCACTCGAAGATTTTCGGAGCGATGTGCTTGGCTACCTTGGGAGCCATCCGGACTATCAGGACCTGTACAAGCGCGCCCTGATGGATCGTGACTACCGGCGTACCGATGCAGAGCTCCAACGGATGGTGCAGGAGGCGCTTCGAGCCCGTGAAGCACTGGATCGTCTCACGCAGGACCTTGGCCACTTCAACCTGGAGCACTATCGTACCTTGGAGGGACGGTACTCTCTGCCTGAACTCGGCGAATGGCTGCGCCAAGCCATTCTGAAGCTCGGTGGAGGGGCGATTCCGACCGGCGAATTGTGGACCTTCATTTGCCCCGAGCCATTGCAGCGGAAGTACCGGCTACTCCCCAGATACGAGAAGGTCTGTTTCGACCGCGACCTGGCCTTGCGGAGCCGCGGATACGAACTAGGCGGCATTGGACATCCCCTGGTGGACGCCCTCTTGGAAGACACACGGTCGGCGACCTTTGCCGGCGATGTGGCCGACTTGCGGACTGGAAAGCTCTACGCTCGCTACCTCGTGCGCCGTCGCGAGGAGCAAGGGGGCATTCAGAGCCGCGTGATCACGCTGGCCTACGAGCCAGCCAGTGGAGCGGTCACAACGCTACAGCATTTTCCGACCGACGAAGGGAGTGGATCAGTTGATACGGCAATCGATCTGGGACAGGCCAGACCCGCAATCGAGAGTGCACTGGAGGCCGAGATCAATACCTGGCTCCCCAGCCGTCAATCAAGGATTGGGTTGAATATTTCATTGGTCGGGCTGCACAAGTAGGAGGAACCTTAAGGTCATGGCGGCCAAGCGCAAAGAACCAGCGGGGATCGAGTTCACGCTTTTGGAGAACGGCCTCGACTTTGTCCTATCGGCGGTTGAACACCTGGGTGGCGATCCGTCGAAGCGGAAAGTACGCGATCCTTCACCTTTATTCTGGTACGCTGCTGATCCTAAAAGAGCGATTGTTCCACGAGGACCAGACACTCCTCTTTGCAAATCCTGAAAAGGCCGATGAAAGGCATCTCGAGTCCGGTGACTTCACGGGGCCAAACCTTGAGCAATGTCTCGAAAGACTCGACGAGATTGACGTCGAAGTTGCGGATGCCCAGAAGACACAGCTACGGCTACTGGGCAGCAAACGCAAGAGACTTGAGCACTACCGACTCACTGATTCGGCTGAAGCCGTCAAGGCCTTGACGGCAGACATCGTTGGCTTCCTGCTGGACTTCATAGGAGCACAACTGGACTCCGATGGCGCCCTAGCTGACCACGCGGAAATCTTGGACCAAATACGAGCAAAGCTTGCGGAATTCAAGGACTTCGTCACGCTGCGGTGGAAAGCCATTGTGGATGTTGTCTAGTCGGCGGAAACCGATACACGCTGCCCGGCGTGTCTCGAAGAGGCCTTGGTCATTCAAGATGGAATTGAGTGCAAGTTCTGTCGATATAGAAACAATGACAGCTCAAGCGCTGCTGATGAATACGTTACACGGGTCATGGGTAAGGATCGTCATACATTGGAGAAGGATGGCGGTGTATGGCCCAGGCGCAAGTGCCCGGCTTGTGATTGGTTCTCGCTTGTGGATCTTGAATATGCCGAACACGGCCCTCAGTT
>JBBIOW010000236.1:0-3791 GCA_037443165.1 Nitrospiraceae bacterium | reverse complement strand
AGTGAGACGGCAGCACGGGCATCACGAACCGGTTGTCGGCTTTGACGATGACGACCTTGGCCAGCATCTTTCCCGACACGTGCAGCGCATGGGCGATCTCGGGTGCGGTATAGGCTTCCTGATGGCCCAAGACGTCATAGCGAACCTGATGGCTGTCCAGAAACTCTTTGAGTCTGGGTAGGATGCTCATGACGACCTCCCCTCTGCATTGCTTGGAGGAGCCGATAGCGAAAAGCTCGTAGCTGATAGCCGATGGCTAAAGGCGCAGGCCCTCTTCGTCTGGTTATGGGCTACTCGCTATTTGGTATTGGCTATCAGCTCTCAGCATTTATGTTATGGCCAATACTTGGCCAACGCCTTGACGTATCCGAACACGATGTCCCGCCGCGCCACGATCCCCACGAGCTTGTTGCCGTTCACAACTGGCACCCGGATCAAGAACCGGTCTTGCAGCAGTTGGATCAATTCCTTGACCGGCATGTCTTCCGTGACGGTCACCACCTTGGTGGTCATGATGTCAGCCGCCGTGACCTGCCGCAGATCCCGGTCCTCGTCCATGACCCGCAGGAGGTCATACTCACTCACCAGGCCCACCAGGGTCCGGTCTTGCTCGACCACGGGGACGCTCCCGAAATTCCGCTCGCTCAGAATCTCGGCGATGGCCAATCCTGTGGTGTGGGGATTCACAGTCACGACCGCATCTTCCATGAGTTGCCGGACGGTCAATGTCTTAGGATCGCAGGCCCTTGCCATGAATTCCACCCCTCTCATAACACCTCCTTTCTCCGGCCTTCTCTGGTCCTGGGTATTCAGACCTCTACACCTCTTCCTGAGGCAAAGGGAATACCTGCTTCGAACCTACGTGGAAGAGAGAAGAAACAGCCTGACTTCTGCGCGGCTTAGAGCGGGAGGAGACGGGAGTGCGTTGGCCGGCCGGCTTCGCGTCGTAGCAAAAAGGGGCAGGCAGCCCCTGATGCGCTGCCCTAAAATGCCACGGGAACGAGGGTGCCGAACTCAGATCAGGGAGAGGGCTGCGCGATCATCTCCCACTGCTGCAGCTGTTCCGAGATCTTCCGAATGTGGCGCGATACGTCGTGGTACTTGGCTGGCGTTACCGCATAGCAATAGTCGAGCAGCCAATCGGCCAGGTCAGGGGCGATGCCGTGCTCACGGGCCTCCAGCATATCCATGAACCGGTTCATGGCGGTATAGGCACCCCCGTCGTCACCTCGCTCCAACGTGCCCATGACGGCCTGAAGTTTCTTCAAGTACGGGGCATACTTCGACACGCCGCTCTCGCCCTCGGTTGCCTGCGCCATCAAAACAGCGTGGGCCATCGTCACGATCCACTCATGCTCGGTACCTATGGGAGAACCGCCGAACGCGCGCTCGACGGCGAGAGTCCATACCACCACTGCCACGAGAAGAAGAGCGGTCGCTGGCCCGGCAATGTGCTTCGGAAGATCCTGTCTCATCCGTCACCTCGCGTTCTCGAAAAACCGTCGGTTCGGTCACCGGGGCGGCCGGCGCTGCAGGCGGGAAAACACATGACTGCCGGCCGTCCCGGGTTCTGGCAGGAAAGGGTCGTCATGCGGCCGCCCGGACCGCCGGCCGCATCAGGCAATGCTTGTCGCAGGTCACCGGGCCGCTGTTGAAGGCGGAACACCGGACGACTTCATACGGCGTGTCGTCGCTGACCAGCATCTCCACCGTCACATCCCGCTTGTGTTCGTCGCACAGCATCGTAATCGTTCGGAGGGACGGGCCTCGCTCTCGCAGGCCCATGCCCGCGGCGGCGAGCACACCGAGCGCCGCGGCGGCTATTAGCATCGGCAGGACGGCGCCGTCGCCGATCGAGCCGAAGCCCCGGCCCGGCTCCCGCGTCACGATGGGCTCAGGTCCGGCTGCGGTCCGCTGGGCAAGCTCGCGCAGCACGGTCGAAGCCGCGAGCAGGGTCGCGGTGGCGGCCGCCGGTTCGGCGGCCGCCCGATCGATGGCAAGCGTGGCAGACACCACGGCCCGCCCGTACGTTGCCTCCGCTGCGGCCAGGTCATCGAGGAACGCCCGCGTACCCCCGACGATCCGGCGTCCCAGCATTTCCTGCGCCACCGCATCACCTGCGTTCTTCATCGCGAGGAACTCCTCGCTTCTCCAATCTGACGGCAGCTTGAACACACTCTCCAGGAACTCACGCCGGGCTAGCGCATCCCGAGTCGCGTCCTGGGCCAGATGCGGCACGAAGGATTCACCGGCCACCGTGATCTGGGTCAGCCTCTTGATTGCATTCCCCAAGGCGACCTGCGTTCGTTCGCGCTCTTCCGTGACCCGCATCGGGGTGACCACGGCCTCGTTGATGGCTGTGCGCAGTTCCTCTTCCAGCCATCGGTCCTGGGGCAGCGGTGTAGGCTGCGCCAGCGGCCCTCGGTCCAATCCCAGGTAGGCCATCAGCACCACCGCGCTTCCGATGGTGGTGATCGCTCCGGCCAGCACGGCCATGTCGATATGATCCCAACATCTCATCGCGGCACCTCCCTTTCTCGCTGTTTCTGTGGCTTCGTCCGGTTCGAGGGCACGACACGTTTCGGCGTCTTGTCGGGCGGTCTCATCCGCCGCCGCCGAAGTCGATGGTATTGTCATCCCAATAGTCGAACCCGCCCTTCGCCAGTTCCGGGTTGTGCCTGGCGTAATCATGGAACGTGTTGGGCGTCACCTTGCCGCAGAAGTCGAAGATCTCTTTCGCGGACCAGGTGGGAATCACGGCCCCCTTGGGATCGCTCGCCAGCATGTCCATGAGCGTGTTCATGGCCACATACGTGCCTTTCTCGTCGCCTCGGTTGAAGGCCATCCGTACGAGGGCGAGTTGAGCGAGGTAGGGGTCATATGCCCGTTCCCGGGCCTCGAACTTCGCCATCTCCTGATGGTCGCGCACCATCGCCGTAATGTCGTCGATCCACGTGGGCGATGCGGCGACCGCCGTGAGCGGCGGGAACGCCAACGCGCAGATCACGGCAACGGTCATCCACTTATGGGTGAGCGTGTGGGTCATCGTCATTCACCTCCTTCCTGAGGGGCATCTCGTCACGTTCTCGCGGTCCTTCGGTTCTACGGAACCGGACGAAGCCATCGAACGTTCTCCATGCAAATCTTTTAGAATATGGGGGCCTCTCCTTGCGCCTGAATTCGTTCCAGCCGCTTACGGTCAGCCCGCAGGTGCCGGCTGACATCGTGGTACCTTGCCGGCGTGATCTCATAGCAAGAGTCCCAGATCGCCTCCGCTGCGGCATCGCTGATCCCGCCAACCCGCGCTTCCAACATGTCCATGAACCGGTTCATGACCAGGTAGGCGCCGGGGTGGTCGCCGGATCGGACCAGGTGGCGCACCAGCTCTAATTGACCCAGATAGGGGGCAAAGGTGCCGACGGGCGGCTCCCGCGTCTGTTCGTACAGCACCACAGCCTTGAGCTGATCGACCCATCCGTCGGCTTCCGGGGGCACATGGATCGATCTTGGCAGCAGGAGCAGCGCGACCACCACCGTGCTCATGGCGATCACGGCCAGCATGGGCTGGTATGAACGTTGGCGAAACATGACTCATGTCCCGTCCCCAGGGTGACACCATCCTCTTGCGTCTGGCGATACTCTAGCGCGCGAATCTCCGTGCGAACAATGAGCCGGGTGCATCATTTTGCAGACCGGAGCAGTTGCATCATACGGGGAGAGAAACCGAGGAAGGGTGCGCCGGCGAGTCTCAGGCGGGTGGGGAGCCAGGATGATAGGCGATGGCCAAGGCC
>JBBIOW010000235.1:0-3795 GCA_037443165.1 Nitrospiraceae bacterium | reverse complement strand
GCCGGAGAGGACGCGTTCGTAGCTCACGTGGAGGTAGCTGCCGCGCAAATGCCGCAAGAGTTCAATCTCATGGTCACTGTTGGGCGCAAAGTCCGCATGTCCGCCTTCCGACGGCATCGGTCGGTATTGGCCGCCGTCCCAGAACAGGATCGCTTCGCCCAACCCCGTTCCTGCTGCAATCAACGCCAGGGCCTGTTTGGTTTGGGGCGGGTTTCCCTTGTTGAGGACCTCCACTTCGTCCGGTCTTAACCACAGAATCCCGTGGGCGGTGGCTTCCAGGTCATTGAGCAGACGGACCTGTGGAATTCCGAATTGCTTGCCCAGTACCGCCCCATCGACGACCCACGGGAGGTTCGTGGTCTGGCAGCGGTTGTCGATGACGGGTCCCGCCACGCCGAAACAGGCGGCGTCGATGGCGAGGGACTCCGCGGTCGGCGGTTTTTGCGACTCGGTCTCGGACACTGTCGCCGCATCGTCGGGGTTCTCTTCGTCCTCCGGAATCGCGGGCTTGGCCGGCGGCGTCAGAAACTCCGTCAGGATCTCCTCCAGCGCCTTGTAGTCGCTGCTCGGAAAGGTGTCTTCGCGAACCGGTTCCACCCGCTCCGTCTTCCAGTCAAAGAGAGCCAGGTTGGTTTTCGTGCCCCCGATGTCGCCCGCCAGAATCATGGAGTCCTACTCCTCGCGAGAAGTGATGGCTTGCCTGGTGACCGTGAGTTCCGAGGCGGCCGCCTGATCCAGAAACCAGACGAGCCGCCCCCGCTCGGGACGCACCAGCGTGGCCGGCAGAACAGGGGGCTGCGGCTCACGCCCTTCCAGCACCGTTCGGACCACGGACGCCTTGTTCGTGCCGGTCACGAGAAAGATCACGACGCTGGCGTGATTGATGACGCCCAGGGTCAGGGTCAACCGGGACGCGACGCCGCGGGGCGCCGTGGTCGCGATCACCCAGCGTGTCCGTTCGTTCAAGGCGTCCGTGCCGGGAAACAACGAGGCGACATGGCCGTCTTCGCCCAGTCCGAGCAGCACCGCATCGAAGGCGGGCCACGCCGCCTCGACCGTTCCGCATTCTTGTCTCAAGAGCGCCTCATAGAGCCGAGCCGCCCGGTCTGGGTCGCTGTCTTCGCCATTCATCCTTAACACTTGGCCGGGCTGAATCTTTAACGGACGGAACAAGATCGCGTCGGCCATGCCAAAATTGCTTTCCGGATGGCCCGGCGGCACGCAGCGCTCATCTCCGAAAACAAACCTCACACGACTCCACTCCAATCTGGTTGAGAACTCCGGACCGGCCAGCTTCGCGTACAGCGCCTTCGGGGTCGAGCCACCGGACAGGACCACTAGGAACCGCCCGCTTCTTTTGATCGCCTGTTCGCCCAGCCATACGAAGAGTTCGGCGGCCTCCTGCGCCAACTCTTCCGCATCGCTCATGATCCGAATTTCCGGCGCGACGCTCATAATCAGTGTTTCGATGCCTTCGCGCCTCGGGACTTCCGGCCCGTGGCGGTCGGGCGGCGACCGGGCGAGGGACGTGGTGCGAAGGCTCGAGCCAAGGCCTTGATCGTAGCGAACGACCGCCGTCCAAGGTTCACGCTGACAGCCATCCGTCCGTGGGCGTGCAACGATTGCAGGTCGCCGATCGCCTGCGCCCGCGCCAACGTGCCGAACGTGTAGGGTTTACCCGGAATCGCCAGATCCGGCGTCATCTCATCGACCAGTTGCAGAAAAAGCCCGGTGTTCGGCCCGCCTTTGTGCAGTTGACCGGTGGAATGGAGATAACGAGGACCGTAGCCTGCGGTGACGGCCACCTGTGAGGTCGCGAGAATGGCCTTGCGGAGCGACTGAATCGCCGCCTCGACTCGGGCCGAGGGCGGTGCGTACGTGAGGACGGCCACATACCGTCCCGGAGCCGCCTGTTGGAGGATCGTCTTCGCCGCTGCCTTGACGGTCGTTTCACGCTGCCGGGGCAAACGGCCGGTGGCTTCCACTTCCTGCAGCACGCGGTGCGTGTTGTCCTTGCTCTCCTGCACGTTCGGCTGATCGAAGGGATGGATGCCGAGGAAATAGCCAGCGACCGCGGTGGCGAACTCCCAGCGAAAAAACTCCGCGGCGAGATCGTAGCGGTCGCGGAGTTCGAGTCGAACGACCGGGTGTCCGACCCGTTCGAGGGCCGTCATGTGACCGTCGAGCCGTCCGTTCTTGTCGCCCTTGAGCCGGAGATAGACGAAGATTCGATCCTTTCCATACCCTGGCGGGCGGGTCAACGGTTCCTCAGCCACCGGCACCAGGCCCTTGCCTTCCTTGCCGGTGCTTTCGGCGAGCAGTTGTTCGGCCCACAACCCAAAGGTGCTGATCCCGGGGGAAGCGACGATCGTGACCTTGTCCCGACCTTGCCGGCCCAGCGCTCCCATGATCGCGCCAAGGTAGGCGCCAGGATTCCGGTCCAAGGGAGCATGGCAGCGGCAAGCCTGCGCCATCGTGATCCCCCGATCCACGAGCCTGTCGAGATCCAGTCCCATGAGCGCCGCAGGCACCAAGCCGAAATAGGACAGGACGGAATACCGCCCTCCGATGTCCGGAGGATTGGCGAAGGTCTGCCAGAATCCGCGCTCGCTCGCCAATTTTTCCAGGCTCGTACCGGGATCGGTAATCGCGATGAACTGCGCTCCTCCACGGGTCCCCTTCGTCCGGGAAACCACCTCCCAGAAGTGGGCGAAGAGCGACATCACTTCGATCGTGCCGCCGGACTTGCTGGCGACGATGAACAGGGTGCGGGTTGGCTCGATCGCCCGTGTCACCTCACGGATGACTTGCGGGACCGTCGAGTCGAGCACCCACAGGCGTGGGAATCCGCGCGCCGACCCGAACGTGCAACGAAGGACCTCCGGACCGAGGCTGCTCCCTCCCATGCCCAACAGGACCACGTCCCGATAGCCCGAGTCCTTGGCCGATCGGGCGAAGGTGCGGAGCGCGCCGATTTGCTCACGCATCTGCTCCGCCACGGCCAGCCAGCCAAGCCGGTTGTCGATCTCCGTCGGGTCCGGTTTCCAGAGCGTGTGATCTTTGGCCCACAGCCGCTCAACGACCTGTCCGTCGGCGAGCTCTTCCAACGCCGATCCGATGACGGTCTGAAAGGGTTGTCGCGCCGACAGGCGTGACGATGTCCGCAAGCTTGCCTCCGCGCGCAAACGGCGGCGCATCTTTCTGCGTCCGGATTTGTTATCTTAGGGTGCACGGTCGGAAAACGCAAACGGCGGACAAGCGGGATTGCGCCGTCGGCCTAGTTCAGGCGTGAGCGGATAATGAGCAGAGGCAGACCGTCCGTCACCGACCACGCCAGCGAGCGAGCGTCGTCCGTCGAGAGCGTGAGCCGTAGGTGCGGCGTATTGGTAGACGCGTCCGGTACAACCCAGGATCGAATCCGGCTCCACCATTCCTTGCTGCGACTCTTGACCCACCCCCACGGCCCTTCGGTTGCCGGAGGCGCGATCCACAGGGTGAGTGGCGGATCAAACTGCAGTTCGAACGCGACCGGCATGTCCTTGAGCTCGATCGGGACCTGTTCGGGATTTTCAGCGATGGCGGCTTTGGGCCGCGCGACCGGGCCTCGCTTGCAGACGAAAGACCGTCCCCAGCGGTCGCTGGGTCGACGCGTGCCAGGCCACGATCGGGAACCGATGCAGTTCGATCCCTCGTCCCTTGATCGACATCGCGTAGGCGGGCAAGACCAGCAGCAGATAGAGTTGAGGCTTAGCAGCCAACTTGATTTCCTCTTCCAGCACCCGGTTGGCTTCACGC
>JBBIOW010000234.1:0-3877 GCA_037443165.1 Nitrospiraceae bacterium | reverse complement strand
CGTTCGACGATCGAGAAGGTGGTTCTGGACGTTGGCCTGCCGATCGTCCAACCGTTGACGACGGCGGAATACTCGCTCCGTTGGCCCATTCAGAACGAATTCGTCCTCGGCCTACGCCAAGACGGCGCACCGACCGAGATCGAGGCGTTGGTCGGCCAAGAAACGTCCGACCGCCATCGCGAATGGCTGGCACGCGCAGCGGGTCTTCGGCCGGACGCCTTTCAGCGGATCGCCCACCCGACCTCGTATGCAGCGATCGGGACGCCCCTCGATACGCAACGAACCCACGAGGTATATGCCACCTATTACGACGCCGTCATCAAGGCATCCGAGACGATCCATCATCCGCTGCCGAAGTTCCGGGACATCTCGCGGACCGCGCCCCGTACACTGTTCGAAAGCCTGATACACCCCTTTGAATTCGAACCGGACTGGGAGATCTTCGGCCAGCGATTAGTGGAGACCGATGCGCGGCTCCGGCTGGCTGCTTTGCAGATCCTGTTGCGTAAACCTTCGTCGGCCGCCACCGTGCCGACGCGGCTGGCCGAAGCAGGGGCGCGCTATTTCGATCCGTTTACCGGACTCCCCATGCTCTGGAGCGCCACTCGGGAGAAGATCTATAGCGTCTGGAAAGACGGCCTGGATGACGGCGGTGATAACAGCTTCGACATCAGCGTCCCGGTCCGCTTTTTCCACGCCGGAGACGAGGGGGAGAGAGCACGCGTGGTGACCATCGTGCACCCGAAAAAGACCAAATCGGTCCGTCAGAAGACGTCCGCCGCGAGGCGATCCTAGCGCGCACGTATCCGCACCTTTCCCTCAACCCTGCGCAGCATACGCTTGTCACCCACTGATGCCCTATGCTACTATCCATGTCGCGTCTCATCATGAGATTGACCTGTTCAGAGAAGGAGTGCTCCCGTGGCTTTTGCGTGTGATATCTGCGGCAAGCGACACCAATCCGGACATAACGTCAGTCACGCCAACAACAAGACCAAGCGGGTCTTCAACCCGAATCTTCAGCGCGTCCACGCGCTGATCAACGGGGCCCCGAAGCACATCCGCGTGTGCACCCGCTGCCTTCGCACCGGCCTGGTCAAGAAAGCTGTCTAACCCGCATTATTCATGAATGCTTTTGCTGCAATCGCGGATTCGCCGCGGCGACAAGCCCCCGATAGGTTCAGTCGGGGGCGGGCGTGCTCGCCGCTCAGTCGGTCAACGTACTGTTTCAAGTACGTCTTCCTCCCTCGCGGCTGTGCTTGCCCGTCTCGCGACGCGACTCCACGATTTCGCGACGAACCGTCATGAATAATGCGGGCCAACCCTGTCGCCTGCCTATCGCTCTCGAGGATCGCGCTGACCTACGGCGCGGCCCAGAGCACTCGCCCGCTCTTGTCCACAAGCTTGAGGGCCAAGGGATCGTCCGGCGTGAGATAGAGGGTCTTGCCGCCGTCTCGGCTGATCAGGACAAATCCGACTTCACCTTGAGCATCCAGTCCCAGCCCCGCACGAGCTTTGCCGTTTGAATCCACCAGCAGAAACTCTTCCGCATTGACGGCGTGAGCTTTCTGTTCCGCCACGGCGATTCCGGTTGCGAACAAGCGCTCGGCAACGACGCCGCCGATCAAGCCCGAGATCGTAGCGGTGAGCAGCACCAGGGCATATTCTTTGCGCGTCACGTTCGAATCCTTTCGTTGAGATTTTTCAACCAAACACATGACAAGAGAGCAGGGAAGCTCGACGCGCGCATTGCCGTCCATGACAATGACTTCATTTCCAAGCCGGACGGTTCAAGCAAGCGGAAGAACTCGAATCCGCGACAACCCACTTGAACTTGGCAACACCCTGGTTAGAGACGCGCCCAGATGTGGTCGCATGGTTGCGTCCCGATATCTGTAGAAATTGGCTTCTCCCCGCATGTGACGTGAACAATGGCCTCCGCATTTGGCTTATACGAGGCGATCGACATCCGGTCTGACCTCCAATATCCCCGCCCTTAGGCGGCGGCCGATGTCCCCAAGGCGTCGGGGATCGCGCTGATTTGCCGCCACCCATCGATCCGTCGCGTCGGAATTTGCCCCGTGAGCAACAGGCCGTAGAAGAGCAGCTCGGCCGTCTGGGCCGTTGGCAGCACCCCTTGTGTTTTCACCCGGCGGTGGAATGCTTCATTCAACCGCTCAATGGCGTTGGTGCTGCACACACACTTCCACTGACTGGTGGGCAGCCGAGAGCACGTGAGCAGCTTCTCCCCGGCTTCGCGCAAGCTGGTGACCACCTTGGGCAGGCGTTTCTCCCACTTGGCCCCAAAGGCGTGGTACGCCTGTCGCGCCAGCGCGCCAGTCTCGACCTCGGTGATCCGATGAGAGTCCGCCGTGAGTTCCTCCCCGGGCGTGGCGGGGCGCATGCTGGTCCAGGGTGCGCCATTTCTGCACAATGCAGCGTTGCACGGCAAGGCCAGGCCCGTTCGTCTCGACGGCGGCGGGCCGCCCGGGGTGGCCATCGAGCACACACAACTGCGGCCGGCGCAGCGCCCGAGCGATGAGGCTCTCCACGAAGCCGCTCCAGGCCGTCGTCGACTCACTCGTCAGGGTCTCCACATCCAACACGACCTTCTGCCCATCGGCGCGGACGCCCAGGGCCACCAGCACCGGGACCGAGACGACTTGACGGTCCAGCCGGACCCGCAAGGCGATGGCATCCAGGTACAGGATTACCACGGGCTCCTCCGTCAGGTCGCGGCGATGCCAGCGCTCATACAAGGCCTGCACCTGGCCCACCAGCCGGGAGCCTGCACGCTTCGACAGCGGCGCGCCTCGCCGCAAGAGGCCCAGGGGCCCGTTGATCCGCCGGCCATTCGCCCCGCTGAAGGAGCAACCGAGCCTCGCGGCATCGATCGCGGCAGCTCGTCGCTCATCGCAGGGAATCAGGTGGCTGCGCCAGTCGACCGTCCCCCTTCCCTGGGCCAGGCGCGCCCGCGGCAGGGTCAACGTGGTCGGCCCCAGCCCGGTCGTCAGCGTCCGTGTGCAGGCCCCTGCCAGGGCCGGTGGTGTGATGTCGCAGGGAGGATACGCCTATTTAATTTCCACAGAAAGGGGACCACCACCATGCGGTCAGAGGACAGAGAGTGAGAAACTGAAACCCATTGAACGGCGCTTCTCCCGTCGCCCGAATCGATCACCAGGCTCCGGGTCGAGCAAGCTCGGTATGGAGCGGGCGACGGGATTTGAACCCGCGGCAACTAGCTTGGGAAGCTAGGACTCTACCACTGAGCTACGCCCGCTCGCAGTCCTGCATCCTACGTCGCACCCTGAGCCAAGTCAAGGAACACCCTCTCGAGTCCTCGCCCGAATGCATCGAACTCACAGAGGAAGTCCGTCGTGCGGGTTACAGTTCAACTCTCAGACCAAACGTCCCCGCGTAATTATTGAATTGTTGATTCCCCACCATCGCGCGGAAGTACACGAAGGGTTGCCAGCCGTTTGGAAGCACCATCAGCAATCCAGTTCCAAGATTGAAATAGTTCCGGACCGGGACATCGTTTTGGAATCGGAACTTCGTGGGCACAGGGCTGAGATCCTGCACATACTGGACATTGAGAAACCGTTGTGAGTTGGCGAACTCATGAATGTAATCGGCGTTGACTTGTGGAACCAGAACGCCCATCCCGGTGCTGATCGCAGCCTGGCCCTGCACTCCAAGCACACTCTGCAACGAATTGACATACTGGTCGTCAAACTTGAGTTCCAACCCGGTGGCCACTCACTCGTCATAATCGTGAATATAGGTATGGCTGTAATTGATCCCGACGCGCGGACCGATCGTGAACCGCCCGATACGATGATCGTAACCGGTCAGAACGCCCAGCTTGAACACGTCC
>JBBIOW010000233.1:0-3994 GCA_037443165.1 Nitrospiraceae bacterium | reverse complement strand
AAGATGCGGAAAGGGAACAGCCGAGGGCCGACCGGTTCGAGATCAGCCCGACCGCCATCCTATTCGGCTCGCGGGTGTCGTGGGCCGGCGGCGAACCGGGCGCCATCGAGCAGGCGGTCGTAACCGATGCCGGTACGACCCGGGAAGCCTTGGTCCAGGCGGCGAAAGCCTGCGGATTCCGCGGTGAGCGCCGGCCGCTGCGGGTCAAGTTGATGGATCTGGAATGGTCGCTGACGGATGGCGATCTCATCCTCTCTTTCGCGCTGCCGCCCGGCGCCTATGCCACGAATGTGTTGAGAGAATTGATGAAGGCGGGGTAAACAGAACTAATCGACGATAGGCGATGGGGAAGAGATGAGAGGTGACGGGTGATCGGCGCGAGGCGAGGGGCGAAAGGTAATGGGTGAGAGGCCAGGGGCAAGTGGCGAGAGGTAAGAACAATGAGAGGTTCAAGAATTCTCACGTGTTGAGTAGGAACACTTGGCGTTGACCTATGCATGCGGTGTGCGTGCTATGATGGCGTTGAGTCCTGACCCCTAACCCCTCGCCACTAGCCCCTAGCCTTGGAGTTCTCTATGACGCAGGTTCAAGAGACAGTTGTTTTAGAGGGCCACATCATCGATTCGCTGATCCTGGCCAAGGTGCTGGATACCATCTTGATGATGGGCGGAACCTTCGATCTGGAAGAAGTCCGGATCGGCAAGACGCGCGAGGAGCCGTCCCGTGCGAGGATTCTGGTCAAGGCGCCGTCCGTCAGGCTGCTAACCGAGATTCTCGAGGCGATCCAGCCGCACGGCGCGGCGGTAGAGCGGGAATCGGACTGCTCGCTGGAGCCGGCTCCGGCCGACGGGGTTTTCCCCGAGACCTTCTACGCCACGACGCATCTGCCGACGCAGGTCCGACTGCACGGCGCGTGGATCGACGTCGAGGCCATTGAAATGGATCTGGGTATCCGTGTCGATGCCGCCAAGACGCGGGCCCGCACGGTCCCGATGGCCGACGTGAAGAGGGGGGACCTCATCGTCACGGGACGCGAGGGCGTGCGGGTCATCCCGCTCGCGAGGCCGAAAGAGCGCGATGTCTTCGGTTTCATGGAGGCGCAGGTCTCGGCGGAGCGGCCGCACGGCCATATCATCCGCGACGTGGCGCGGCGGATGGAGACATTGCGCGAGGGGATGAAGAACGGCCGCGACGGGTGCAAGGTCTTGCTCGCCGGAGGGCCGGCGATCATCCATGCGGGTGGCCGCGATGCCCTCACTTGGCTGATCGAATCGGGCTTCATCCATGTGCTCTTTTGTGGCAACGCGCTGGCGGCGCACGACATGGAAGCGCATCTCTTCGGCACGACGCTGGGCTATGCGTTATCGGCTGGCCGGGCGGTGCCGCACGGTCACGAGCACCATTTGCGGACCATCAATCGCATCCGCGCGATCGGGAGCATCAAAGCGGCGGTCGAGTCGGGTGTCATCTCCGGCGGGATCATGGCGGCCTGCGTGAAGCACGGTGTCCAGGTCGTCATGGCGGGCACGATTCGGGACGACGGCCCGCTGCCCGGCGTCATCACGGACTCGGTTGCTGCACAGGCCGCGATGCGGGCGGCGATTCCCGGCGTCGGGCTGGCGCTCTTGGTCGCGTCCACGTTGCACGCGGTGGCAACGGGGAATCTCCTTCCCGCCACCGTCCCGACCGTCTGCGTGGATGTGAACCCGGCGGTGCCGACGAAGCTGGCCGACCGAGGCAGTTTTCAGGCTGTCGGGCTGGTGATGGACGCTGCGTCGTTCCTGCGCGAACTGGCTCGGGAGTTGGGATGGAAGGGGTAGACATGAGGCAGCGGGATACAGGAATGACGACGTCGGGTGGTCACCGATGAGCCGGCTGTTGGTCTGCCCTCCGGATTATTTCCGGATCGACTACGAAATCAATCCCTGGATGCGCCGGACGAACACCGTGGACGGCGAACGCGCCTATCGGCAATGGCACGAGCTGATAGCGGTGCTGGAGCAAGACGCCGGCGCGACCCTGGAGCGGATGACACCGGTGCCCGGCCTGCCGGACCTCGTGTTTACCGCCAATGCAGGGGTCGTGGTCGGCAACCGGGCAGTGCCAAGCCGGTTCCGGCACCCCGAACGACAGCGGGAAGAGCCCCATTTCGAAGCGTGGTTCCGTGAACACGGCTATGAAGTCATCAACTTGGAGAAAGGCCTCTACTTCGAAGGCGCAGGCGATCTGCTGGGATTTCCGGACGGCTGGTTCGGCGGCTACCGGCAGCGGTCTGATATCCGGTGTTATGTCCGCCTGAGCGAGATCTTCGGGCGGGAGATTATTCCCGTGGAACTCATCGATAGCCGGTTCTATCACCTCGATACGTGCTTCTGCCCGTTGAGCGGCGGTGAACTGCTCTATTACCCGCCGGCGTTCGACCGGTACGGGCAGGCGGCGATCGCCGAACGGATCGCGCCGGAACGCCGGCTCGTCGTCCCGGAAGGCGAAGCATTGAAATTCGCCTGTAACGCCGTGTGTGTCGGCAAGCATGTCGTGTTGCCGGCAGGTTGTCCGGGGACGATAGCGCTCCTCCGCGACCGCGGCTACGAACCTCACCCCGTTCACCTCGACGAGTTCATGAAGACCGGAGGGGCGGCGAACTGTCTGACGCTGGCGCTGGATTAGCGGCAGACCCAGGGCAATGGGCATGAGGCGATAGGCTCGGAACACATCATCAATCAGAACGCCCTTGCCCAAGCAGGAAATTGTTCTAGCCCGCAGCCTGTCCTCCACCGATCGCCCATTGCCTATCGCTACTCGTGCCTACCGTTGCTTTCTGAACAGCCATGAAAAATACAACCCGGCGATCGCGATGGTGACGAGTTCGATCGTCATCAACAAGCGACTCACGACGGCCTCGGGTTCGGGTGGGGAGAGAATGAAGTGGAAGCCCAGGAATGCGGGCGGCCGGCTTGGCGGAGTTTCCCACGGCGGAAACACCAGCGCGAGGAGCAGCAACGCGACCATCGTGTAGAGAATCTGAATATTCAGCTCGTCTTTGACGGGTGCAGGCGATGAGGAGGAACGTGCGGCGGACGAGCCGTCGAGCGGCGCGCCGCACTGGGTACAGAATCGGCTGATCTCCGGAAGCTGGTGGCCGCAGGAACCGCAGGTCTTCATGAGGCCCTCGCCGCCGTACAGCCTACACGGAACAGGCGTGGAATCGCCAGTCTGTCCCCTGTAATCCCTCGCCCCAATGGGGAGAGGGGAGGGTGAGCGGCAAGCTGATGGCTGACCGCTGACAGCTATTTTTTAGGGCAAGGTCAGAAGTGGTAGCTCAGGCCGAGGGCGACGATGTGGGCGGTGTAGTCGGCCTTGAAGCCGAACAGATTGGGTGTGTCCTTGTAGTCGAAGCGGGCATAGTTAAATTTGTATTCGCCGAACATTGTCCAGTGTCTCGTGATGTAGTACCGAAGACCGGCTTGTGCGTTGACGCCGATTCTCCAATTGCTCGATTGCGTATTGTCTCCCGATGTCACGGACGGGTCCTTGATGCGGGCGAAGAAAATGCCGGGACCGATACCAACGTAGGGTTGGAGACGGGTCTTGTGGTATCGGAACATCAAATTGACGGGTGCCCATGTGATCACTCGGTTATAGAGACACTGAAAGTCGGCGGTGGCGCTTCCGCCCGGTCCCTTGAACGTGATGGGTTGTTGCTTGATATGAGGGGTCGTATAAAAGACTTCTGTCTCGAATCCGAACCAGCGGATTTGAGGGAGATAGAACCCGAGCTTGACTCCACCCATGAGAGAACTCTTCAACGCCTGATCTGAGATCGAGAGGACCGCAAATCCAGGAGTAGTGATTTTGCCGTCGCTCAAGCTCTGCGGCAACGTGACCCCAAATTGGCCGGCGATGTAGGATTCTCCATACGCAAACGACGGAAGAATGGCGCATACGAAAAGCACGACCAGCCCGATTGGAAGCCATCGGGCGTCCCGACCGCAGT
>JBBIOW010000232.1:0-4036 GCA_037443165.1 Nitrospiraceae bacterium | reverse complement strand
GTCATGAGGAGCGGCGGGATGAACGCCAGCATCGCGCCCAAAATCATCTGGGCGACGCCGCCGACCAAGGCCCCGTGCACGTGCAGCAGGCGGAGCCAGGATGGAAGCGGAGTTGCGCGGACGATCCCGATGAAAATGGCCAGACCCAAAAGCGAAGACAGCACCAGCCAGCCGAATCCGGTCAGCAGAAAGACCAAAGGGCGGATCTGCAGGCGCGCCATCGTCGAGCGTTATCCCTCCAGAAAGTAGAAATGATTGGTCGGCCCCCTGCCGTGACCGATCGCCAGCGCGTGCCGGATCGCTTCCGTCAGATAGGCTTTCGCGGTCTGGACCGCGTCCGGCATGGACTTGCCTCGAGCCAGTTGTGCAGCGATCGCCGAGGCGAACGTGCAGCCGGTGCCGTGGGTGTGGGGGGTGTCGATGTATTCGCCTTTGAAGACGTTAAAGAATCGCCCATCGAACAGGAGATCCGTCGCCCGTTCGGCAAGCAAGTGACCGCCTTTGATCAGCACGTGCTTGCAGCCAAACCGGTGAATCACTTTTGCCGCGCGCCTCGCGTCGGCCAGCGAGGCGATCTCGATGCCCGAGAGTTGCTGTGCCTCGTGGATGTTGGGCGTGACGATCGACGCCAGGGGGATGAGTTCGTTCTTCAGCGCGTCGATCGCGTCCGGCTTAAGCAGCAGGTGACCGGTCTTGGACACCATGACTGGATCGACGACCAAGTTCGCCACGTTCTGTGGCTTGAGGAAGTTGACCACGACGTTGATGATCTCCGCTGAGGACAGCATCCCGGTCTTCACGGCAGCGATGTCGAAGTCGTCGAACACGGCGTCGAGTTGGGCCGTGATGATCGAGATAGGCAGCTCGAACACCTCGGTGATCTCCTCGGTGTTCTGCGCCGTGACGGCCGTGATCACCGACAGGGCAAACACGCCGTTCGCCGACATGGCCTTGATGTCGGCCTGAATCCCGGCTCCGCCGCCGGAATCGGATCCGGCGATCGTCAGCACTTGTTTGATCATCACGGTGCTCCGAGGTGGCTCATTATACTCGGCCTGGGAAAACTGTCTAGCCGCAGACAGCTTCGCGGGGATGCAATCCGGAAAGGATGGTGACGCTCGCGCTCACCGGCAGGTCTCTTGTTTCCACTCTCGCAGCACGTTCTGCGCGTCAAAGGTCAGCACATAAGCGCGGCAGGAGGCGCCTCTCGCAGCGCGTGAGGAGCTGGCGGTCCCGCTGTTGCGTTCGTAGTAGGTCCAGACCGTTCCGCCGTTTGCCAGTGATTGCTGATGGTGCGGGACCCCGTAATGTTCCAACACCATCTCTTGCGTCGCTTCATTGATCTTGCCGTGAAAATAGTCCGTCTCCAGATGTCCGCAGGACACCACGGCGCCGTGGAGGAGCAAGACGGCAAGCAACCGGGAACGGCGGCGAAGCATCATCACCCTCCCTGGTTTCTGTGTCTCATGCGCCGCCAAGGCCTGCATCATTGGGTAATGGTCAAAGACATTCCAGCCGATCCACAGCAATGCAAAACCGAGCAGGAGATCGCCTGCAAGCGTCCGCGCTCCGGATCGCTCCGCTCTCTTCGACCGGAACACGATCGCTCCGACCGCCAACCCCGTCCCGCCGACGATCGCCATCGGCCAAGGAAACGTCTGCCGGAAATCTCAAAGACGGTGCGGTCAGTCATTGCCACCGAATGCGAGAAATGCGTTGGTCTGCCGAGTCCGCTAAGCGTGTCGGCGATCACTCTACCAGAAACCCGGTTTTCTGGATACGCAGCGCCGGAGTCCCGTTGATTGATCTTTTTGTTGGGCGTAATTTGAGCAGTCGCAACGGCACCATGCACCTGCTTATCTGATCACCCGATGTCGCCGAAAAGGGAGGACACGATGAGCGGGGTATTGGCCTTCGGTTACGGCGTCACCGCCTACGCGGTGTTCTTCGCGACCTTCCTCTACGCGGTAGGCTTTGTGGGCAACGTCGCAGTTCCCAAATCGCTCGATAGCGGCCCACAGGGAACCTTGCCGGAAGCATTCCTCGTTAATCTGTGTCTGCTGGGTCTCTTTGCGGTCCAGCACAGTCTGATGGCGCGCCCATGGTTCAAGCGTAGGTGGACGAGGATCGTACCGGTCCCGATAGAGCGCAGCACATATGTCCTGCTGTCCCGCCTGATTCTCCTTCTCGTGTTCTGGCAATGGCGGCCGATCCCGGACGTGATCTGGCAGGTAGAACATCCGACAGGGAGTGCTCACCTGCGGGGGCTATTCTGGATCGGGTGGGGGGTCGTGCTGGTCTCCGCCTTTATGATCGACCACTTCGACCTCTTCGGGTTGCGGCAGGTATTTCTCCACTGGCACCATCAGGCGTATCAGCCGATCGGATTCAAAATGCCGGCGCTCTACAAGTTCGTCCGGCACCCGCTCTTGGTGGGCTTCGTCATCGCCTTCTGGGCCACACCGGTTATGACATGGGGCCATCTTCTCTTCGCGGTCGCCACAACACTCTATATCCTGATCGGCGTTCACCTGGAAGAGCGGGATCTCCTCAACGTCTTCGGCGAGCAATACCGCCGCTACCGAGAACGGGTACCCATGCTCATCCCGATACCGAGACGAAGAGGGTAAGCCATGTCCTTCCCACGGTCAGAGGTCGCAATCGGTGGCGCCGTCATCCCAACGTAGGCCTGTGAACTCGGTCTGCTCATAGCCGGTGCGCTGGCACCCGTGCCCCGGCGAGAGCCAATACGACTAAACTTCTACTGATGGCTTCACCCGCCGCCCATTTTACACTGACGCTCAGTCTCCTGGCCTTCCTCCTCGCGGCCGCGCTCCAAGGCTGCGCCACCGATGGTCGCGCAATCCGGCACCGGCCGGGCGCGATATGGGAAGAGACACGTGACGGCGCCGTCCTCATGGAACGGACACGCGGACGAACCTGTTGTGACATGGTCGCGGGGACCGCCAGGCAGCGGGCGCTAGCGCGGGCGACCGCTGGATTCCTCGGAAAATCGCGGATCGAAGTGAACGGCCGGCGCTTCACGTTCGACTGCTCCGGTTTCGCCCGCGCCGTGTACGCCACACAAGGGATCGATCTGTACGATGGTCTGGGGGAATTGGACGGAGGGAACGGCGTCGGACGCATCTACGGGCATGTCGCGCGGCATGGGCGGATCCATTATGGCCCGACCGTCCATCCCGGCGACCTGGTGTTCTTTCACAACACCTGGGACTTCAACCGGGATGACGCCTTCAACGATCCGCTCACCCACGTGGGGGTGGTGGAGGCGGTCGAGCCGGACGGCACGGTGCTCTTCGTCAGCCAGGTCTCGGGAGGGATCGAGCGGTACAGAATGAACCTGAAGAACCCGGACAGGCACCGCACCAGCGACGGGCGCGTGCTCAACGACTATCTCCGCCGGAAGGGCATGCGTGACGAGGAAAGGACCCACTACCTCACCGGCCAACTCTTCGCCGCTTTCGGCACCCTGATCAACGAATAGCCTTGCGCGCGCCCGGCCGCTTTGATTCTCCTCCTTGTTCGGCACACCCCTGAATGCGTTTGAAAAGACTGGGGGCGGGATGAATCTCCGGCGGGAAATGCTGGAGGCAAAGGTTCCCGGCTCCTTTTCGCAGCCAAGCGGAGGCGAAGCTTAGTGCGGTCAACGGTGCTCTGGGGCTGCAAGCGGAGAGAGCTTCCCGGCCCTGGCCCTCCACGCTCCGAACTACACCGGCCACTTCTCTTCATTCCACGCCATCTCCCAAAACATCCACTCGTACCGCGAACTGATCACGAACGCCTCCTCCATACGTCGTCTCTCGTCGCGTCCCGCACGCTTCGCCCACTCATCCACTTTCTTCCGCATCCACTTCTGGACTTCGGCGAACTCCGGCGAAGCATAGAGAAGGAGCCAATCGCGATACGGATGCCCAGCTCGCGGGGGGGCGTGCTTCAAGAGATATTGCCCGACCACGCAGTAGATCCAGGCACAGGGGAGCGCGACCACGGTGATCTCGCAGGCCGAACCTGCCGC
>JBBIOW010000231.1:0-4110 GCA_037443165.1 Nitrospiraceae bacterium | reverse complement strand
CCTGGTCTACGCCGGGATCCCGGTTGTCGATGGCGTTCAGCAACCGATCACGCCGAAGGAGGCCGCCGCCTGATTCCATTTCCACACCTATTGACAAGAGCTCGGTTGACAGCGCAAAGCGCGCTGAGTATCTTAGCAGTCTCGCAAGGCGATGCTGCCCTGTCGGTTTATCGTGCATGTCGAAGAGGACCTTCTACATGCCCGTCAGTCTGAGCGATGTGACCGTGTAACCATCATCGTTCGTTGTGATCCCATTTCTTTTCTAAGGAGGCCGGTCCATGTATCACCAGAAGGTACAATTTCATTGTTTAAGCTACGTGCTCAGCGTGGCCGCGGCGGGACTGTTGCTGTGGCTCCCGTCGGCTGTCTCGGCTGAGACCTCGTCCCACGAGGGCCATGCCGTAGCGCAACACACCGTCATGGCCCACCAAACGCCGGATTGGGCCGAGAAGCTGAAAGGGCAAACCATCGTCGAGGACACGATAGAAGGTAGGCCCAATCGTGCCACGATGGTGGAACAGCAGCACCAGCGCATCATGGAGCACATGGCCCATGATCCGCAACTGCAGCAGGTTAATACCGGCATGTACAACAACATGTCGATGATGCACCAGTATGGCGTCGGTGGACAGGACTTGATGCTGATGTCGGACCCGCGTGTCGAGCCGGTTTCGACGACGACGAACGGCAAATGCCCCGCGACCGCGCCGGTGAAGTCCTACGATATCTCCGCAATCAACGTCGAAATCACGCTCAACCAATGGCTGGATTTTTATCCAGGCTACATGTACGTGCTGACCGAGAATATCGACAAGGTTCGCGAGGAGGAGGCCAAGAACAAGGAGGCGCGGGAGAAAGAGGGCTATGATCCCGGCGCGGTGCTGCCAGGTGTTCAAGCGCAGTGGATTCAGCCGCTCGTGATCCGCGCCAACCAGGGCGACTGCGTCAAAATCAAACTGCGGAACAAGCTGGAAGGCGGCGAGGATGTGAGCCTGCACATTCACGGCTCCAGCATGGTGGTCAGTGCCACCGGCAAGCCGGCGACCACGACAAATCCGGACTCCATCGTCCCCGAAGGCAAAAGCCAGGATTTTGAATGGTACATCCATCCGAACACGCAGGAAGGCGGGCGGCAGTTCCACACGTACGCCAATGACCGCGAGCTGACGGTGATGGGTCTGTTCGGTGTGTTCGTGGTGGAGCCCAAGGGGTCCGAATACCTCGAACCTCTGGGAGCCGGTGACCCCACTCCGGCCAAAAGTGGCTGGCAAGTCATGATTAAGAACGGAACGGGGCCTGACTTCCGCGAGTTCGTGCTGATCTACCACGAGGTCGGCGACGAGGCGTTCCGTCCGGTCAATAAGAAGGGCGACTTCCTGCCGCAGCGCGATCCGCTGACAGACGCCTATCGGCCGGGCGGCCGCGCGATCAACTATCGCAGCGAACCGTTCGGCATCAACAACATGCACGTGCAGCACGAGTACTTCGGGTTCGAGGACGAGTCGATGGGGTATAGTTCCTATACCTTCGGTGACGCGGCCACGACGATTCCGCGGTCCTACATCGGGGATCCGGCTAAGTTCCGGCTTGTACACGGCGGCTCGGAAGTGTTCCATTCTCATCACCCGCACGGCGGCTCCATCCGGTGGCCGCGGAGTCCGCGGGCGATCGACGATATGCCCCTCTGGGCCACAGCAGTGAACGGGCCGGTCAAGTATCCGGTGATCCGGCACAAAACGGACCGCGTGGATGTCGAAGTGATCGGGCCTTCGGAGGCGCTGGATCTCGAGACGGAGTGCGGATCCGGTCTCTGCCAGCAGTTGGCGGGTGATTTCCTCTTCCATTGCCACGTGGCGCATCATTATGTGGCTGGCATGTGGGGGTATTGGCGGGTGTACAACACCCTGCAGGTGGGCGAGTACCGGAATGACACGATGCCTGACCTGCGGGAGTTGCCCGACCGCAAAGGACGCATGCTGGTCGGCGTGCCGTCGGACAAGCTGATCGGCACAACGGTCGATTGGTACGGGAAGACGTTCCAGATCGTCGACAAGGGCAAGAGCAACTGGAAATCGAACCCCGCGGTGATCAACATCAAGGATTGGGTCGCAATGCAATTGCCGCCGCAGGGCAAGCCCGGTCACAAGGATGATGAAGTTGGGCAGATCAAGTCGTACGACGCGACGGTGTTGGACTGGGTTTGGGAAGGCAATCGAGCGATGAGCGAGAAAGAGAGCACGATCGACAATCCCAAATATAAGTCCACGCATCCGGGAAAGCGGCACCCAATCATGTTCGAGCCGCGAACCGGAAAAGTGGCCTGGCCCCATCTGACACCGCACTTCGGCAAGCGGGTGATGTTCTCCCCGAATCACGTCGGGGCGCCCTGGCTGGAAATGATCCGCCGAGATGCCGACGGCGAGGAGAGTCTGGATCAGGCGCTCCCGGGTGAAAACGGACGGTGGAGCTTGTGCCCGGAGAACGCCGGCCGCAAGTACTACAACGTCCACTTCATCAAGCTGCCGATTAAGATTGCAAAGGCGCAAGGCAAGGAGCCGCCGGTGGTCGATCCGAACGGCTTGATCTTCGTTTTGCACGAGGAAGAGGCCGCGATTCGGGCCAACGACGACCTTAAGTACCCGCTGGTCGTGCGCGGCAACATTTATGACTGCGTCGACTGGATGCTCACCAGCGAGTGGGAGGACGACGATTACACCAACTTTCAATCTTCCAAGATCAACACGCACTGGCATTTCCTGCAGTTCGACAACCAGGCGTCGGACGGTGTGATCACCGGCTTTTCTTATGAACAGTCTGTTCGGCCGTTCACGATGCTGGAAAAGAAGAACAAGAAGGGGTTGCCCGCACCGATGAACACCGTCTTGGCGGCGCCGGCCAAGAAGGGCACCAAGACCATCACGGTGAAGAATGCGGCGCAGTACCATCCGAACATCTTGATCCTGGTCGGCGCGGATAACGTCAAAGGGAATGAGGTGGCGCGGATTAAGGAAATTAAGGGCAATACCATCACGCTGGCGAAGGGGCTGAAGAACGACCACCCGGCGAACGACATCATCACGGTGGAGTTCGTGCGGCAGCGGTTCTGGGTGGATGCCGATGTGGGCACGGTCTTCTGGCACGACCACGCGTTCGGCGCCACGACCTGGCCGCATGGCGGATTCGGCACCTTCATCGCCGAGCCGGTCGGATCGACGTATCACGACCCGAAGACCGGCAAGGAAATCCGGAGCGGCCCTGTCGCCGACATTCACACGATCGAGCCGGTGGGTCATGGCGTGAACGGCAGCTTCCGGGAGCTGATGGTGCAGGTGCACGACACGGTGCCCCACACCGTGAATATTGTGACGGCCGGCAACCCACCCGGGCAGCCTGTCGAAGTGGCGCTCGAAGCTGGCAAGACCGTGTCGTTCATGATGCCGGAGAAGATCTATATGACGCCGATGCCGTTCCTGAACGGCGGGACCCACACCACCGGGAGCGGTCTCAACTTCCGAGCCGGCCCCATCGCACAGCGATTGGCCAGCAATCCGGAACCGTCGCAGATCTTCAATAGCGCGATCCATGGCGATCCCTACACGCCGCTGCTACGGGCATACGTCGGGGACACCTTGGTCTTCCGTCTCTTGCATACCCTGATGAACGAAACCATGACGTGGACCCTGTCTGGCCATACGTTCCTGACCGAACGGTACGCTGGCGACGCGAATCGAAAGAACTCGATTCACATCGGAATCGCGGAGCGCTATGATTTAGTTGTGCCGCAAGCCGGTGGGCCGCGGTTGCAGCCGGGCGATTACATCCATTTCAACGGCCGTTCCTCCAAGTTCTCCGAAGGGGCCTGGGGCATCCTTCGCGTGTACGACAAGGAACAGCCGGATCTGAAGAAGCTGCCGGCCGGATATTCGGGCAAGAATCAGATTCCGAAGCCGCTGCCGGTCTGCCCGGCCGACGCACCGGTGAAGACTTTCAATGTGGTGGCGATGGATTACCCGTCGATGAAGTTCAACCCGAAGGCGCCCGAGGCCATCGAGGTGGACTTCGAGCGGAAGATCCTGATCACCAACCCTGACGCGAAGATTTACGCGCTCG
>JBBIOW010000230.1:0-4111 GCA_037443165.1 Nitrospiraceae bacterium | reverse complement strand
GATGCGACGCGATCACCACCCGCGCACCGGCATCGATCAGCTTGCGCAGCGACGGGAGCGTGGCGCGAATGCGCGTGTCGTCGCCGACCTTCCCGTCCCGGACGGGAACGTTGAGATCGGCGCGCACGAACACGCGCTGGCCGGCCACGCCCTCGCGGATCAGCTCGTCGAGCGTTCGGACCGGCAAGTGGCTAGCGGCCCATCCGCAGCGCGAGATCGACGACGCGGCACGAATAGCCCCACTCGTTGTCGTACCAAGCCGTGACCTTGACGAGGCGGCGATCGATCACCGTTGTCAGTGGAGCGTCTAGAGTTGCGGAGTGGGGGTCGCCTTTCTGGTCGATTGACACGATCGGCTCTTCGCAATACTGCAAAATACCTTTGAGCGACCCGTCGGCCGCACGCCTGAAGGCGGCGTTGACGGCCTCGGCGTCGCAGTCTTGCTCGGTTTCGACGGTCAGATCGACTAGTGACACGTTCGGCGTGGGGACGCGGATCGCCATCCCGTCCATCTTTCCTTTGAGCTGCGGCAGGACTAGGTGCAGCGCTTTGGCCGCGCCGGTGCTTGTGGGGATCATCGATAAGCCGGCCGCGCGAGCCCGCCGGAGATCCTTGTGGGGGAGGTCGAGCAACTGCTGGTCATTTGTGTAGGAATGGATCGTCGTCATCACGCCGTGCTTGATGCCGAAATTCTCGAGCAGAACCTTGGCCACGGGCGCCAGGCAGTTCGTTGTGCAGGACGCATTTGAGATGATGTGATGAGCCGTGGGATCGTACACCTGTTCATTCACGCCGAGTACGATCGTCACGTCGGGGTCTTTGGCGGGCGCGGAAATGATGACGGCCGTGGCTCCTGCCGATAAGTGGCGCCCGGCTCCTTCTCGGTCCGTGAACCGTCCGGTCGATTCGATCACGTATCCGACGCCCAGGTCTTTCCAGGGAAGTTCCTTGGGGTCCTTGACGGCCAAGACGTTGATTGCCTTGCCGTCGACGAAAATCTGGTCGCCTTTGGCCTCGACCTTGGCTTTAAGCGTGCCGTGCACGGAGTCATACTTCAGCAGATAGGCAAGGGTCTTGGCGTCCGTCAGGTCGTTGACCGCGACAAACTGCAGATCGGGATCGTCCAGGGAGGCCCGCAGCACGTTCCGTCCGATCCGTCCGAAGCCGTTGATGCCAACGCGAATAGCCATAGTCGTGAGCCCCTTGAGAAAAAAAGATGCCGGTTGGCGATCAACCGGCAGACACGACCGATAGTACTCAGCCGTCGAATCCTTGTCAAGCCGGGGAATGAAGCGAAGGGTCGGTGATTTTTCCTAGACCCCGTCGTTTCGACCGGTCCGGGGGCGCCTTGTTCTAGACCGGGTTCTTCGGTAGAGTCCGCATAGCCGCGGTTCCCTCGCGAGAGGGAGACTGCGGCGGGTGCGCGGGGAGCCCATGAACGAACCATCGTTGTTTGAACAGACCAAGAACGTACTGGAATGGGACAGGCTGCTTGAAGCGTTGGCTCGGCACGCCCGTTCCAGCATGGGCGTCCACCGCTGCCGGGCCCTTCCGCTGGAATCAATGCTGCGGGCTGCGCGGACCAGGTTGCAAGAGACCGCCGAATTGCTCTCGCTCCAAGAAACCGCCGATCCCTTTCCGGCTTTGGCGTTTCCCGACATCCGGGAGCCGCTCGCCCGTTCGAGCAAGGGCGCACCTATGGAAGCGTATGAGCTACGGGACTGCTCGATCGTGCTGGGGCTCGTGGACGAGGTCATCCGCTATCTTGGTCGTCACCGAGATCGGGCCCCGGCGCTGTGCGAACTGGCCAAGCCGTTGGAAAGCTTTCCGCAAGTCGGTCATATCAAGCGCGAGATCGATTGGGCCATCGAGCCGGACGGCTCGATCCGCGAATCGGCCTCCCCCGAACTCCGTCGCTTGACCCATCACGCCCATGATCTGAAGCAGCACATGCGCCAGCGCCTGGAGCAGATTCTTCATTCCAAGCGCTACGCCGAGGTCCTGCAGGAAACCTACTTCGCCCAACGCGAAGGCCGATACGTCGTCCCGGTGAAGGCCGAGATGCGGGGAAAAATTCCCGGCATCGTTCACGATGTCTCGGCCAGCGGCGCGACGGTGTTCCTCGAGCCGCGCGAACTCGTCGAACTGAACAACGCGATCAAAGTGGCCGATCTGGAAGTCGACCGGGAAGTGCGGCGTATCCTCCGGGAGCTGTCCGCGATGGTCGCGGAGCACGCCGACGCGATAGCCGGTGCGATGGAGGTCCTGGCGGAACTGGATTGCGTCACAGCCAAGGGCGCGCTGGGTCGCCAGCTCAGGGTTCAACCGGTCGCGTTGAACGACTGCGGCCGGATCCAGCTCAGGCAAGCGAGACACCCGCTGCTGGCGCTGGTGAAAGACCAGGTGGTCGCCAACGATATTGTATTGGACGAGCACGTTCGGGTGCTGGTCATCTCGGGTCCCAATACTGGCGGCAAGACCGTGACGCTCAAGATGCTCGGGCTCTTCGCCTTGATGGTCCGCGCCGGGCTTCTGCTGCCCTGCGCGCCGGATTCGGAGATGGCGTTTTTCCCGGAAGTCTATGCCGACATCGGCGACGCGCAGGATCTGAGCAAGGATCTTTCGAGCTTCTCCGCTCATATGACGCAGATGATCCGGTTGTTGAACCATGCGGCGACCGTAACCGTGATGGATCGTGCGAGCCAGACGCCGCGGGCGCTGGTTCTCTTGGATGAACCGGTCACATCCACCGATCCGGCGGAGGGAGCGGCCTTGGCGGAAGCGCTCCTTGTGCGGCTGGCTCAACTCGGCATGAAGGTCGTGGCGACGACCCATTACAATGCGCTCAAGGCGCTGGCGCAGAGTAGACCGGACTTCGCCAACGCCAGCGTGCAATTCGATGTCGGCACCTTGTCGCCGACGTATCGCTTGCTGATGGGCATGCCGGGCGGGTCTTCTGCGTTCGAGATCGCAGGCCGGTTGGGGATGGAGGAGTCGATCCTTGAAGATGCCCGCCGGTTCTTAAAAGGCGACGAGCGGGCTCTGGAAGATCTGCTGACCGATTTACAGGCGCACCAGCGACGGCTGGCAGTGGAAGCGGATCGGGCCTCTCAGGCCCGCGTCGAGGCCGAGCGGGCTTCGCGGGAGGCGGCCGAGATTCTGGCTCGGCTGCGTGAGACGGAGCGGGAAGAACGGAAGGGTGTGAAGCGCAAGCTGACCGAAGAACTGTTGCGGGCGCGCGCGGAGGTTCAGGCGATTCTCGATGATCTGAAGCGCGAACGGACGGCGCAAAGAGCGAAGGAGGCCAAGCAACGGCTGGCCGAGCTGGAACAACGGACAAAGGGCACGCTGGCGGCTCAGTCGGACCCGGTACCGGTGGAACAGCTTCACGTTGGAGACCGGGTGGAACTCCTCAGCGTCGGGACCACTGGGACGTTGCTCGAATCCCCATTGGGCAAGAAGCGGGTCCGCGTCAAGGTAGGCGACGGTGAAGTCTCGGTGCCGGTCTCCGGTCTGGCCGGTCTCAACCCATCGCCGACTGAGGAGCCTGCTGGCAGCAAACGGGCCTGGACAACCAACCCGTTGGGGCCGGCCGCTTATCCCGCTCGTAATATGCCGACCGCACTGGATGTCCGCGGCAAACCGGCCGACGAAGCGCTCGATCTGTTGATCGCCGGTTTGGACCGGGCGGCGTTGCGCGGGGAGCCGCTCCTTAAAATCATTCACGGCCACGGAACAGGACGGCTGAAGGCTGCGCTACGCGAATACCTCAAAAAGTCTCCGTACGTCGTGAGCTTTCGGTCCGGAGAACGAGCCGAGGGCGGTGACGGCGTCACGATTGTCGAGTTGAGATAGTGCGAAATGGCTCGGGCGTCATGATGCGCGTCGCTCTGGCGACCGGAGTGGGTCGAAGCAACGCCGCGACACTCCCGCACCCTCGTGAGATAAGGCGAGCTACCGAGTCGCGGGGGCCGGTTTCGCATCGTGAGCATCGAGCACGTTTCGCGTCTTGCCCGCCAAGGCCGAAGGGGTGAAGGGTTTCTGAATGAATTGCAGGTCCTCGGTGACGACCCCGTGCAGGAGAACCGCGACGTCGGTATAGCCGGACATG
>JBBIOW010000229.1:0-4112 GCA_037443165.1 Nitrospiraceae bacterium | reverse complement strand
GCTGCTGCACCAAGTCGGTCCGTTGACGGGCACCAGCGCCAATCGCTCCGGTCAGCCGCCATGTGAGACGGCGCAGGCAGTGCGCGATGAACTGGGCGCAGACGTTGATCTGATTCTCGACGGCGGGCCTACGCCGGGTGGACTGCCGTCCTCGGTGGTGGATGCGCGTGGTCCGATCATCGTGGTGCGAAAGGGACGAGTTCCACGGACCGAACTGGCGGCCGCGCTGGAACGTGCCGGCTTTCGGTTGAGCGGATAGCGGTTGGCGCTGAGGGAGGGGTGAGGGGCACGCTTTTTCAACCGGCTCTGACGAACAGGAGGTGCCAATGCACGCAATGATGTCATGGAGGTTCGCAGCGAGTGTAATGCTCGCCGTGGTTGTGGGAGGAGGGTTGAACGGGTGTGATTACTGGCCGCCCGAGATCCAAACCCAGATCGAACAGCTCAAGGCCGAGCTGCCACCCGCGCCCATGGAACGAGCTAAATTGCAGAACCCGTTATCCGCCGCAGCGAAGGCCCGTGAGGAGCTGCAAGCCCGTGTGGACGAACTCACCCGCTTGAATCGAGAAAAGACCGCGATGATCGCCACGCTCGAGCACAGCCTAGCCGCCGAGCGCGACAAGCTGGCAAAATTGACCAAGGCCGGCGCGATCAAGGCTGCCGCAAAGGGGACGGCGAAATCCGCCGGCAAGAGCACGTCGTCGAAGAAGAGGACCGAGAAGTCCTCTGGGACCAAGCGTAAATGAAGCCCGGGTCGGAGTTATGACGAAGAAGACCTGGAAGAAGGGGGAGTGGGATTCGTCGATCCCGCCGCTGGGGCAGCGCTTGTGCTTTGGCCCGAGGAAGCCGGGGCTGCTGTCCCGGTGGACTGAGCCGACGGCGCCGCTACGCTGTCTTTCTTGCCGTCGGCCGCCCCGTTGCCGGATTCGGAGGAGGCCGGTGGCTTGAGCTTGTCGGAGTAATCGGTAATGTACCACCCGCTGCCTTTGAACATGATTGCCGGAGGAGAGATGACCTTGCTGACGCTATTGCCACAGCGGCTGCAAGTCGTCAGCGGGGGATCGCTGACTTTCTGCTGCACTTCAAATCGATACTCGCAGGTTCCGCAGAGGTATTCGTAAATCGGCACGGGTTTTCTCCTCCTTTTCCTCGCCCCACCCCTCGACAATCACGTATTAGCTCGAATGCAATCATTAGTAACACAGCCTTCGGCGAAATCAAGACCGGCGAGTGTTTCGATCGGGTGACAAACAACGCCCGCCGCCGGATCGCGCTCAGCCGAGTTGCCGCAGGGCGGCTTCCATGCGGTCCAATCCGTGGAGGATGGCGTCCATCCCGGTGGCGTAAGACAGGCGGATATGGGCCTTACTGCCAAAGGGCTCCCCCGGCACCACCGCGACCTTGGCTTCCTCCAGCAGGTAGGTAGCGAGGTCCGTGGCACTGGCGATGCGCCTGTCTTTCCAACGGCGAGGGAACAGGCCGCTGACGTTGGGGAAGGCGTAGAAGGCGCCGGTTGGGACCCGACAACTCACGCCGGGCATTTTATTGAGTCGTTCGACCATGACCCGACGCCGCCGGTCGAATTCCTCGACCATCTGCGTGGTGAATGAGTCATCCAAGCGGAGCGCAGCTACCGCGGCTTTCTGCGAAATCGAGCAGGGGTTGGACGTGCTTTGGCTCTGAATGTTGGCCATCGCGGTGATCAACTCTTTGGGGCCGGCCGCATAGCCGATGCGCCATCCGGTCATGGCGTAGGCTTTGGAGACGCCGTTGATGATCACCGTCCGTGCGGCAATGTCTTCGCCGAGCGTTGCGATGCTGCAATGCCGGACGCCGTCGTAGACGATCTTGTCGTAAATTTCGTCGGAGATGACCGCGAGGTCGTGGCGAAGCGCCGCCGATGCGATGCCTTCGAGCGTGGCGCGGTCATAGGTGGCGCCGGTCGGGTTGCAGGGGCTGTTGACGATGATGGCCTTGGTCCTCGGCGTGATGCGCCGTTCCAATTCGGCCGGGTCAATCGCATAGCCCTCCTCTTCGCGCGTCTCCAGCAGGACCGGTGTCGCGTCGTTGAGCAGCAACTGATCCTGGTAGGAGACCCAAGAGGGCACTGGGATGATGATTTCGTCGCCGGCTTCGAACAGCGCCTCGGCGAGGTTGTAGAGCGAGTGTTTCGCGCCGCAGGAGACGAGTATCTGTGATTTGTCGTACCGAAGTCCCAATTCCGTCCGAAGCTTCTCGGCAATGGTCGTCCGTAGCTCGTCGATCCCGGACGACGGCGTGTATTTCGTGAAGCCGGCGCGGATGGCGGCTTCCGCGGCGGCCTTGACCGGCTCCGGGGTGTCGAAATCGGGCTCGCCCGAGGCGAAATCGATCACGTCGATCCCTTGGGCCGCCATGGCCTTGGCGGTGGCGGTGATCGCGAGCGTGGGAGAAGGGACAATGCGTCCGGCGCGCGCGGCCAGTTTCATGGTCAGAGGCTCCGTAGTCGCTGATCCAGGCGCTTGGCGACTTCGGGATGGACAAAGTCGGTCAAAGGACCGCCGTGTTTCGCGACGTCCTTGATGATGGTCGACGTCAAATACGAATACTCTTCGCTCGGCATAAGAAAGACGGTTTCCACGGTGTTTTCCAGCTTGCGATTGGTCAGCGCCATCTGAAATTCGTGTTCGAAATCCGATATCGCCCGCAGGCCTCGGATCACCGCGTTGGCTCCGCATCGTTTTACGTACTCGACGAGCAAGCCCTCGAACGTGGCGACTTCAACCCGCGGCATATCCTGGGTCACCAAGCGTACCATATCCAGCCGTTCGGACAAGCTGAACAACGGATGTTTGCTTGGATTGGGCGCGACGGCCACGATCACATGGTCGAAAATCCGGAGACTGCGGGTGATGATGTCGGTGTGCCCGTGTGTGATCGGGTCGAATGTGCCGGGGTAGACCCCCACGTTCATGGGATGTGACCCATCTTGTCTTGCCTGCGGTAGACGGTGAGGGACGTATCGCCGTATCGATAGCTGCGGGTTCGGGTCAGCGGCCCCAACATGTCCGGCACCGGCGTCTTGGACGCGTGCTCCACGATCGCAATGGCGTCGCCCGCGATCAGCCCTTCATCGAGCCAGTTCCCCAACCCGGTCAGTTCTTCCTCCGCCGCGTACGGCGGGTCCGCGAAGACCACATCGTAGGGTCCATCCCATGACGCGCGCCGGCGGAGAAACCGTCCGACGCGGCCGGCATGGATTCCCACCCCGTGCGTCAGGGCGCACCGCTCGAGATTGGCGCGGAGGACCCGAAGTGCGGCAGGATCAGACTCGACGAACGTCACGCGCCGGGCCCCTCGGCTTAAAGCTTCGATCCCGATCGCGCCCGTTCCCGCGTACAGGTCTAGGACGGCGGCGTTCGGAATCCAGGCCCCGGCAATCGAAAAGAGCGCTTCTTTCACTTGATCGGACGTGGGACGCAACTCGGACCGTCGAGGGCCCAGCAGCCGGCGTCCCTTCAGGGAGCCAGCGATGACGCGCATGGGTGTTTGTCGACGACGCAATGCGAGCGGCAGACTCTAACACAGCGTTTTTGAGAGGGTCAAGGCGGAGAACCCGGAGTGGAACGGCAGGGGAGTGTTCAAAACTGTGAACGTGAGACTCGGAAAGACGATGGAACTGCTGGGGACGCTTTGACGCCTCTTCGACCACTTGGCTATAATGATCCGCGCGCGGCGGCTTCGTGCGAGTTATGCCGATCGGTTCGGAGCAGCGACCGAACAGGCGAACGATTGAGACAATGATGCGCGCATAGTCAAGCGGTGCGAGCGGATCCTTAGCGGGTTCCGACTGCGTGAGCTTCTCGGGCCGCCAAGCTCTTTCTCCGGTTCGTCGAAATGGTGCGATCGATGATCGCACCGCAGTTAATACACTTCCATGCGTAGAAGATGAGGAAAAAATCAGAAAACCGTTCCAGCATCATCAGCCCTTTGCACTTCGGACATTCCATCGTTCCCTCCTGGGTGTCGGCGCTCACTGCTGCGGTTGGGTGCAAGCAAGTCCTGAACGGATCCTGAACAGAATTGACGGCTATTGGAAATTCAATGGGTTATGATTTTGTGAGGCGACGGTT
>JBBIOW010000228.1:0-4120 GCA_037443165.1 Nitrospiraceae bacterium | reverse complement strand
AGCGGGCAGCGGGAAGACCCGGACACTCGTGTTCCGGGTCGGGTAGTTGATCGATTCGGGCGTGGATCCTGCTAGTATCCTGCTGTTGACGTTCACGCGCAAGGCCGCGCAGGAGATGATCGACCGGGCCAGCGCGCTGATCGGAGTCCGGAGCGAACGGGTGTGCGGAGGCACGTTCCATTCTGTGGCCAATCTGTTGCTCCGACGTCACGGCCGCCCGATCGGACTTGAGCCGGGATTCACCATCTTGGATCGCGGGGACGCGGAAGATCTGATCGCGCTCGTCCGCGGTCAACTCGGTTTCAACGAAAAGGACAAGCGGTTTCCCCGGAAGGGCACGATCGCGGAAATTTACAGCAAATGCGCAAACACGTTGCGCAGTCTCGACGACATCGTGCTTGAAGAATTTCCTCACTTTGCGGATCACCTCGACGATCTCAGCAGGCTCCAGCGCGCGTACGAATCGGCCAAGCGTCAGCGTCAACTCTTGGACTATGACGATCTGTTGGTCAAGCTGCGCGAATTGCTCAACGAAAACGAGCCGGCGCGTCGGATCATCTCGCAGGGGTATCGCTACATTCTTGTGGACGAGTATCAGGACACCAATCGCTTGCAGGCGGATCTGATCCGAAAACTCGCGGCGACCCACGACAACGTGATGGTCGTTGGCGATGACTCGCAATCCATTTACGCGTTCAGGGGGGCGACATTCCGCAACATTATGGAATTTCCTGCGCTATTCCCTGGGGCGACAGTTTATAAGCTGGAGGAGAACTACCGGAGCACCCAGCCGATTTTGAATCTTGCGAATGAAATCATCCAAGGGGCGGCGGAGAAGTACACGAAGCATCTGTTCACCAGAAAGCTCGACGGACCGTTGCCCGCCTTGGTCGAGGCGGCCGGAGAACACGCCCAGTCACGGTTTGTGGCGCAGAAGATCCTGGAGCTTCGGGAAGAGGGCGTGCCGCTGCACGAGATGGCCGTATTGTTCCGTTCCAGCTTCCATTCGTTCGACCTGGAATTGGAGCTCTCCCGCCGCGCCATCCCCTTCATCAAGCGGGGCGGCGTCAAGTTTGTCGAAACCGCGCATGTCAAGGACCTGCTGGCCCATCTCCGCGTCGCGGCAAATCCGCTGGATGCGGTGAGCTGGCATCGGGTGCTCATGCTGGTCGAAGGGGTGGGTCCTAAGAAGGCGCAGGATTTGATTGGGACATTGCTCAAAGAAGAACAGCCGTTCGAGCTACTGCGTCAAGTCGGCGGCCGGTCCGGCAAGGGGCTGAAGGATCTGGCCGGTCTGCTGGAAACCCTCTCGCAGGCCGACGGCCTGAGCCCGGCTGACCAAGCCAACCTGGCGTATGAGTACTATCTGCCGATCTTGAAGGAACAGTACGACGATTACCCGAAGCGGATGCGCGACCTTGAACATTTGTGCACGATGGCAGAGCGCTATCATCGGCTCGATGAGTTTCTCTCCGACCTGGCATTGGAGCCGCCAGACGGGAGCGTCGTCGAGATCGAACCGACCGGTCGTGATGAGGAGCGGCTGGTTCTGTCGACCATTCATTCGGCAAAAGGCCTCGAATGGCAGTGCGTATTCATCATTTGGGTCGTGGACGGAAAATTCCCGTCCGCCTATTCCTTCGTGGCGGAGGACGATCTCGAAGAGGAACGGCGCCTGTTCTACGTGGCGGTGACGAGAGCGAAACGATTTCTGTACCTGATCTATCCGATCAACGTGTACGACAAGACCAGCGGGATGCTGCTTTCAAAACCGACTCGGTTCCTCGATCATGTGCCCCCGTCATTGCTGGAAACCCTGGCGCTAGTCGAGGAAGGGGAGAGCTTCGGGTAGGATCACGGCGGGCTTGTGCGATCTGACAACGTTCGTTTCTTCGTGTCAGGTCTTGCGCCTTGCCGCTATCCGGCCCGGTTCTCTGTCGCTGCCCTGCCAATTTTGAATTGCTCCCATGATGTCACGGCCGTGCCTTCGCGAGCGACTCCTGGCGCTCCTGTTCGCACTGGGAATCGCGCACTTCGTGTCCGGTGGAAACGGGCCGGCCTTCTCCTCCCCGCCCGTTCGGCTGCAGGAGTCCGGCCGGGTCTGGGAGGCGCTTCTCTCGCAAGCCGACGCACTCAACTTGCCGACCAGGTTTCTCAGGCAGCTCCCCATTGATTTTGTTCGTTTTGAGTTCGAAGATCTACGCTCTTTTGCGGCCGAATATCATCCTGGTGAGCATCGTATGGTGTTGAACCGTACCCTGTCGTTCAACGCGGCGGGAGGTGCTCTGAAGCCTCTCAACCGGATGACGCATCGTGAATTGCAGACGCTGTACCACGAGTTGTTTCATGCCTATATGGACTATTGGGGCGTGGTTGATCAGGGCGGGACAGGCAAAGCCGCCCCCACCCCGGTGATCGACTTTGCGCGCGAACAGCAGCAATGCCGCTATCAGGCAGTATTGATCACGCCGGTGGTCCAGCGGAAGACCGCGACGGAAACGCGGTTTCTGACCGAGCGGGAATCCTGGGAAGCGCTGAACGAAACCTGGGCAGTCTTTGTGGGGTGGGCTGTTTGGACCCATCTCGAGGTACAGAAGAAGGCGGGACGGAATCGGAACGTCGACGTGACGGATGAATGGGCGAAACGCCTGAAGAAAGCAGATCATGATGGAGACTTGCGCGGGTATTATGAGCCGGAGGACCCTGCGGAGAGGGCAGTGACTCATAAGCGGTTTCTGGCTCCCCAATTTCGCATTTCGCCGGACGAAGTCGCCTTCCTAATGGATGAGATCTTGGAGCAACAGCGCGAGATGATTCAGAAACTCGTCGCCGTTATGGAGGACAACCGGCGCACCCAACCACTGGGGGGGGAGTGCGGTTCACGGAAACCCAAGTGATCTGTTACGTCACGTCGAAGGGAGGGGCCTGCACAGTCCCGCGGCTGGCGGCTTGAGGCTGCATGTAGTTTCGACCGATGCATCTTCTGGTGTACCGAGAGGTTTCGGGCGAATTTCGGTCTTGACAAGGTCTTAATCTGTCAATACAATCGGACGTTTCTTAAGCAAGGTGAGCTCCTATTTCCGCAGCAATTCGTCCCCTTCGGAGCGGAATGAAAGCTGTGGGAGGTGGAGCTTACTCTCTGTTGTGCCGGCCGTGGGGAAGGTCAACCGGTTTCGACAGCCCCGCTGCGAATAGGCTCTCTCGCAAACCGTCACAGACGCACATGGGCAGGTACCCAAGTGGACAAAGGGGGCAGACTGTAAATCTGTTGCCATCGGCTTCCAAGGTTCGAATCCTTGCCTGCCCACCAAACCGAGCTTGCTGGGCCGGCTGCCCTGCGATTGTTCTTGGCGGCCGGAGAAACACATCCAGTGCATTCTAGGTGTTGGAGATCCGAGCTTGCTGAGCCGGCTGCCATCGAAAAAATGGTTCATGGCTCAAAAGCCAAACATCCATTTGAGCGGCTTTGAAGAAGCTTTACGGTGTGTCTCCGAGCGCCAGGAACAGGAAATGAGTAGGCGCTCGGCTCAGCAAGCTCGGTTGGGCGGGCGTAGCTCAGTGGTAGAGTTCCAGCCTTCCAAGCTGGCTGTCGCGGGTTCAAATCCCGTCGCCCGCTCCACAAGAAAACGTTAACGCGTGACACGTTATTCGTGAAGCGTGAAGCGCATGAAAGAAAGAGTTCCGGAGATAGCGAGTACGCTTCATGAGTTGCGAACGGCGCGAGGCGAAGCAGAAAGGCCCACGTAGCTCAGTTGGCAGAGCACGTCCTTGGTAAGGACGAGGTCACGCGTTCGATCCGCGTCGTGGGCTCCACACAGAGCTTGCTCGACCCGGAGCGCTCCTCATGTGCGCGACGGGATAAAGTACCTCGACTGTTGAAGGTTGATCCGCGCTTGGCTCGACCGGGCGCCAGTACAATGGTTCTTGGCGACCTGATGAACGCCGCGAGTATTCCTGACTTTTGTCTGGGCTGATTTGCTCGACGGGAGCGCTAGCGATGAGCGCCCTGAGAGGAGCACCGCAGGGCATTTTTATGGAAGCCGCATAACCAAAGGGAGTGAAGTTATGGCGAAGGCGAAATTTGAGCGGCGGAAGCCCCACGTCAATGTGGGGACGATCG
>JBBIOW010000227.1:0-4129 GCA_037443165.1 Nitrospiraceae bacterium | reverse complement strand
GGGTCGCGTGCAACGGGTCAGGGGGTCCCTGGTCGGTGCCACCCGCATGTTCATCCTGCAGGGCCTGCCTGTCGGCAGACAGGTGAGCTGAAGGCTCATGCGGACTATAGGATTAGCCGCAGCCTCAACGGTACCGCTTGGTTTTCAGGAATTCACCGATAAGGGCTGTCGTGCAGGATCTCATTTCCGCCCGGGATCTCAGTCGGAGGACGTCGACACCGTGACGAGCCGGATTCAGGTCGTCTTTTTCGATGCGGCGGGGACGCTGTTCCGCGTCAAGGGCTCGGTCGCCGAGATCTATCTCCGGTACGCGGAGAAATACGGAGTGAAGCGGACGGGCGAGACGCTGGCCGCCGTAAAGGCCGCGTTCACGCGGGCGTTTCAGGAAGCGCCGCCGCCGGTGTTCGCCGTCGCCGATCCTGCGGAAATCAAACAATGCGAACGGTTGTGGTGGTTCGACATCGTCCATAATGTATTCTATCGAGTTGGGATGTTCGAAGGATTCGACGATTACTTCGATGAAATCTTCCAGGCCTTCGATGGGCCGGAGTGTTGGACGCTCTACCCGGAGACGCTCGGCGTGCTCAAAGAATTGAAAGGACGCGGGTACGAGTTGGGGATTGTATCCAATTTCGATTCGCGGCTGTTCAACGTGTTGAGAGGGTTGGGGATCGCCGATCTGTTCGACACGGTGACGATTTCGAGCCTTGCTCACGCAGCCAAGCCGTCGGCCAGAATTTTTCGTGTCGCGCTGGACAAACATGCGGCCGATCCGGACGAAGCGCTTCATATCGGTGACAATCTGCGAGAGGATGTCGAAGGAGCCAGGCAGGCGGGAGTGACCGGCGTGTTGCTCCAACGGGACTCGGAATGCGCAATGCCCGATGTGCCCACGATTCGAAGCCTGGATGAACTGGCGGCGCTGCTGGCAAACATCTAAAAAAGGAGCTGGGGCACGACTTCGCTTGCTCGCCCCTGAAGATAGACGTCCACCAGGCTGGAATTCGGTGTGGCATCTACGTTGATTTCGACGACGAACGCGCCCGCCGACTTCGCGACCGGTGCGAACGAGGCGGCCGGATATACGATTCCCGACGTTCCAATGATCAATAGCGTGTCGCACCTCCGGAGAGCAGCGTAGCTGCTTTCCAAGTCTTCTGCGGCCAAGGACTCGCCGAACCAGACGATATGCGGCCGCAACAGGCCGCGGCAAGCGTTGCAGGAGGGAAGGATCGCGATGGGGACGTCGCGATTCTCGGTCACTCCTCCGCACAACGTGCATCGGACCTTCCAGATATTGCCGTGGATTTCAGAGAGCTTCCGGGAACCGGCCGCACGATGCAGGCCGTCCACGTTCTGGGTGATCAGCCAGAACTGGGGAAACCGCCGTTCCATCTCGGCCAAGGTGTAATGGGCGGGATTGGGATGCTTGGTCGCGATCAGTTCCCGCCGCCAGTTGTACCACTCCCAGACCAGGCGGGGATCGTGCGCGAAGGCTTCCGGCGTGGCGAGGTCTTCTGCCCTGAAGTTCCGCCAGAGCCCATCGGCGCCGCGGAACGTGGGGACCCCGCTGTCGGCGGAGACGCCGGCGCCGGTGAGCACGGTGACCGAACGGGCCGAAGCCAGCCTGGCTTTCACTTCGAGGATCTTCTGGTCGCGGAACGACATGCCACATTATACGTCACTTTTTCGGTCGGGAACGGACGTGTTATAGTGCCGCGGCGATCATCTGTCGGCGCTTGATCTATATCACGGCGGAGTCCTGGTGCGTTCGTCGCCGACGTATGGGCGCTGACGGCAGGATGTGGAGGAATGTATGGACCAGATCATGATGGTGGGCGCCGGGGCGGTCGGTGGATTTTTCGGCGCCCATCTGGCGAAGCACCACCCGAATGTGTCGTTTCTGCTGCGGCCAGGAACGCTGCAGGCCGTGAAGGCGCGCGGACTGACCGTCCGGAGCGCGTCCGGGACGTTCACCGTCCATCCTCTTGCTGCATCGGATCCCCGGGAGCTGCCGAGACCTGACCTTGTGATCCTCTCCGTAAAGGCCTACGATCTGGATGAGGTGATGAGTCGGCTCGAATCGGTCATCACGGAACGAACCGTCTTCCTCACTCTCCAGAACGGAGTCGATGCGGAGGATCGGGTCATCGAACGGCTGAAACGGGACTGCGTCGTCGGCGGAGTCGCCTTCATCTACGCGAAAATCGCCGAGCCGGGCGTCATCGATCATTATAAGAAGGGCACCGTGGCGATCGGGGAACTCATGGGGCATAGGAGCCGGCGGGTGCTCAGGATTGCGGACCTGTTCACCCAAGCCGGCGTTCCCTGCCAGATCGTGGATGACATTCGGCGGAGCAAGTGGGAGAAGATGTGCTGGAACTGCGTCTTCAATCCGTTGACCGTCATTCTCGATGATCGGGTGGCGAAGGCGCTGGAGCATCCGGAAATGCTCGGCGTGATCCGTCAGATCGTGGGAGAAGTCGCTGCGGTCTCGGCTGGATGTAAAGTGCCGTTGGCCCCGGACATGGCGGACAGGGTCGTCAAGTGGACGCAGGAGATTCGGGACATTCATACCTCTATGTATGACGACTGGAAAGCTGGTCGGCGGACGGAGATCGAGTATTTGAACGGATACGTCGCGCGGCGGGGACGGGAGTTGGGCATTCCCACGCCCCTCAATGAAGCGTTGACGGCGATGATCAAGACCATTACGGAGAAGGAGAGGGGCGGGCCGGACGTATTGCGGATCGACGGGGCCGTTCTTCGCCCCGTGACGCTCGACCGGGCGGCGTTGGCGGCCTTGCCGGCCGAGCACCACATCCACGATATCGGCGCGCTGCTGCCGGGGATGCAGGGGAAAGGGATCAGGGTGAAAGGCCTGCTCGAGGTTCCGGCGCTGGCCGTCGATGCCGACCACGTCACGTTCCATTCTCAGGACGGTCAGTTCGCCGCGAGCTTGACACTCGCGCAAGCGATCGAGCACGGGGTGCTCGTGTATGAAATCGATGGAGCCCCGCTTCCGGCCTCGAAAGGGGGGCCATTCCGTCTCGTGACGCCCGGGTTGGGCGATCTCTGTGCGAATGTGAAAGGCGTGGCCCGTATCGAACTGACCCGCGGACCGGGAAAAGATACGCGGCCATCGGTGAAACACCATTGCTGATCCTTCCTCAGCGTTTTTCTCGAACGGCGGCCGGATCTTTCCGTCTGTCCAAGTCGCGATTTCTTTCCGGCCTTCAGTGCCACAAACGCCTCTACCTTGAAATTCACTCGCCCGAACTGGCGAGCGAGCCGGACGAAGTGACCCAAGCGATTCTTGACAGAGGCGCTGAAATCGGCGAACTGGCCCGCCGCCGGTTCTCAGGCGGCGTCCTGGTCGAAGCGGATCATCGTCGCGTGAGCGAAGCCCTAGCTCGGACTGCCGAGCTACTGGCCGATCCGGCTGTTCCGGCGATCTTCGAGGGCACCTTCGAGGCCGAGGAGGTGCTGATTCGCGCGGATGTCCTGGAGCGATTGCCCAGTCATCCGTCAGGATCTGGCGGCTGGCGGTTGATCGAGGTCAAATCCGCCTCCAGAGTCAAGGATGTGCATGTCGATGACCTGTCCATCCAGGCTTTTGTGTTGCAGAGGGCGGGCATTCGCGTGGTCGAGGTCTGCCTGATGCATGTGAACACCGGCTACCTGTACGAAGGGGGTGCGGTCGATCTGGCCCAATTGTTTCTCGTGCAGGATCTCACGGAGCAGGTGAACGATCGCCTCCGCACTGTCCCTGAGCGGTTGGCCGAGCTGCAGGCGATGCTGGGTTCATCGAGCGCACCGGCCATCGAGCCTGATGGGCACTGCCACACGCCGTATGAATGTCCGTTCTGGCAGCATTGTGCGAAGAGCAAGCCCGCCCGCTGGATTTTTTATCTGCCCGGTGGGGAACGGACGTTTCACACGCTTGCGCGGGAAGGGATTCAGACCATCGATGACATTCCGGACGGATTCAAACTCACAGTATTGCAGCGTCGTGTGAAGGACAACGTGGAATGGATGGGGCCTGGACGCAAGACGGCGCTCGAGACCGGGCGTAATCCGGTGCATCATTTGGACTTCGAGACGTTCAACCCGGCCGTTCCCAAATATC
>JBBIOW010000226.1:0-4146 GCA_037443165.1 Nitrospiraceae bacterium | reverse complement strand
CTCGTCTCTGTCAATATCCGCGTGATCGCGGCGACCAACCGCGATCTGAAGCAGGCTGTCAAGGCCGGCCAGTTTCGCGAGGATCTGTATTTCCGGCTGAGCGTCATCAACCTCACCCTGCCACCCCTGCGCGAGCGAACCGAAGACATCCCCGCGCTCGCCGAGTTTTTCCTCGAACGGCATATGCGGGAGACCAAACGGCCGGGCATGAAATTCAGCCCGGCCGCGATCGAGGCCATGAAGGGGTATGTCTGGCCCGGCAACATCCGGGAACTGGAGAACGCGATCCAGCGCGCCGTCGTGTTGAGCCCCACCGATACGATCGAGCCGGAGGCGTTGGCGATGTCGTTCCAGGACACGGCCCATCCCGCCGGACACCATCCGGCGCTCGCGTATTTGCGCCTCCCCTACCACGAGTCCATGGAAGCGCACAGCCGCTTCATCATCGACCAGGCGTTGCGTGAGGCAGAAGGGAACCAGACCAAAGCGGCCGAACGCCTGGGGCTGCAGCGGACGTATCTGGCAAGGCTGATCAGGCAAAAGAAGGTTTGGCCGGACGATGAAGCGGAGGCATGAGCGCGAGCCGAACGACGGTAGCCGACGCTACCGATTCCCGCCCGTGGCCGGAACGGACGCGCACCCGGACTTCCGCGCCGCCAGGTTGATCAGCCCGGCCTCCGCGTCCCGCTCAGTCTGCGCATACCGCTCCGGAGAGCCCACATCGGACCAGTAGCCTTCCGAATCGTAGCCCAGCACCGCCTCGCCACGCTGGATCGCCGCGACATACGCATCGATGATGGACAAAGCTTGGCCCTTCGGCACGTCGCGCAGCAATCGGGGATGCAGGATGTGGATGCCCGCGAACATGCGCGGCTCGGTCGGGCCGGTGTCCGGCAATCCCCGCCCGGTGATCCGGACGATCCGGTGTTCTCGCCCCACTTCCACGAGCCCCCACCGTTCGGCCTCCGGATCTTTGCGCAGCACCAGCGTGGCGGCGGCCGCGTGCTGGCGGTGAAATTCGATCAGCGCGTCGAGGTCCAGCTCGAAGAGCGTGTCCCCGTTCACCACCAGGAACGGCTCCCCGGAAAAAAACGCCTCGACTTGCTTGATCCCGCCCCCGGTGCCCAAAATGACCGGCTCGCGCGAGTACGAAACCCGCAACCCATACCGGTCGCCATCGCCCACCGCCTGCTCGATCATCGGCCCCAGGTGGTGCAGATTCACGATCACCTCGCGGAAGCCGTGCCGCCTCAACAACAGAAGGTTCCAGACGATGAGCGGCGTGCCGGCGACGGGCAACAGCGGCTTGGGAATCGTGTTGGTCAGGGGCCGCAGGCGTGTGCCCAGCCCCGCCGCGAGAATCATCGCCTTCATAGAGCCAATTAAAAATGAGGAATGAGAAATGTGGAATGGCGGGAAAACTTCTGCGCACCATCATTCCTCATTCCACATTCCTCATTTTATTCGGCTATTGCAGTTCCGGCACGTACGGCACCAGGTGTTTCCGCAGCGTCGCCAACTCGGGATACTTCTCTAAATTGCGCCGCACATAGCCCAAGACCCGAGGAATGTCGGCCAGGAATTTCGGGTTCTTCTTCACCCGGTCGATATAGACGAAGCGGCCCGCCGCCTTGAGATTCCGCTGAATGCTCGTCCAATCGAACAGCCGCCGAAACGCGCCGCGGTCGGTCCAGATGTGTTTGTGCTCCGCGAGCTGCTCCACATAGTAGTCGATCAGGTCCTCGATGAGCGCCTCGTCCAGCGCAATATAGGCGTCGCGCAGCAGCGAGGCTAAGTCATAGGTGGCCGGTCCCATCAGCGCGTCCTGAAAATCGATGACCCCCAGCCGCGGGCCGTCGACCATCAGGTTGCGGGAATGATAGTCGCGGTGGGTAAAGACGCGCGGCAAGCCGGCCAGGAGGTCGGCGATTTTCTGAAACTCGGCCCGGATCGCCTCCCAGTCGTCCGCACACATGGGCTTCCCCCGCCTGGCCACGATCCCGTACTCCAGAAAATGATCGAATTCCCACATCAACAGCGGCGCGTCGAAGCTCCGGTGAAACGCCACGCACGCCGGATCGGCCGGAGACGTGGCCTTTAACTGTATCCGGACCAGGATGTCGATCGCCTGCCGGTAAAGCGCGGAGACCTCGGCCGGGGACGCGACCCGGCACGCCTCCGTAAGCGTGAGGTCGCCGAAATCCTCCAAATAGACAAGCCCCGCCGCACGGTCGTAGTAATACAGTCCAGGCACCGGAATTCCGGCTCGCTCCAAATGGGAGTGCACGTTCAAGAACGGCAGCTCCGCGATCTGCACCGACGCCCCGCTGGCCGCTTCTTCTGATTGCTTGAAGGCTTCAGGCTCGGCAAGTTGCATGAGAACCAGCGACGGCAGCAGTCCGTCGCGTAATTCGACGCGAAAATAGCGACGGTTGGACGCGTCGCCGGCGAGCGGAGTGAGCGCGACAAGGTCCGCGCTGAAGGGCAGCTTGGTTCGGACGGTATACGCGACGAGATCGGGATCGGGCGGGACGAGCGGAGTCTTCGGGGCAGCCGGATCGACCGTGGCCATCGGCCGCGCATTATACTCCGAGTCGTCGAGGATTGCGATCACAAGGCCACGGCCCATCGCATCAGCAGAGCAACGGGTACCCTGATGGAGTTTCTTTGCGGTGCCCAACCCTGTAAGATGACCGCATGCGGTACGTGCACCTCGGCCGTTCGGGTCTCCTGGTCAGCCGGCTCTGCCTCGGCACGATGAACTTCGGGCCGCAGACCGACGAGCCGTCCAGTTTCCGGATCATGGACCGGGCGCTGGAGCTGGGGATCAACTTTTTCGACACAGCGAACGTGTACGGCGGCAAAAAAGGTGAGGGACTGACGGAGCAGATCATCGGCCGCTGGTTCGCGCAGGGCGGCGGGCGGCGCGACAAGGTCGTGCTGGCGACCAAGGTGTACGGCCGCATGGGCGATTGGCCCAATCAATCCAAACTGTCAGCGTTGCACATCACGCATGCCTGCGAAGACAGCCTGCGCCGGTTGCGCACGGATCACATCGACCTGTATCAGATGCACCATGTTGATCGCGAGACGCCCTGGGACGAAATCTGGCAGGCGATGGAACAGCTCGTCCGCGACGGCAAGGTCCTCTACATCGGCAGCAGCAACTTCGCCGGCTGGCACCTGGCGCAGGCCCAGGAAACGGCCCGAAGCCGCCGGTTTCTCGGACTGGTGTCCGAGCAGAGCCTCTACAACCTGAACGAGCGGACGATCGAACTGGAGGTGATCCCGGCTTGCGAGGCCTATGGTATCGGACTCATTCCTTGGAGCCCGCTGGCGGGCGGCCTCTTGGCGGGGTCGCCGAGATCGGCACGGGCCGGGCGGCGCGCCGAGGAGGATGTGAAAAACGATGCGGAGCGATACCGCGTGAGACTCGAAGCCTATGAGAAACTCTGCGCCGACCTCGGCGAGCAACCGGCCACCGTCGCGATCGCCTGGCTGCTGCACCAGAAGGCGGTGACGTCCCCGATCATCGGTCCCCGGACGCTAGACCAATTGAACGCATCCATGCGGGCGCTGGACATCGGGCTGAGCGCGGAGACCCTCACGCGCCTCGACGAGATCTTTCCCGGCCCCGGCGGTCCCGCGCCGGAAGCCTACGCGTGGTGATCTGCGCGAGACTCGCGCGACGAGGTGAGTGCGGGATGTGCTGTGCTCGTCTGGCTAGTCTCGCTGGTCGCGCCAGTCCCGTCGGTTTCGCGCTTCCTCATTCCCCGCCGACGTACCGCCAGCCGACGACCCCGACCGTCGCACCGACGGTATCGGCGAGCCAATCCCATGCGCTCGCTTCCCGCAGCGGCACAAATGCCTGGTGCACTTCGTCCGTCACCCCGTAGAGCGCCGCGGCAAGGATCGCGAGCGGCAGACTGTAGCGCGCTCCCCGGACTCCGGCCGCATATCGGAAGGCCCGATAGCACAACGCGCCCAACACACCGTACTCCGCCAGGTGCAACGTCTTGTCCCCCAGCTCCGTCAGAAACGAGGGCAGCGTCTCTTCAGGACGCGAGAGCGAAGAGAGGGTGAAGATCAGCGTCGCGTAGGCCAGTGGCGGCCCCCAGTACCAACAGAGGAACGAGAGGCGGCGGA
>JBBIOW010000225.1:0-4179 GCA_037443165.1 Nitrospiraceae bacterium | reverse complement strand
GGCACAAGAAGGCGGTGGTCGCCGTCGCGCACACGATCCTGGTGATCTTCTATCACATCCTGAAACACAAGGTCCCCTATGAGGAGTTGGGCGCGGCGTATCTGGAGCAGCGGGATCGAGACCAGGCCACGCGCCGCTACGTCAAGCAACTGGAGCGCTTGGGCCATCGGGTGATCCTCGAGCCCGCCGCCTAAGAGTCAGCGGAGGCATTTTCTCCACAGGACGATGTGGTGATCTGGTGATTTGGCAGAACATCGCGACGAGCTGGTCGCTCACAGCAAACCAGCTTTGCGCTATTCGCTGCAAGCTGTGAGCCGTTTGAGTGAGGCGCAGGGCATAGGAATGGCGAATCACCGGTCGGAGGCCGCCACGGCGATTGCGTTGGGCCTGTGTCTCTCCGCCGCGGTTTCAGCCTGCGCCCAGACTTCTCCGCCCGATACGGGGACAACGCTCGTCTTCAAACACGGAAAGCTGGCCGCCCGACCCGGGGCGATCGCCGCGATCCTGCGTGAGTTCGAGCGCCGGCATCCCGGCGTCATCGTACGGGAAGAGGTGTTGCCCAGCGCCTCGGATCAGCAGCATCAATTCTACGCCGTCAATCTTGAAAGCCGGAGCCCGGGGTTCGATCTCCTGGCCGCGGACATCATCTGGGTGCAGGAGTTCGCAAGGGCCGGCTGGATTCGCAACCTGGACGACATTGTCTCGCCTGCGGAACGCCGGGAATTTTTCCCCGCCGCCCTTCAGGAGGCGACATTCGAAGGAGGCCTCTACGCAGTGCCCTGGTACGTGGGTGCAGGCGTCCTGTTCTATCGCCGCGACCTGCTCGAACGGCACGGCTTCGCGCCGCCCCGCACCTGGCCCGAACTGGTTCGTACAGCCCGCGCGATTCTCGACCGGGAACAAGACCCGGCGTTGAAGGGATTCGTCTGGCAGGGCAAACAGTACGAAGGCCTCGTCTGCACGGCGTTGGAATTTATCCGGAGTCACGGCGGGGACCTGCCCGCGGGCGACGAAGCCGCGATCGTCGAAGCCCTGACCTTCATGCGCTCACTGATCACCGAGGGGATCTCGCCGCAGTCGGTAGCCACCTCGGACGAGGAAACCACCCGGCATCAATTCGAGGCCGGCCACGCGATCTTCATGCGCAATTGGCCTTATGCTTGGACGATCTTCCAGCGCGAGGATTCGCCTCTGCGCGGCAAGATCGGCTTGGCGCCTCTCCCCTCTGCTCCGGGACAGATCTCCTCACCCGTCTTGGGCGGGTGGACGCTGGCCATTCCGACGCGGACGGCGCATGCGAAAGAAGCGGGCCAACTGCTCCGGTATCTCACGAGCCCGGAGGTCCAGGAGACCATCGCGAAGGAGATCGGATACAACCCAACCCGGCCGGCTCTGTACCGGCGCGGGTCCTTCCCCCGCCATGGGCCCCGGCTCGAAGACCTGTATCCCGTGCTGGAAGCGGCCAGGCCCCGTCCGGTCACGCCTTATTACCTGATGCTGTCCCAGGCCTGGCAACCGGAACTGAGCGCGGCTCTGGTCGGGACCAAGTCGGCGCCGGCGGCCCTGGCGTCGCTGCGACGGCAGACCGCGTACATTCTCTCGCTCGAGGAGCACCGGCCGGTTTCTGCTTCCACGGCGGGTGGGCGGCGGGAGTCGTGACGGCGATGCGCTCGGCCCGAGAGCGGGCAACGATACCGGATTCCGTCTGGGGCTACCTGTGCGCAACCCCCGCCGTTCTACTCTTGGCGGCGCTGGCCCTAGGCCCGATCCTCGCCGCCGTCGGCCTGAGCCTCCAGCGGCGCCTCCCGATCTTCGGCCTTCACAAGTTCGTCGGTTTTGCCAACTACCTCCGGCTGATCGAAGACGACCGGTTCTGGTCCGCCTGCCGGGTCACGCTGTACTTTACCGGCGTCTCGGTCGCGGCCGAACTGGCGCTCGGGTTGGCGATCGCGCTGCTGTTGGATCGAATCGGGACCCGACATCCATGGCTGCAGGCGATCGTGCTCATTCCGTGGGCCGTGCCGACGGTCGTCTCCGCCCGCATATGGGACTGGCTCTACCAGCCCGACCACGGGTTGATCAATTACCTGTTGACGGGCGCAGGCCTGATCCGCCATCCCGTCAACTGGGTCGGCGATCCGAGCTGGGCGATCCATGCCGCGATCGCCATGGATGTGTGGAAAGCGACACCTTTCGCGGCCTTGCTGCTCCTGGCCGGTTTGAAGGCGATCCCTCAAGACCTCTATCGCGCCGCGCGCGCTGACGGCGCGGGAGCCTGGGCCATTTTCCGCCGCATCACGCTGCCGCTCCTGGCGCCGACGATCTTAATCGTGTTGGTGTTCCGTTCCTTGGACGCGTTTCGCGTCTTCGACGCGGTCTATGTCCTGACCGGCGGCGGACCCGGCAACAGCACCGAGACCCTGTCCATCTACACTTACAAAACCTTGTTTCAGACCTTGCAGTTCGGCTATGGGTCCGCGTTGGCCTGCGCGATGTTCGGACTCATGCTGGCCATGATCGGTGGGTACCTCTTTCTTCTCCGGCGACGGTTCAGAGAGGCGGTGTGAAATCGGGTCAGCGATGAGAGCGACGCCGGGTGCCGGGGCGCGACGAGCGTGAACGGCGCGACAAGCGGGACCCCCATGTCACCCGAGTCCCGCTCGTCGCGCCATTCACGCAATCGAGGGTTGATGCTTGGCGACGAAGATTGATTGGCGCGCGTTCTTATCGGCTGGTGTCGGACCGGCGACGCGGGGAGTCCTCCTCGCGCTCGTCGTCCTGTTTTGTCTCGGCCCGGTCCTGTGGCAGGTCATCACCTCGGTGAAACCGGACGCCGATCTCCTCCGGCTGCCACCGATCCTGCCGGACCATCCGACCTCAGTCCATTATCGTCTCGTGCAGGGCCATTCGCAGTTGGCCAGGAACCTGCTCAACAGCGTGATCGTGGCCGCAAGCACGACGGCTCTCGCCGTGGGATTCGGCGCCTTGTGCGCCTTCGCGGTGGCCCGACTGCCGATCAAGGGAAAGCCGGCCGTCCTCGGGCTCGCCCTGTCGATCTCGATGTTCCCGCCCATCGCGGCGATCGGCCCGCTGTACCTGTTGGTGCGGGGACTGGGGCTCCGGGATACGCTGACGGCGCTGATTCTGACTCACACCGCCTTCGCCCTGCCGTTGACCGTATGGATATTGGCCAGCGTCTTCAGACAGATTCCGGTGGAACTCTATTGGGCCGCCCGCGTGGATGGATGCGGCCCCGTGCGCGCCTTGGTCTCGGTCATCCTACCGCCGGCGCTGCCGGGCGTGGCGGTGGCGGGGCTGCTTGTGTTCATCTATTCCTGGAACGAGTTCATGTTCGCCCTAACGCTTTCCGCGACCGATGCGTCGCGCACGGCGCCGGTGGCCATCGCGCTGTTCCCCGGCCTGCACGAAACGCCGTGGGGCGAGATGGCCGCCGCCACCATGCTTGTCACGGCACCCATCGTCCTGCTCGCGCTGGTCTTCCAGCGCCAGGTCGTGGCCGGTCTCACGGCGGGCAGCGTGAAGGGATGAGGGCGGCTTGACTCTCCGCTGAAGTGGTTTATAGGATTTTTGCAGACGGACGCGTAGACTGCAGATGCCTGCAGTGCATCATGTTTGATCCGATCGTTTCTCACGGCCGGCACCGGTCGCACGAGCCGGGCGCCTCCAGTCCCGCAACGGACGCGGTGGCCTGTCTGGGATGATGGTCTCGCAATTCCGTCTGCGGACGGGGAACGGTTTTTCAGCCGTTCGTGCCGTGACGGGGAGACCGGGCACCGAACAGGGGTGTTGGACCGCCCTTTTGGCCAAGGCATCCTGGGATGTGAACCGCTCAGCATGATGCGTGACTCATGAAGCGCACGAGCTGATACCATGAGCAGATAGTCAGCCGTCATGGCCCTTTAGACTGCTCGACAGTGAGAGCACCTTACACCTCACACAAAAGATCTCAGGGTGGCGGCTGCTCGCTCCCTTCGAGAGGGGAGGTGGAACGTGTCTTATGGTCCACGCTGTTCTCGATCCACAAGTCCTCTCCAAGACTCCTCAAGCTCCGTTTACCGTCTTAGTGGTCGAAGACAATGCCGCCGACGCGGAGATGATCCTGTACGCGCTCGAGCAGGCTAATCTCAAAACCTTCGACGACCAACTCGACATCGAAGT
>JBBIOW010000224.1:0-4217 GCA_037443165.1 Nitrospiraceae bacterium | reverse complement strand
CGTGCTCCTGGATGAAATTCCGGCGCGGTTCGACTTCGTCGCCCATCAGAATCGTGAAGATCTCGTCCACGCCGGTGATGTCTTCCAGCTTCACCTGGAGCAGCGTGCGCGTCTCCGGGTTCATGGTCGTCTCCCAGAGCTGTTCGGGATTCATCTCGCCCAACCCCTTGTAGCGTTGAATGGCCAATCCCTGTTTCCCGTGTTCCAGGATCGCCTGAACCAACTGCAATGTGTCGGGGTGCTGCGTCTCGGCTCCCTTGGCCTTGAGTTTGTAAGGGGCCCGGCCGAGCCCGATCGCCGAGGGCGCCAGTTTCTGGAGTTCGCGGAAGTCGGCCGACCCGACCAGTTCGTGCGTCACATCCAGGCTGTGCACCATCCCGTTGGTCTGAATCCGGGTGATGACCTTGTTGGACTGGTGTTCTTCGTCCTCGACGATGTCGATCGCGGGCGCAGCCTTGGGATAAGCGAGCGCAAGGGTCTTCTTGACGCTCGCGACAACCTTCTTGAGCGCCGCCTGGTTCTTCAACAGATCGCGATCCAGTCCGGGTTCGTCCACGAACGCCCGGAGAATGTTCGCCTCGTGGTGCTTCCTGCTCAAGCGGCCGAGCAGGCTTTCGAACGCGATCAGCTTTTTCAATATCGGCAGCAGCCGGCGGCCGGTGACGAAGGCCTGGGAGCTGTCCATGTACAGTTCGACGTCCTCGACGGCCAGGTCGGCCAGATACTCGTTCAACGCAGCCTCGTCCTTCAGGTAGCGCTCCGTCTTCCCTTTCTTCACCTTGAACAGCGGCGGCTGCGCGATATAGATGTAGCCGCGCTCGATCAGCTCCGGCATCTGGCGGAAAAAGAAGGTGAGGAGCAGGGTGCGGATATGGCTGCCGTCCACATCCGCGTCGGTCATCAGGATGATCTTGTGGTATCGCGCTTTCGCGATGTCGAAGGCTTCCTTGTCGTCCTTCCCTTTCTCGCTCTCCGCGTCTTCGCGCTTGCGGCCGATGCCAGTCCCCAGTGCCATGATCAGGGTCCGGATCTCGTCACTCGAGAGCATCTTGTCGAAGCGGGCTTTCTCGACATTGAGGATCTTACCTTTCAGCGGCAGGATGGCCTGGAACTTGCGGTCGCGTCCCTGCTTCGCCGAGCCACCGGCCGAGTCGCCCTCGACGATGAACAGCTCGCTCTGCGCCGGGTCCTTCTCCGCGCAGTCCGCCAGCTTGCCGGGCAGCGAGCCGCCGTCGAGCGCGCTTTTGCGGCGGATCAACTCTTTCGCTTTGCGGGCTGCCTCACGCGCCCGGGCCGCGTCGATCGCCTTGCCGACGATCTTGCGGGCAATCGTCGGGTTCTCCTCGAAATACGTCCCCAGCGCCTCGTTGACCGCCGCCTCCACGATGCCCTTCACCTCGCTGTTGCCGAGCTTCGCCTTGGTCTGGCCTTCGAACTGGGGGTTCCGCAACTTCACGCTGACGACGGCCGTCAACCCTTCGCGCACGTCGTCGCCCGTGAGCGATTCGACTTCCTTTTTCAGCAGGTCGTTGGCGCTCGCGTAGTTGTTGATGGTGCGGGTCAGCGCCGCTTTGAATCCGACGAGATGGGTGCCGCCTTCGCGGGTGTTGATGTTGTTCGCGAACGAGAACAGGTTTTCCGCGTACCCGTCGTTGTACTGGAGCGCCACTTCTAGAATCATGTCGGGCTTCTCGACATTGATGTAGATGGGCCTGTGCAGCGGCGTCTTAGCTTCGTTGAGGTGCTCGACGAAGGAGACGATCCCGCCCTTGTACCGGAAGGTCTGCTCCTTGACCGGCTCCTTTCGCTCGTCCTTGAGCGTGATCGCGAGCCCTTTGTTGAGGAAGGCCAGCTCGCGCAGCCGCTGGGCCAGCACGTCGAAGCTGAACTCCGTCGTCTCGAAGATCTGGGGGTCGGGCTTGAAGGTGACCATGGTGCCGCGCCGTTTCGTTTTGCCAGTGACCTTCAACGGCGCCGTCGGCTTTCCGCGCTCGTAGCGCTGCTCGAAGACCTGGCCGTCCTGCCAGATTTCGAGCTCCAGCCACTCGGAGAGGGCGTTGACCACGGAGATGCCGACGCCGTGCAGGCCGCCGGACACAGTATAGGCGCCCTGTTCGAACTTGCCCCCCGCATGGAGCATCGTCAGCGCGACTTCCGCCGCCGATTTCTTCTGCGTCGGGTGCATGCCGGTCGGAATGCCCCGCCCGTTGTCCACAACGGTCACGCTGCCGTCGATGTGGATCGTGACGTCGATCGTCTCGCCGAACCCGGCCATGTGTTCGTCGACGCTGTTGTCGACGACTTCGTAGACCAGGTGATGCAGCCCGTCCGGCCCCGTGCTGCCGATATACATCGCGGGCCGCTTGCGGACGGCGTCAAGGCCTTCCAGGACCTTGATCTGGTCGGCGCTGTAACTGTCCGGCTTGCCCTGGCGCGGCTTCTCGGCGGTCTCCTCTGACTCTTTCGTCGCCATCCGTCTCCTATGATGTAGGCACTAGGCTATGGGCAATAGGCGAGGGTGAAGAGACCGTCCTCTCGTCCATAAGCCTAACGCCCATTGCTTAGTGCTTCAAATTTTCACCGGCATCACCACGCACCTGAATCCCGGTGTCTCCGGCTCCTGGATCAGGCAGGGGCTGAGCGGCGTCTCCATCTGGAGGGTGACGGTTTCCCCGTCCATGACGCCGAAGACATCCAGCAGATAGCGCGCGTTGAATCCGGTGGTCAGCGGCTCGCCCTCATAGCGGGCGGCCAACTCTTCGGTCGCTTCGCCGTAATCCGGATTGCTCGAAAACAGCGTCATCCTCCCCGGCGCAAAGGACAGCTTCACCGCGTTGGCCTTGTCGCGCGACAGGACGGACACCCGCCGCAGCGCGCCTTCCAACTCGCCGCGACTCACGGCGATTCGCTTGTTGCTCTCCCTAGGAACGACCTGCTGATAGTTGGGGTAGTTCCCCTCCATCAACCGAGACGTCAGGAGCAGCCCGCTCTTGCGAAAGATCATCAAGTTCTTGGTGAACCCGATCAACGGCTCTTCGTCGCCGCCTTCCTCTAGAAGGCGGCGTATCTCCTGGGCGGCCTTTTTCGGGATGATGGCCTTAATTTCTTTCGGCGCGTCTTTACTGCCAGGCTTGCCGACTTCCTGCTCAGCCACAGCCAGCCGATGTCCGTCCGTCCCGACCAGCCGGAGCACGGTCTTCTTGTCTGTCGTGGCCAGCGTGACCAGCAAGCCGTTCAAGATGTACCGCGCGTCGTTGTCCCCGGCGGCGAACAACGTCTTGCGGATCAACTCCAGGAAGCCCGCGCCGGCGAGCGGCGTCAGCCCTTCGCGCTCGATCACCGGCAGAGCCGGATAGTCGCCGCTGGGCAGTCCCACGATCTTGAACTGGCTCTTGCCGGCCTGGATCGTCGTCCAGTTATTGTCGGCGGAGGTCATTTCGACGTCGCCCTCCGGCAACTCCTTGACGATCTCATAGAGTTTGCGCGCCGAGAGCGTGACACCACCAGGCTCCAGCACGGTCGCTTTGTATAGGCCACGCATCCCGATCTCCAGGTCGGTGGCGACGATCTCCGTCCCTTCGTGCTTGGCTTCCAGAAGGATATTGGACAGGATGGGCATGGTGTTGCGCTTCTCCACCACCCCTTGCACGCGCTGTAAGCCGATCAGCAGTTCATCACGCCCGATCCGCACTTTCATACCCGCTCCCTCCGAACTCGATCCTTACCCCCGCAGGATCTGCTCTTTCAGACTTTCCAACGTCGCGTTCAACGCGCTGTCGGCCTCTCGCGCCTTGGCGATCTGCTTGCATGCGTGGATGATCGTCGTATGGTCTTTGCCGCCGAAGTGGCGGCCGATCTCCGGAAACGACGCGTCCGTCAATTCACGACAGAGGTACATCGCGATCTGTCTCGGATGCACGAGCGTCTTGCTGCGCCGCCGCGACTTGAGATCGCTGATCTTGACGTGGAACCGGGCACTGACGGCTTCTTGTATGTCGTCCAGCACGATGATCTTCTTCTTGTCGCCGATCAGGTCCCGCAGGACGTTCTTTGCCATCTCCAGTGTAATGGTCTGTCCCGTCAACGATGAGTACGCACCCAGCCGGACCAGCGAGCCTTCCAGTTCACGGATGTTGTTCTTCATCGTCGTGGCCAGGATGTGGATGACGTCTTCCGGCAGGGCGATGCCCTCGTCTTCGGCGTTCTTGCGCAGCATG
>JBBIOW010000223.1:0-4297 GCA_037443165.1 Nitrospiraceae bacterium | reverse complement strand
CACCGATCCGGTCGGCCCCTGCTGGACCGCGCGCTGCGGGACCAGGACCGCGTCGGTCTTCACGGCGCCCAAGAAGCGGACCGTGACGAATTGTCCCGGGAGCAGAATCCGGTCGGGATTGGGAAAGACGACACGAACCGGCCGGGAGCCGGTCTGGGTCTGGAGCGCCGGATCCATGAGATCCAAAGCGCCCTCATGCGCGTAGACGGATCCGTCCAGAAAAATGAGCCTGGCGCGCACTTCGCGGAGCCCCGGATCTTTGATCCGCTTCGCCTCGATGTCACGGCGCCGCTTCAGCAAAAAACTTTCCGGCGCGTTGACGATCACGTACATCGGGTCCATCTGATGGATGATCGTGAGCAGATCGGTCTGGGCGGAGATCAATCGTCCTTCGTAAACTTTGGTTCGCTCGATGAGCCCGTCGATGGGCGCGACGATGAGCGTATTGTCGAGATCGAATTTCGCTTTCACCAAATCGCCCCTGGCCGCTTCCAATGCGGCCTTCGCCGCTAGCTCTTCGGCCACCGCGTCGTCGACGTCTTTCTGGCTCACGGCCTGCTCCGCCAACAGCGGCTTGACCCGGGCAAGGTTCTGCTTGGCCTGCACCAGCCGCGCTTCGGCCTGCGCGACCTTCGCTTTGGCGCTGAGCACCGCCGCCTGGAACGGAACGGGATCGATCTGATAGAGACGGTCGCCTTTCTTGACGTCGCGGCCTTCCTGAAAGAAGCGCTCTTTCAGGATGCCGGTGACTTGCGACCGGATTTCGACGGGTCGGGAGGATTCAGCTTGGCCGATGAATTCCGGTTCGTCCGGTACGGTCTGCGTCGCGACCGTGACGACCTGAACCTCCGGAATCGGTCGAGGCGGCGTCGAAGCGGCGTCTTCCTTGCACCCGTGGAAGCCCGCGGCGGCCAGTCCGGCTAGAAGGATGGCGGCCGATCTGAGCGATCCGGTGTGGGAAGTCATAGCGCGGTCTCCTGGGTGTCTCCACTCGTTCGCGAGCGAGGTCGACGGTTTGTTCGCAAATTCGAGAATTGTACCGATTTCCTTGCCGGCCCAACAAGGTCGATCGCCAGCAGCGTGACCAGGAGCAGGGGAAAAACGACGGTCATGTAGACGACCGACCACGACATGGTTGACTCCCGCTCTTACATGTTTCGTTCGGAACCTTCAGCCGGGGACCCGGGACGTCCCATTCGTGTGATTTCCTCCACGATGCACCGGGTCAGACAGCCGGCCGCCTGCAACACGGCGCCTTTCCGCCAGACGTCAAGAAGCAACGCCTTGCCGTCTTCATCGATGAAGGTGACGTCCTTGAGATCGACCGAGACCTGGCCCGCGTGCAAGGGCTCGATCTGCGCCCAACACCGTCTCAGCTCCTCCACCCACGGCCCCGCCAGCCTGCCGGCCAGCTCCAGGGTCGTCCTTGTCGCGTCCTGATGGATAGAGACTTTCAGCATCCCGTGTTCTCCCGTCCGGGGGCCCGACGCCGAACCGGGGCCGCCCTCAGCCTCGCCGACCGTTGGATTCCTTCAGCAGCCAACAGCAGTGGCAGCAGGACAACCGGCAGTAGGTACGATATAAACACAACCAGCCATGACATAGCATCCATTCCCTTCCGATTCAAAACCCAAGATGGAATCCAGCGATCGCCGGATCGCCCGGCTGCAGCCGGAAAGGATTACACCGACCTGCCGAGAACAATCTGCGAGCCGGGTGTCGCGTCGTGGTCCAGGTTCGCGCCCACCGCTCTGGCGACGGCGATGATTCGACAATTGACCCTCTCCTGAAACTGAACCTCCGCCGGCGTGTCGTCGCGAAGTTCTTGTCTCGTCAACGCAACGATCACCCGACCCATGACCCACTGGGAAGCCAGCCTCGTGCTGAGGTCGGCCCGAGGGACGCCCCGCGACCTCAGGTTCGTCGCGAGCGTCGAGCCGGTGAAGCGCCGTCCGTATCGCTGCGCGAGCAATGTATCTTCGACAATGGCTTGTCCCACTATCGGCTGAACCCAGCGCATGGCGATCTGAATGTCCGGCGAGTCGTTCACCGTGACGCCGACCGGGCTTGCGCCGAAGCTCGGCGGTCCATACAGAATCCAAACCGCGATCGCAATGACCGTCGAAGCAAATACGACCGACACTGCCGAATCGATGAACTTGAGCGTCCGGTCCATGGCGTCCTCCATTTCATCCTGTACTTTCACCACAGTCTTGAGCAATCGCCGTTCCAGAGAATCTCGCTTTATCGAATCGATTGGACCGAACGTGCAAGTCAATGAAAAGCTGGAGAGAAGTGATTGGGGTAGGTCGAGGACTGATAGGGAAGGACGAGAGTGACGAAAGGGTTTTTGCCGGTATCTCGGCGGATGCCGAAATGTCGGCATGGGCAGGTCCGGTCTCAAGGCGAATCGCCCTTGTACCTGCTGGCCTTCACTGGATGGCTCCTCACAAGGCAAAGCCCCCTCTTGATTTCAGGCTTCCACGAAGTGAATGATTATTCTCGCCGGTCATTCCGGAGCCGGTTTGCAGGATGAAACGAGTTCTCTTTACAGGGATGTTTCTGGTGGGCATGAGTGGGCCTGCATTGGCGGAGGAATCCCTCCTCTTCGAGACGTGGTTCCAGTCTTATTTCCAACCCGACCGACTAGACGAGTTCGTACAGAAACACAGGGCTCAATACACGAACGACTATTTCGGATGTTCTCACGAAGCCCAGCGTCTCATACGCGAAGAATCCAGAATACGCGAGCGGCAGTGTGATTTTTCGCCCGATTCGGGCGTGCGCAGTCGCTGCAGGATGCAGAATCCATTCCGCGGGTTGGACAAGCATCTGGCACAGTTGGATGAGGCGATTCAGCATCAGAAAACCTGGCTCGATCTGGAGTCCGGCCGAAATGCCGCAACCGCCGTCCGAGCCGCTGAAGATTTCGAAAAATCCTGCAAAGCGCCGGCCTGCGACGTCGCAAAAAGCAAAAAGAACGACCTGCTGCGCGACATCAAGCCTTATCTCCAATGCCCGCCGGCCGCCGACCGCCCCCTTGACGTAGACCCCTCCTTCAAGACATTCCGGCTTCCTGAAGATCCGGGCGGATGAGTGCTTGGCGTACCCAACCGCCGGGCTGACAAGGCGCCGCACAACCGGCGCAGGTCGCCACCCCGTCCTTTATCCGGGTATGCCGGGCGAATCAGTTGACCAATTCTAACCCGCATTATTCAGTGCGCCGTGAAAAGCCGGCTGAAGAACCACGATCTTTTGCGTGACGGCTTTGATGGCCTGCCCGGCGTGCCCCTCAGGAGCAAAGACTTGAATCTGCGCCGTCAGCTCAATGACATCGCCATCATGGGGGAGCTCGGCGGCTGCCGCCGGATGACAACTCCCAAGCGTCTCGACCGGAAGGGAGCCGGTATCGTCAATCAGCTCGAACTGAGCGATACCGTACAAAGGGTTGCATCCGTCAAGTCCAAACGCCGGCAACGGAGGCAAGACCTGCATCGCGCGTACGGTCCCGACGATCGAGACCGAATGAAGCTGATAAGACGCGCCATATTTCTTGAGCTGCCCGATGGTCAGGAGTTCCGCCTCCACCGAGCCGACCATACAGCCCAGCAGGGACAGGAGGCTCACGACGGCACTGGATCGTTGAAACGCTCACCTCATCGCTCCACATCCCTTAGGCACATTCGCGATAGCAAATCTCGAGACGGTTGCCGCTGGGGTCCTCGAAAAAGAGCGCGTAGTAGTGCGGGGCTTCATAGCCCGGTCCCTCAACATTGCGCGCGCCGGCCTGGACCGCGATTTCAGCTAGCCGGTCGACTTCACGGGTACTGCCGGCCCAAAACGCGATCCGACACTCGTTGGCCACGTGCTGCGGCGACTCCGTCACCCCGAAGAATTCGGGCGCACCCTCCGTCCCGATTGTCTCATACTGCAACCAGCCCTCGATCTTGGCATCCCGCGTGAACCCGAGCGCGGGCAGGAGCGCCTCATAAAACGGCCGTGCTTCGGCGAGGCTGCGGACTCGGAGATCGACGTGATCGAAACGACGCGGCATCAGCGGAACAGGAGTTGAAGCTTATGAACGGTAGGCTACTGGTGAGAGACGGCAGAGTCAACGAGGAGGACCCCATATCGCCAATACGTGAAGAGCGCACCGCGCCGCACGAATCTTTCTCTCCTACTCCGTCTCTAGACAGACAGGCCGGGGGGGGGGGTAGTGCCGTACTTGCACGTCACCTCCGGGGCGGAGGCCTTCGAGCCGAAAGAGGCGGCCAGTGCTGGACCTGTCGAGTTTTCA
>JBBIOW010000222.1:1231-4330 GCA_037443165.1 Nitrospiraceae bacterium | reverse complement strand
TTCCGCCAGGGCCTGCGCGAGCAGGCGCCGGACGGATTCGTAGGTCAGGCGGGCACCGGCTTCGGCGATGGGCATCCAGACCGCTTCTTCGACTTCACGATCCGGCTCCCTGACGCGTTCGATCGCCGTCATCTTGAACCACCGAACGGTCTTGTGGATGCGCCGTCCGTCCTGCTGGAACCAGTACTCGGACCGCGGGAGTTCGCACTCGATTCGGCAGCGCCAGCCCGTCTCTTCCTCTACTTCGCGCAGCGCCGCCTCCGGACTCTTCTCGCCCTCGTTGAGCTGGCCCTTGGGAAAGGTCCATACGTCGCGGCCCTTGAGGTTCCGCGTGCGGATAAGGAGGACGGAGTCGTCCTTCACGACCACCCCACCTGCGGAAAATTCAAAACTCGGCTTGGCCATCCCGCATGTTCCTCGTCTGCCGGATCTTGTACTCCGAGCCTCGGGCATCCGTCCGAGCCACCGAATCCGGAGGACTCGACCATGCGGACCCCACTATACCAGTATCACGCAGCTGAAGCGCGCGGTGCCTCCTCATAGCAACGCCCCGACATTGTCCCCGCCTGACGAGCGGTCCAATTTCTCCACTCGGACACCGAGGAGCCGGATGCGCTTGCCCTTAGGATTCTCGCGCGCATCCAAGAACGGCAGGAGGAGCTTCAATGCCTCCAGCTCTAAGACCTTCGCCGAGTCGGTCGGTACGCGCAGGGTATGGGAACGCGACACCGTCTCGAAATCGGCGAACCGCACGGTGAGGACGACGGTTCGAAATCGCACGTCCCCTTCCTCCGCCAGACGGGCTGCCACATCTTGACACATCGCCTTGAGCCGGTCGCCCAGGACCTTGGAGTCGAGCGTGTCCCGCTCGAACGTCTCCTGTTCACCGATGGACTTGACCTCATAGGCCTCCTCGATCGGCGAGTCGTCCCGCCCTCTCGCCTTTTCGTAAAGATCGATCCCGCGTTTGCCGAACATCTCGTAGAGTTCATCCCGTGAGTATCGCCTGAGATCCTGCACCAGCCTGATGCCCTGCTTGGCCAGCCACTCTTCCGTCTTCGGACCGATGCCGGGAATCGCCCGCACGGGCAACGGCGCCAGGAAGTCTTCGGCTTCGTGCTCTCTGACGATGGTTAGTCCGTCCGGCTTCCGGACGCCGGAGGCGATCTTGGCGATCAGTTTGTTCGGTCCGATCCCGATCGAGGCAGTCAGTCCCTCCTCGACGCGAATGGCCTCTTTGATCTGGCGGCACAGGGCTTCGGCATGTTCATACGAGCCCGTGGAACTCAGATCCAGATAGGCTTCATCGATGCTGGCCTGCTCGACGTGCGGCACGAATCGCCGGAGGATTTCCATAATCCGATGGGACACGCTCGCGTACTTCTGCATATTGACCCGTAGGAACATGACAGCCGGTTGTCCCCGCTTCCTGGCCGCTTCGGACAATCGCCAGGCGCGGGAGATCGGCAGCGCAGAATGAATCCCGTACTCGCGGGCTTTGTAATTCGCCGTCGACACCACACCCCGCCCTTGGCCCTGCTTCGGATCAGCGCCGACGACGAGTGGCACTCCGCGGAGGGCGGGATTGTCTCGCTCTTCAATCGCCGCGAAGAATGCGTCCATATCTAAGTGGGCCACGATTCTCGGCATGGTCGGCTTTGGGTGCTGGCCAAGCGTACCACCATCGGTTTCATCCCAGCCACTTATCCCGTCAACTTTCTGTAGCATTCTGCCATTCCCCCGATCGACCGCCTGTGGCGTCTTTCCCTCCTTCCCGTCTTCCTGAAACCACTCAGCGCACAACTCCTTGATGATTTTGGTGGACGCTCAGCCATTTGAATTTCCCATCACACTGGCAAAGGAGTTGCTTATCGGATAGGATGAAAACGGAATGAACGCCATCGAGAGGACCTCGATCTACAGGGAACATGACAGCGAATCAAAACCGCACGCTCAGCTTTGACGAAAAGAAGGCCGCCGAAGCGGCCTTTCGAGGCTTGTCGATCGACCCAACCTGGTCGGAGAGTGCCCTGGCGATCTATTATGGCATTCTCGCGCACACCCAGGGCCGAAATATCGTGGAAGACGTAGAACCGGAGGGCGTTCTTTCATAGGAGAGCGAGCACTGATACGCCGCCATCGACAACTTCTCAAACCGTCCTTCAGAGTACCGTCGCCACGCCGCTATACCCGCTTTTCCCAATCTCACAAAAGCCTTTGGCCGCTCCTGTACACCTCCCCTTACCCCTCCTTGCCTGCTGAGACGGTCGCTTTCAAAGGAGGGGTTAGGTGACGGCTGATAGCTGAGGCTATCTGCGAAGCAGAGGGGCTGCGACAACACCTGGACGCGTGGTAAGCTGTGAATAGAGCTTCGGCAAGGAATGGAACCTATGGAACGTCCCGCGGCGGCCCTGATGGAATCTTCTCAGGATCGGCGACAGCGGCAGATCGCCCTCTTGGCGTGGGGACTGGTGATCGGCCTTCTTTTTCCCGCCTTCCCGGCACAGGCGAGCGATGCCGAAGTGCCCTGGGAATGTTCAGGATACACAGGAGAAGCGCGGGCGCGCTGTGTTCGAACGTTCATCGAAATTCAGCGGGAGAAGATTGCAAAACTGGAAGGCCAACTGAAAGCTCAACAGGACACGGTGGCCCAACTGAAGGAACAGGTTGACCGTCAAGCTGCTGCAGCGGCCAACCAGCAACGCCAAGCCGCTGCTCCTCCGGTGGCAGTCGCACCGATTATCCCCTACGCTTATGCGTATCCGTACGCGTACCCCTACGCATACGGATATCCGTCGATCGGATTCTCGCTGTACTTCGGCCGCCCCTGGATCTACGGCCCGCCGTACTTTTATGGCCCCGGCTTCAATTTCTACTGGGGGCCACGGTTTTTCGGGCATCGCGGCTATTGGGGCCGCCGCTGGTAACATTTCCCCGCGTGAAGCGTTCCTCGTGAACCGCACTCCCACAACAGATTCCGCTGAGAGCTGTTGGAAAACAGCCGATCGTGTGTGACGCAACACCGGAATACGTTGAAAAGGGGTCGGAATACGTTGAAAAGGGGTCGGGAGTCTTTTGTCCGAAGGACCCTCTGGGCGC
>JBBIOW010000222.1:0-1131 GCA_037443165.1 Nitrospiraceae bacterium | reverse complement strand
CGGAATACGTTGAAAAGGGGTCGGGAGTCTTTTGTCCGAAGGACCCTCTGGGCGCTGTGCGCAAAAGACTCCCGACCCCTTTTCCACGTCGCATCCCGTCTTTACTCTTCGTGCAACCGCCACAGACCGGCTTCGTGCGCCAGCCGCATCGCGTTCTCCACTTCGATGTACATGACCACGCGGTTCAACTGCGGATGGCGGGTTGCTTTGGCGGCCGGATGGTACTGGTCCATGACGTTGACGTAGGTGTCTCGGGAGATCTCCTCGGCCAGGAACCGCATCACCTCGGCTGTGCCGGCAAGGCCGTTCGGCAGCACGAGATGGCGGACCAAGAGACCGCGCACCGCGAGCCCTTCGTCGTCCAACACCAAGTCGCCGACCTGGCGATGCATTTCCTTGATCGCGGCCCGCGCCGCCTGCGGGTAGTCGGGCACCTTGGACAGCCTTCGGCCGATGTCGGCGTCGGCGTATTTCAGATCGGGCATGTAGATGTCCACGATGCCGTCCAGCAGCCGCAGCATCTCCACGTCATCGTAGGCGCTGGTGTTGTACACGATCGGAAGCCGCAGCCCGCGCTGAGCCGCGACGAGCAAGCCTTCCAGGATCTGCGGGATCTGATGCGAGGGGGTCACGAGGTTGATGTTGTGGCAGCCTTGCTCTTGTAAGTCGAGCATAAGGCCGGCCAACGCTTCCGCTTCCAGTTCCTCGCCGTTCGGTTGGTGGCTGATGTCGAAGTTCTGGCAATACACGCAGCGCAGGTTGCAGCTCGCGAAAAAGATCGTGCCCGAGCCGTACCAGCCGCGAATCGGAAATTCCTCGCCGTGGTGCGGTCCCGCGCTCGCCACGAGCGCCTTGGCGCCGACCAGGCATGTTCCCAGTTCCCCCTCGAACCGGTTGACCTCGCAATGGCGCGGACACACCCGGCACGACGCAAGCCGCGCCCGCGCCTGCTCGACGCGATCGTACAGTTCCCCACTCCGCAAAAGCGCTCGATAGCCGGCCTGCAGTCTGGTTCCCACGTACATGACAAGCCTCTCCTCAGTCCGCGCCAGGGGCTCCGGCCAGAGATGATGAGAGGCTAGAACCTATCTCAAAATGGCTTGAGGAGCATGGTGATGCAAGCGAGTTGCA
>JBBIOW010000221.1:0-4369 GCA_037443165.1 Nitrospiraceae bacterium | reverse complement strand
GGAGATGCTGGCAACCGGGATCCGCAGCAATCTAGGTATCCAGATCCTGGGGCCCGACCTTGCTGAGATTGAACGGATCGGTTTGGAGATCGAGGGCCTCTTACAAGCAGTGCCGGGCACCCGCAGCGCGTATGCCGAGCGTGTGACGGGCGGGTACTACCTCGACGTTCACATCAATCGCGAGGAGGCAGCCCGCTATGGGCTCACGGTCGAGGATGTGGAAGATGTCATCGAATCGGCGATCGGGGGCAAGAACATCACGCAGACGGTCGAAGGCCGCGAACGGTACCCCGTGAACGTGCGCTATCTGCGGGAGTTGCGGGACGATCCGGAGGCGCTGCGACGGGTGCTGATCGCGACGCCGACTGGGACCCAGATTCCGATCGCCCAGGTCGCTCACATTACTATGACGAGCGGCCCCCCGGCCATTCGGGATGAGAACGGCTCACTGGCCGGGATCGTGTTCGTGGACGTGACGGGGCGCGATCTAGGCGGGTATGTCGCGGAGGTGCAACGCCTGGTCGGCGAGCGAGTGGCCCTCCCCGCCGGCTATTCGCTTGCGTGGGGTGGACAATTTCTGTACCTCGAACGGGCCAAGGCTCGGCTGAAGATCGTGGTGCCGGTCACGATCGTGCTGATTTTCGTCCTTCTCTATCTGAACTTCGGATCAGTGACGAGAAGCCTGATCGTCCTCCTGTCGGTGCCGTTCGGGGTCGTCGGCGCGGTCGTGTTTCTCTACCTGCTCCACTATCACCTGAGCGTCGCAGTCTGGGTGGGCATCATCGCCCTGGCGGGCGTCGCCGCCGAGACCGGGGTCGTCATGATCATCTTTCTCGACGAGGCGTATGAGCGGCGGCAGCGGGAGGGCCGGCTCTGGTCGACGGCTGATCTTCGGGAGGCCGTCATCGAAGGGGCGGTCCAGCGGGTGAGGCCAAAGATGATGACCGCCTCGGCTATCCTCCTCGGCCTCTTGCCGATCATGTGGAGTCACGGCGCCGGCGCCGACGTCATGAAACGGATCGCGGCGCCGATGATCGGCGGCATGATCAGTTCAACTATCCTGACGCTACTGGTGATTCCCGCCATCTATGCCTTGTGGCGTGGCTGCTCTGTTCCGCTGGCCGATCGGCCGCTCCCGACGAATGCCGACTTGGCACAGGAATCCACCTCGATATCGGAGTCTTGATGAAGAACGGAGCACCGACCTCCTTTTCGTGCTTTCGCAGCCTCCAGGAGGATGAGGAGACGACCTCCATCCCAAGTGTGTTACCATGCTTACACGAGGGTCGATCTCAAAGAGATCATTGCTGATGTTGCCCTGGCCGTCTGCGAAGCTCTTCATGACGGGTTTCGTCCTGTTGCTGGCCATCCAGCTAACCGGATTGAGCTGCCTGGACGAATGGCGCAGCTTCCCGTCCCATGCTTCGCCGACGCTGTCGAACCAGTCTCGAACGCAAACAGTGGGCATGAGCCAGACCGGCGATGATACCTGTCCTTGCCATCTGGCTTTTATGTCAACGCCGAAAGCTGATCCCGAAAGGTGCTCTCTTGCCTCCTTGCTCGACATCGGAGCCCCAACGACCGTAGCACCAGGTCCTACCTCTTTGCCGTTTCGTCCTCCTCTCACCCTATAGCGCGCGTCTGAAGCCGGCACGCCTGTAGCTCCGCGCCAGGCCGTGAGTCTTGGCTGCTCGCGCATGTCGCGAGGCTCGACACTTCTCGATCGCGGCCATGCCATTCAACCTAGCCGCGGTGGGGCACTTCCTATCGAGAGGAAATCACAGTGGTATGGAAACATCACAATAGTTCCAAGATTCTGCTGTTCATTGGGGGACCCATCCTCTGCGGAGTTCTCGGAAGCTGCAGCACGCTGGGAGAGCAACCGCTTGCCACAAGATCGGTACCTCTGAAAATCGTGGTGGGGCCAGTTATCCTGGAGACCCCGATCTCTACGAGTACCCAGATTCATTCGTTCGAGGCGGCGCCTCCGCCAGAGATTGAACCCATCCTGCGAGCCCAGTTGAAGGACGAGATTCAGATAAAGGCCCAGCGTTTCCTCACGGAGCATCTGGCGAAACAGCCGGGATTGACAGTAGTTCCCTTCCAGGAAACTCGGCGCATACTTCCAGATATTGGTGAACTTGGGAAGTCGCTGACCGAAGACCAAATCCGAGCGCTAGGGCAAACGACAGGCGCCGATGTCGTGGTCACCGGGGTTATTCACGACTACGGTAGGGTCCGGTGGCAATATTGGGTAACCGGCTGGCTTATGCACGTATCGATTTGGACAACCGTGGTAGGGGCGGCCACGGCATGGAATCCAGCGGCGGTCGGGACTTACCTGGCTGTTGACGCCGCGACTGACTTTCCGATCTGGTACGGAGGAGCGGAGATATTCGGCTGGGCTTTTCGACCCGTGCGCGTTCATCTTGACGCAATTCAGCTACAAAACTGTGAGGGGCCAATTTGGTCCGATGACGAGCTGAGGGTTAGAGTCCCAGGAACAGCGTTGGCTGAATATCCACCGGAGCAGCAAAAGCAGAAAGAAGTGCAATTGGAGGCCAACCTGAACCGAGCGATGGCTGAGCTCGCGGAAACTACCGGAGAGAAATTGACGCTTCAAGCCTGTAATGGGAATGGGAAACCGGAGAAGATTCGAGGCTTCGCGTTCTCCTCTGTGTTCGATTTCCTCTTGTAGATGACTCTCAATGGGTCCACAGGGAGGGCATATGGCCGATTGCTGTAAGCCTGGCAAAACCGGGCCAGAGGGAGAGGGGGTCAGCGAATTGCTGCGCTACACCGGGCCGGTTATGCAGGCGGACTGCTCACCGGGTTCACACTCGATTCTCTGGGGCTCCAGCAAAGCCCCTTTGGTCAGTGGCTGGTTCGCACATTGTCCGGGGAAGAGAAGAGCATTTTCGAAGGAAACTCTGCGTTCCGCCGTCAATTACATCGTTCGGCAGGCTCAGTTGCAGAGGCGTATGGTTGGGGCAAGATGGGCGGGATGGTGGTGCCGTGGATCATTGACTGGGTCAGTCGCCTCATGGGCATCGACGTTTACGGGACGGAAGGATTTTATATCCCGTAGTTCTATGCGCTTGGCGATCAGATTGGAGCGAATATCGCTGGCGCGGTCTTTCTTCGGTGGTGGGAAGGAACATGGGGCGAGGCCCTTGCTCAGTATTCTCGACATCCAGTCATGGTGACGAACTTAGCGATCGTGCTGATCGTCCCGATCGGGTTGCTGCTGAGCCGTGTGGTCGGATTTCGTCCGACGACCCAGGTCTTCACGGCTCTTGAAACCATTGCCGCAAATCTCTGCTGGGTTCCTCCCCTTGTCGGTCATCTGGCGGAACGCATGGGGAAAGACTGAACTGGCGGATGTGACAAGGAGGTCATACAACATCATGGTGATGACGAAGTCAGTCCTGCTGTACATCGTGGCGGGTCTGTGTAAGAAACGTTGTTCCAACAATCTATAGAAAAAATAGCGCAACGGGGCCAGTTGGACCTTGGGAGTCCTTGGCGGAATTGTGCTGTTTTTGTACGGAGTGGTTCCAACGTACCAGCCTGCTCATTTTGGACGAGTGTACGCTGCCTATGGAGGCTGGTTCATCGTGCTCTCGCTTGTCTGGGGCTGGGCGATCGATCAAATAGAGCCAGATCGCTATGACATTCTGGGGGCAGGCATCTGCTTAGCAGGTGTAGCCCTCATCATGTACTGGCCTCGGTGAAGCGCTCGCTAAAACGTGATGACCTGATACCCCTGTGACACCAGAGTCTTGAAGCTCGGGTGGCCTTCGAATTCTCCGGCCAGCTTCACCCCGCACGCCACGACTTTGTCCTTGACGCCGAACGCGCCCGCGCAGAACTCGCACGCGCCGGCGATCCGATCCTTCACGGCTTCATAGAGCCCATGGACCTTATGGTCCGGCTTCGACAGTTCCGGAATCCACTTGGGCCCGGCGCCGTCGAAGATCAGTTGCACGTCTTCCTGGGCGTCTTTGAATTCCTTCACCGCCTCCAACGCGTTGACGACCCGTCCCAGCCCCTCGTGCGTCTCCGTATCCGCTAAAACAACGATGGCGACCTTGGCCATATCCCTCCTCCTTATAGGGTAATTGGAAACCTGCCGTTCTTTTACCAAAGAGGGTCTCGGCCGTTCTGTGGTCTGGCTTACAAAGCCGTCATTCATCATGGGCCAGCGGTTCACTCTGTTCGACCCTTTGGAACCGTGACCCATTGCGGTCAACGCGCTATCGCTCCTCCGGAAACGGATGCCCGGCTGCCCGGTGACAGAGTCCGCATTTTCATGACAGTCCCTATGAGCCTTCGGCTCACCTGTCTGCCGACAGGCAGGCCCTGCGGG
>JBBIOW010000220.1:0-4410 GCA_037443165.1 Nitrospiraceae bacterium | reverse complement strand
CAGCGCCGCCAACTGTTTTCGGTGGTCGTCCGACAACCCGGCGCGCGCGCTGCCAGCCTGTTGAAGCAGGTCCAGCACGTGATTGAGGGCGGTCCAGCGGCCCTGCTTCGTCAGGGTCTCCAGGACATTGTCGAACACGTCGAAGAGTTTGGTCAGTAGAGCTGCGGATTGTTCCGAGGCCAAAATCGCCAGCAGCATGTCCAGCACGTACATCACGCTGTCTCGTGCGGATTCGGCCTCGATCTCCTTGGCGAGGGCATCCAATTCCTCTTCAGAGACTTCGTAACCGACCAGGCCCGACTGAAACCGCGAGACCTCGGCCGATGTGCTTGCTCTTTCCTTGGCCTGCGCGGCCTTTTCCTTGTCGATCATGTCGCGGAGGGAGGAAACCGGGGCGTTCATGGTTCCTTCGTTCTGCGGGGTGAGGACATCGCCGGTGCCGGAGACTTTGATGATCTCTTCCGCGGTGACGAACGTGATCGTGGAAAGATTTTTCGCCCACAAGCGGGTCACGATATCGTCGTCATCGTTTTGCGCCGGATCGGCGTCGCCCCACAGAGCTTCCAGGAAGAACGTCAAATCCTCCTGCGTCAGGCCGTCGTGGAAGGTCAGTTCACGGATGCCGTCCGCATAGAGCTTGAACGCCAGATTTTCTCCCGAGGAGTCGGTTTGATAGACCACCTCACCTTTGAAATGCAGTTCCGAACGCTGGACGAGAAAGCCGAGCGTCGCATACGTGCCCAGATGGGCCGTGAGGTCCTGGTAAAACTGCTGGAAGAACTTCTGTGCGACGGGGTTGCTGAAGCCGTACGTGCGGGTCGATTTCGATGTCTTATCAAGCAGTTTCAGCAGTTGCTTGACGGAACTCACTTCCGGATCGGCGGCGTCTTTTGCTACTGCCGCGGCCATCATCTGCTGCGCGGTTTTCAGGTCGGTCATACGAGATACTCGTACCCCCAACCATCCGGTTCGTCAAGAAAATATCCGCTCCGGGATACGCAGATCCGCGCGCCGCCCGGCGTTGCCTGACCGATCGTTTCGAGGATAGAATCGCGGCACCTTTTTCCGATGCACGCGCGGGTCACGCAGCGCCTTCAGCCATGCGCGCAGACACGCCCGGGAGGGTAAAGGCCGGCATGATGCGTTCCGATTCCGCTCCGCTCGTCATCTGTTTCGGCGACAGCCTCACGGCCGGGTTTCAAGCTCCCTCTCCGGACAATCCGGCCGGCCTCGAAACTCCGTACGGCGGCTTTTTGCAGGAGCGTCTCGGAACGGCCGCGCGGGTAGCGGTCAGCGGCCTCTGCGGGGAACTGACCGGGGAAATGGCCATGCGGTTCCGCCGCGACGTGCTGGATCAGCGACCGGCGGTCGTCGTCATCCTGGGCGGCACCAACGATCTCGGGTGGAACGCGCAGCCGGCCGATATCATGCGCAATCTGGTGAAGATGTATGAATCGGCCCTCGCAGCCGGCGTCCAGCCGATTCCGGTCACCGTGCCGTCGCTACGTCTCGACGGCGGGCTGATTTCTGCAAGCGAGAAGCGGTGGTTGGACGAACACATCGCCAGGCGCCGAGAGCTCAATCGCCTGATCAGCGACTATGCCATATCCAAGCGCCTGCCTGTTGTGGATCTCTTTACCGCGACAGCCGAGCCAGAGACGTGGCTGCTGGCGGAGCGTTATTCCAATGACGGGCTTCATCTGACGACGGACGGGTACCGGCTTCTGGCGACGCTGTTATACGACCAGGTATTGGCAGCCCGGTTCGGCGGGTCTTGACCGGCGGCGATAAGCGGCGCACGGTTAGAGGCGGGTCTCCAGCACGTCGCGCGTTAAAGCGTCCGCCACGTTCTCCCGTCGTTCTGAATCAGCCGGTCGGCTTCGACCGGTCCCCAGCTTCCCGCGGAATATTCCGGCAGCCATTTGGTGCCGTAGGTCTGCCAGCCTTCAAGAATCGGGGTGATCCAGGCCCATGACGCTTCGACCGCGTCTCGCCGCATGAAGAGCGATGCGTCACCCGCCATGACGTCCAGGAGGAGCCGCTCATAGGCCTCGGGCGACGGCGATCCGAACGCATCGCCGTACTTGAAGTTGAGTTCGACCGGGTGGGTTTGCGCTTTCGTCCCCGGCACCTTGGAAATCATCCGCAGGGACATGCCCTCCTCGGGCTGGATGCGGAGCGTGAGCACGTTCGGCGGCTGAGGCGAGGCCGGGTTCGCGTTAAACAGGATCTGGGGGATGTCTTTGAACTGGACGGCGACTTCGCTGGCCCGCTTGGCCATGGCTTTGCCGGTTCGCAGGTAGAACGGCACCCCGGCCCACCGCCAATTGTCGAGGAACAACTTCAGCGCGACATAGGTTTCGGTCGTCGAATCGGGACGGATGCCCGGCTCCCGCCGGTATCCCGGCACTTCCACGCCGCCCACAATCCCCGGACTGTATTGGGCTCGCACCGTGAACTGGTTGACGTCTCTTCCTGTGATCGGCCTGAGGCACCGCAGCACATCGATCCGCGCATTGCGCACCACATCCGGATCGAGCGAGTATGGCGGCTCCATCGCGACCAGGCACAGCAACTGCAACAGATGGTTCTGGACCATATCGCGCAATGCGCCGGTCTCTTCGTAATAGGCGGCACGGGTTCCCACGCCCTCCGCCTCGCTGACGGTGATCTGGACATGGGCGATGTATTTGTGGTTCCAGAGCGGCTCCAGAATGCTGTTCGCGAACCGGAGCACCAGGATGTTCTGTACCGTCTCCTTGCCGAGGTAGTGGTCGATACGAAAGATTTGGGATTCGTCGAAGACCCGTCCGATGACGGCATTGATCTCCTGGGCCGATTTCAAATTGCGGCCGATCGGCTTTTCGACGATGATGCGGCAGAACGGATGCACGCCGTCCGGCGGCGAGACGAGCCCGACTTGTTGAAGCCCTTCGCAGGCGGACGCGAATGAATTGGGGGGAATCGCCAGGTAGAAAATGCGGTTTCCGGGGAGATGCAAGTCCCCCTCGATCTGCTCGGTGCGGACTTTGATGGCTTCGTATAAGGCCGGGTCATCGATCGAGCCGGCCAGGTAAAACAGATGTCGCTCGAAGTCGGCCCACTTTCGATCAACCAACGCCTGCCGGGAGTACTTGATGATCCCTTCGCGGGTGTTGTCCCGGAACTCCCTGTCGCTTATGTTTCGGCGACCGAGCCCAAGGACGGCGAAGTTCGAGGGCAACATCCCATCCAACGACAAGTTGTAGAGGGCCGGAATCAGCTTGCGCTTGGCCAGGTCGCCGGATCCGCCGAAGATGACCAGGATGCAGGGTTCCGGCGTGTGGTCTTTGACGGGTTGAGGCATGTCGCGACTCCTTCGAACCGGCCCGGTCAACGCCGAACCGCGTGGCCGCCGAACGCGTTGCGTAACGCGGCCAGCATCTTCTCTGCAAACGACTCCTCCTGCCGCGAGCGGAACCGCGTAAACAGCGCGGCGGTCAATGTCGGCACCGGCACCGCCTTTTCCAGCGCGTCCTCGACCATCCAGCGGCCTTCGCCGGAATCCTGTACATAGCCTTTGAGTTTCTCCAATCGGGGATCCTCTTTCAGCGCGCCGGCGGCCAGTTCCAACAGCCAGGACCGTACCACGCTGCCGTGCATCCACAGTTCGGCGACCTGCGCCAGGTCGAGGGAATAGTCGCTCTTCGACAGCAGTTCGAATCCCTCGGCATAGCCTTGCATCATGCTGTACTCGATGCCGTTGTGGACCATCTTGACGTAGTGACCGGCGCCGTGTCCCCCGACGCGGGCCCAGCCGTGTTCGGGGGCGAGGGTCTGAAAGACGGGCGCCAGACGGTTGACCGGTGCCTCCTCGCCGCCGATCATCAAACAGTAGCCGAGCTTGAGCCCCCACACACCGCCGCTCGTACCGGCGTCGATGTAGTGAATGCCGCGCGGCTTCAGTTCGGCCGCGCGCCGGACGTCATCATGGAAGTTGGTGTTGCCTCCGTCCACGACGATGTCGCCGGCTTGCAACAGCGCCGCCACGGCCCGGACCGTTTCCTCGGTCGGCGTGCCGGACGGGACCATGATCCAGACCGCGCGCGGGGGCGACAGTTTCGCGACCAAGTCCGCGATCGAGGAAGCGCCCACGCAGCCTTGGCTCTCCGCCTGCTTGATCAAATCCGTCGCCCGGTCGTAGACCACCACGCGATGTCGGTCGCGCTGCAGCCGCACGACCATGTTCATTCCCATCTTGCCCAGGCCGATGAAGCCGAGTTCCATAGTACGCCCTTTCTCTCCTCCGCTATCGCTCCGAGGAGAAGCCGGTCAGGGAAACACGGATGAGTCGGTGTACGGCCATGTGCGCTTACAGGCGGGCGGTTCGTCGCATGGCCGCAGGATCGGGCGAATTGTAACACAACGAAA
>JBBIOW010000219.1:0-4462 GCA_037443165.1 Nitrospiraceae bacterium | reverse complement strand
TCATCAGGACCCGGTTCTGTCCCAGGTCAAGCTCATCGCAGAGCCATGGGATCTGGGCGAAGGCGGCTATCAGGTCGGCAACTTCCCGGTGGGCTGGGCCGAGTGGAACGGCAAGTACCGGGACACCATCCGGCGGTTTGTCCGAGGGGACGGGGGCCAGGTGGCGGAACTGGCGTACCGCCTGTCCGGCAGCAGCGACTTGTACGAAGGCGGAGGAAGACGGCCCCACGCCAGCATCAATTTCGTCACCGCCCACGACGGCTTCACCCTGCATGATCTGGTCTCGTACAACCACAAGCACAACGAAGCCAACGGCGAGGAGAACCGCGACGGGACCGACGACAACCTGAGCTGGAATTGCGGGGCCGAAGGTCCCACCAACGATCCGGCGATCAACGCGTTGCGCGAACGACAGAAGCGGAATTTCTTGGCTATGCTTCTCCTGTCGCAGGGGGTCCCGATGCTCTGCGGCGGCGACGAGATCGGGCGAACCCAACGCGGCAATAACAACGCCTATTGCCAGGACAACGAGCTGAGCTGGTTCGATTGGAAGCTCGACCGCGCGGCGCGCGAGCTGTTGGCGTTCACGCAGAGCCTGATCATGTTGCGTAAGCGGCATCCGGTGCTCCGGCGGCGGCGCTTTTTTCAAGGCCGCCGCATCCGGGGCTCCGAAGTGAAGGACCTCGCCTGGTTTCGTCCCGACGGCAAGGAGATGACCGACGAGGATTGGGGCTCCGGCTATGCGCGGTCCTTGGGGTTGCGCCTGGCCGGGGACGCCATCGAAGAGACGGACGAGCGGGGCCAACCGATTCAGGACGAGACATTGCTCATCCTGTTGAACATGCACCATGAACCCCTGGCCTTCACCTTACCGGCCCATAAGCGCGGCGTGCGGTGGGTGCCGGTTCTGGACACCACGGTCTCGGGTGACCGCAAACAGGTGAAGATGTTCAAGGGCGGGGAGCCGTACGAACTGGAAGCCCGGTCGGTCGTTGTGCTTCGCCTGAGGCAGAAGAGCTGATCCCCGTCATCCCGGCTCCGGTCCGATCGCGAAGTCGATGCGCGCGCCGGTCTCCGCGTCGAAGAGATGAGGCGCCGCCTGGTCGAGCCGGACCGTGACCTGGTCGCCCGGTTGAAGCTGAGCGGTCGCATCCGCGAGACCAACGAGGATCGTTCCCGGATCGTCGCCGCGGAGTTCCACGCTCACCCACAGTTGGCTCCCCGACAGTTCGGCCAGCCGCACTGTGCCGACGAGTCCGCTGCTCCCGCCCGCGGCGCCGGCCGGATGTACCCGCGCATGTTCCGGTCGGATGCCGAGCGTGACCGGCGTCGTGGCGGGTCGCGGCCCGGCCGGCTGCGGCAGGCGAAGGCGGATCGATCCCGCCCGGACTTCCCCGTCCTCGATGTGCGCATTCAGCAGATTCATGGGCGGGGAGCCGATGAATCCCGCGACAAACCGGTTCGCTGGCTTGTCGTAGAGGTCGCGCGGCGTGCCGATCTGCTGGAGGCGACCCCGATCCAGGACCGCTAGGCGGTCGGCGAGCGTCATGGCCTCGGTCTGGTCGTGGGTGACGTAGATCATGGTGGACTTGACGTCGTCGTGCAGTTTCCGCAGTTCGGCCCGCATGCCGGCCCGCAGTTGGGCATCCAGATTGGAGAGCGGTTCATCCAAGAGAAACACCCGGGGCCTCCGGATCAGCGCGCGTCCCAGCGCCACCCGTTGCCGCTGACCCCCGGAGAGTTCGCGCGGGCGACGATCCAGAACGGTCGCGATCCCCAGGAGATCGGCGACGCGCCGGACCTCGGCGGCGATCTCCTCACGGGAACCGCCGGTCCGGTGTTTCGCCACGCGGAGCGGAAAGGCCAGGTTCTCCGCCACGGTCATGTGCGGGTAGAGGGCGTAGCTCTGAAAGACCAACGCGATGTCCCGCGCCCGCGGCGGCATCTCCGTCACATCTCGGCCGTCGAAGAGAATGCGCCCCTCCGTCGGGGTGTCGAGTCCCGCGATCAGGTGCAGCAGCGTAGACTTGCCGCACCCGGAGGGCCCGACGATGGTGAACAGTTCTCCGTCGCGCACGGTCAGCGTCAATCCGGCGATGACATCGGTCCGGCCGTAACGCTTGCTGACCTCTTCGAGTCGGACTTCAGCCATGACTCTGAAAATGATGAATTGCAGAATGAGGAATCAGGAATGATCAGTTGAGTTGATCGAAGGTGTCAATCTGTTTGAGCGTATAGCTCAGTGCATCCCAGAGCTTCCCTTCCGGCGACGTGCGGTCGCTGGTGCGGACGTTGCGCAACGACCGTTGCAGCGCCAGGAGCGGCTCATAGGCTCGCCGGTCGGGCAGTTGCCCCAAAGCCCAGACCACCTCGGTCTTCAAGGCCAGGTCATCCGTGTTGAGCGCGTCGAGCAGGGGGGGAATGATCGCCACGTTCCCGTGCAGGGCGCCGACTTTCCCCAGCGCCTTTGCAGCGGCAAGCTTCAGCGGGGGGCTACCGGCTTGCAACGCCTCGATGAGCGCGTCCAGACTGTCTTGTTGGCCGATGTTGCCCAGGGCAATGGCTGCCGCCGCCGCGATTTCCGGGTTCGGATCGTGGAGCAGAGTCCGAAGGTCGGGGCCCGCCGAGGCGGCGAACAGCTCGCCGAGCGCCCGGATGACCTTCACCTTCCGCGCGGAGGGCTCGTCGGCCTTGCGCAACAGCGCAAGCAAGCGCTCCTCCTGCTCCCATTCCTGGGTGAGGATCACCGGGAAGTCATACGCTTCCAGCCGTGCCCGTAACTGCTCCAGGGCGAACGCGCCGGGGTCCTCTGCCTTCGCCTCTGCCGCTGCAGCGATCGCGTCGGCGAAGTCAGTCCTCACCTCCCGACGCCACCCTGAAGGACGGTCCAGGACCGAGTAGGTGAGTTGACAAGCGGGCCCTTTCCAGGTTCGGTGCGGCATATCGGGCAGGTCGGCATCACCCCCAAGGGCGGTGGTGCCTTCCCATACTTTGCGCTGCTCGCATTTGACCTTCAGGGTGGCGTCATGCGGCTGGGCCGGATCGGTCAGCACGGTATAGCCGACCTCTGTGAGCCGGCGGGCGACGGCGTCGCGGAGAGGAGCAGGATCGACCCGGCCACGGTCGGTCAGGGCCAGGACCTCGACGAGCACCCGTTGGATCTGCCGCAACTGCTGCTTCTGTTCTGGAGTGCGTATCTCCCGACGGGCCAGACTCTCCTGACCGGCAAACACAAGGGTGACGAGTAGCACGATGAACGAGCCTCCTACGATCCTCATCGTCTGCCTCCTTGATCCTGCATTGCGCTGACATGATGTACCTTACTGGAGGCGATTTCGCAGTGCAACTCCGAGGAGAGGAAACCGGGTCAATCCGGGGGAGTCGGCCGGGCGAGAGTCCGGCTTTACTGGTCGCCGGGAGGCGCTTCCGTATTGTGTAGCTTGCCTCGGGCCGGAGTCGATGGCTCTGTGAGCCGATGGTCAGGTCGAGGCATCACATCTGCCGGGGTCCCGTCTTGTGTTGGGGATGGGGCCCGCGGCGCGAGGCGAACCGGGACGGGGGCCCGTTGCCCGAACAACACGAAGGCGACCAGCACCAGACTCCCTCCGACCAGCAGGAGGCTGCTCCGCCGGATCGTGCGCGTCCCGTCCGCGTACAGGGTGCGGGCCACCGTCGCGACGGTCTCCAACACCTGGTCCAGGGCGACGCTGACCTGGATCAACGTGACGCCAGCCCGGGCCGAGGCGTGCTGCTCGGCCTGGTCCTGCCATGCGGCGGCCTCCTCCGGGCGGGGCGCGACCCACCGGCGCCGGATCAACCGGACCGTCTCGTCGGCGTCGGCGAAGTAGGCAGCCACGCTGGTCCGCAGGGCCTGCAAGGCCGCGGCTTCTGCGGGCCCGCCGCGGGCGGCCTGCCGGCTGGCGGCGGCATAGCGGTCGATGGCCTGCAGCACCCGGGCTCGCTGGGCGGGCAGCGAGGCGAGGATCCGCTCGGCCTCAGCGGCGGTCGGCGCTTCCAGGGCGCGCAGGATGGTGCTCCGGTAGCGGATGAGATCGCCGGAGACGTGGCCCAGGTCCGCCGCGGCCAGGGTGTATTCCGCGTACAAGATGCGCAGGTCCCGATCGAGCTGGGTGAGGGCCTGCGCGGCCAGGAACCCGGCCAGCACGATCAAGAGACTGACGAGCACGTGGTTCACGGTCGGTCGCGTCATCCCGGAGTCGCCTCCTTACGTTTCGCGGGGAGCACTCGTGGGCCGCGTCACCCATGAGTGCTTGGGCGGGGTCAAAAGACAAGGGGGACAGGGAGCCCTCCTGTGCGCTCCCTGCCCCCTCGATGGAAGGAAGGAAAGGGGCGCGCGGTGCCGCGCGCCCCCTCTCCCTCTGTACTCCACGGGCACCGGCGTGGCGTTACAGCCAGTTCACGCGCTCGGCCGGGCGGATGTAGATCGGCTCCTCCACCTGCT
>JBBIOW010000218.1:0-4503 GCA_037443165.1 Nitrospiraceae bacterium | reverse complement strand
GGTGTGATCGTTCACCGCCTGCTCGTCCTGCCGTTGCTGGCGATGAAGGCACTGGCCGTAGGTCGTGCTCAGTCGGCTCGCGTATTGCCGGTCGAGCGAGTCGCCCTCCCGGTGACAGAAGCGCCCGGCGAGCTGCTGGCCGGCCTCGACGAGCTGGGCGATCTCGCGCGGGCCGTGCGGACGATGGTCCGGGAAATTGACAGTCAACTTGCGCGGCTCGTGCGGTTGAACACGATCACCACGGTGTTTCAGCGCGATGTCCTTTCGCTGCCAGCGCTGCTCACCAGGATCGCCGAAGCGGCCCGCGAGCTGACAGGAGCCCGGTACGCCGCCCTGGGCATGTTCGACCAAACAGGTGAGCGGTTCGACGAGTTGGTGACGGCGGGAATGGACGAGGCGATCAGGAGCGCTATCGGCCGCTTGCCGGCCGGCCGTGGTCTGTTGGGATATCTTGCGAAGGAAGACGGGGTCTTGCGGCTGGCCGATCTCAGGCGACATCCGGCCTTTACCGGGTTTCCGCCGCATCACCCCCCAATGACCTCGTTCATGGGCGTGTCGCTCAGGGCCCATGGGCAACTCTTCGGCCGGCTCTATGTGGCGGACAAGATCGGAGAGGCGGGCGAGCCGGCGCCGTTTACGGACCTGGACGAGCAGCTCTTCGCCACCCTCGGCCATATGGCAACGGCGGCGATCGAAAGTGCGTCGTTGGTGCGAGAACTCAAGGCGGCGGAATCGCGATTGCGAGCCATTCTGAATGCTGTCGACGAAGGCATCTTCGGCCTCGATCGCACGGGGATCTGCGTGTTCGCCAACCGGGCAGGAGCGGCGTTGTTGGGGTATGCGGCGGACGAGTTGATCGGGCAGAGGCTGCATCCGCTCGTTCATCCCAAGCGAGCCGATGGGCGCCCGTGCGCGGAAGAGGTCTGCCCGTTCTTCGAGGGAGGGCGCACGGGCCGGACGCACAAGTGCGAGGCCGAGATCATGTGGCGCCGCGACGACACGAGCATTCCCGTCGCCGGCTGCTCGGGACCGTGGTACGGCGAAGACGGCACATTGAGCGGCATCGTGATCAGCTTCGTGGATCTGACCGACCGCGAACGGCTCGAAGCCCAACTCCGCCAGACTCAGAAATTGGAAGCGCTCGGCCGATTGGCCGGCGGGATCGCCCACGATTTCAACAATATCTTGACCGCGATCTTGGGCTACAGCACCGTGCTCTTGGAACAAATCGTGCCCCACCAGCGGCGGTACGTCGAGCACATCCGCGAGGCGGGCGAGCGGGCGGCGGCCCTCACGCGGCAGATCCTCGCGTTCAGCCGAAAGGACGTGATCGCGCCGCGGGTGCTCGATCTGAACGCGGTCGTCGCCGACATGGAAGAATTCGTGCGCCGGCTGATCGGGGAAAACATTTCGCTTCGCGTGATCGAAGGATCGGCACTCGGTCGGATACGAGCCGATCGGAACCAACTCGAGCAGGTGATCATGAACTTGGCGGTGAATGCGAAAGACGCCATGCCCGCCGGTGGGATCTTGACCATCGAGACCGCCAACGCCGAGCTGGATGAAGCCTACTGCCGAACCCATCCGGACACCAGACCGGGCCGGTATGTCATGTTGGCCATCAGCGACAACGGCCAGGGTATGGATGCGGCCACGCTGGCGAGGTGTCTCGAGCCGTTCTTTACGACCAAGCCGTTGGGGAAGGGCACAGGGTTGGGCCTCTCGACCGTGTACGGCATCGTGAAACAGAGCGGGGGGACGCTGTCCATTTACAGCGAGCTGGGACGGGGCACGACGGTCAAAATCTTCTTCCCACGCGTCGATGACGAGCCGACAGAGATGAGCGAGGCCTCAGCGCCCGGAGTCCAGACAAAACCGTGTACGGAAACGGTGCTGGTGGTCGAGGACGATAGCGCCGTGCGGGACTATGCCAAAACGGTCCTGGCAGCCTGCGGCTACACGGTGTTGACCGCCGCGACGGGGGAAGAAGCGCAGGCGATCAGCGCCGCTCACCGCGGATGGATCCACCTGTTGCTGACCGACGTGGTCTTGTCGGATGTGAACGGCCGTCGGCTGGCGGAACGCCTGCAGGCAGAGCGACCGGAGATGAAGTCGCTCTTTATGTCCGGCTACGCCGAGAACGCGATCGTCCACCACGGGGTCCTCGACCCGGATGTCGCCTTTTTGCGCAAGCCGTTTACGGCCGAGGCCTTGCGTGCCAAAGTGCGGGAGGTACTGGATTCATGACCGGTTCCGGCGCGGATACCCGGGACGAGGGCGCCATGGCCGATCGCCGGCCGGACGGTACGGATCCGCCAGCCCTTGGGAAGATCCTCGTCGCGGACGACGACGCGACGTTCCGGCGGACGCTCGTCGATTGGCTCGAGGGTGCGGGGTACGAGGTCGAGGCGGTGCAGGATGGATATGACGCCGAACAGGCGCTGGCCGCACGGTGGTACGATCTCGTGATCGCCGACATTCGGATGCCGGGCAATGCGGAGCTCGAGTTGCTCCGCGCGATGCGCGAGAAGCGCATCGCGGTGCCGGTCATCCTGACGACAGGGCACCCGAGCGTGCCCACGGCGGTGGACGCCCTGCGCTTCTCGGTCGTCGATTATTTGATCAAACCGCTGGACGCTGGCGCTCTGCTCGACCGGGTCCGCCGCACGATGGACACGGGCAGGTTCCTGCGCGCACTCGAGCGGATGCGCGAGGAGGCGGGAACGGTCTGCGAGGCCATCGCGCACTGCGAGGCGGCCCTGATCGAGCGGTCGGGCTCGGCGACCGAGGCACCCGACCGGGCTGCGACTCTCGCGCGGGCCTTGTCCGATCTTCGCGCCCAGGTCCTCCGGGTGGCCCTGACCTTTCACGAGGCGCTCGCTGTTTCCTCGGTTGGGTCGGAGGCACGCGGTCTCGATCTGTGTCATCTGTTGGCCTGTCCGCGGCGGGAGGCGTACGAGGACGCGCTCGTCGAAGCCATCGCCGTGCTGGAGCGCACCAAACACGCCTTCCGCTCGAAGGACCTGGGCGTGCTGCGCAAACACCTCGAGGAGTTACTGGAGCGGGAGCGCCGGAGCCGCTCAAGTGCATCGTGAATGAGCCGATAAGGAAACAGACAGCATCTGCACGGTCGAGGCGCAGGCTCGGCCGGCCTTAACGGGTCGGGGGAGAGCCCTACCAGTTGAAGGCGCAACCGGACACCCCGCGCGGACAGGCGTGGGAGGACCGGGAGCGCCTTTTTTGTTGTCGAGGGCGTGGCGTTGGACAGCGACATGGCGACGAAGCGCAGTCGGCGACTCGTGTGGCGGTTGCCGGTCCTGATGCTGGCAGTCTTGGCACTGCTGGTGGGAAGCGGCATCCTGCTGGTCCGACACGCGGCGAATGAGCTGCTCACCCAAAGCGGGATACTGCTCTCCCTGGCGGCGCAGGAGGTCGCCGAGGGCATCGATCGGATGTTGGCCGAGCGGTACGGCGACGTCGCGCTGCTCGTGCGACACCCGGTCTTCCGTGGCCGGGACCGCATGGCGATGAGCCAGCTCGTGACCGGCCTGCAAACCGTCTACCCCGGCTACGAATGGCTCGGCGTCACCGACGCGAAGGGAGTCGTCATTGCCGCCTCCGACCCGAACACGGTCGGCCGGTCGCTCGGCGCCGAATCCTGGTTTCAGGTGCTCGAGGCCGGCGGCGAGATCGATCTCCGCGATGCCCATCGGTCGGCGGAGGCGAAAGGCCAGTGGGTGGTGAGCATCAGCCGTGCGTTCAGGGAACAGGATGGACGATTTCTCGGTGCGGTGACCGCTCACGTGGGGCTGTCGGCGCTCGAAGGCCAGGCCCGACGGACGCTGGTGATGCTCTTGTCGCAGTACGGGACCTCCACTAGCATCGAGTATCAGTTCGTCAACCGTGCGGGGGACCTCATCGCCGACTCGATGCTCCGGGAAGAAGGCCAAAAGAACTTGCTAGCGCTGGGGCTTCGGTCCGTTCAGCTCGCGGCTGAGGGACCGCCGGGCTTTGTCGAGGAGCTCCACCTTCGCCGGAACCACCCGGTTCTGACGGGGTATGCCCGCACGAGGGGCTACGACTCCTTCCCGGGATTCGACTGGCGGGTGCTGATCCGCATGGATCGAAGCGACGTCCTCGCTCCCCTGTGGCGCTCGCTCCTCCCGTGGGCGGCGGCAGCGGGGCTCGTGCTGGTTCCCTTGAGCGGGCTCCTGCTGTGGATGAGTCGTCGCCTCGTCGTGGAATGTCTGCGCGCGGAGGAGGCCGAGGCGGCGCTCCGTGGACGTATCCAGGCGCTGGAAGGACTCGTCGAAGCGGCGCGGACGATCTCGGTCGGGCACAGCACCCAGGCGGTGCTCGAACGTTTGCTCGAGCGGGCGCGTCGGCTGACGAGCGCCTCGTCTGCGGCGCTCGCGGTGTTCGACTCGGGAGGCGATGGACGCCCGGCACGCGTGATCACATCGGGCATACATCCGGCCGCGCGCGAGGCGATCGGCCATTTAC
>JBBIOW010000217.1:0-4539 GCA_037443165.1 Nitrospiraceae bacterium | reverse complement strand
AAAGCAGTTCGATCTATGCGCAGGGCGGCGTCGCGGTGGCGTTGAGCGAGGAAGACGATATAGCCATCCATCTGACCGACACGCTGAAGGCGGGGCACGGGCTCTGCCGGGAAGAGGCCGTGCGGGTGTTGGTGGAAGAGGGCCCGGAGCGGATTCACGAACTCATTGCATGGGGAGCCGAATTCGACAAAGTCGGCGGAAAATTCGCCTTTGCCCGGGAGGCGGCGCACAGCCGCAGCCGCATCCTCCGGGCGCGTGGGGATGCGACCGGCAACGAGATGGTTCGGGTGCTGCTGGCGCGGGCGAGCCGGCAGAAGCAGATCCAGCAGCTTGAGCGGCACTTCACGGTGGATCTGGTCGCCGTGGATGGACGATGTTGTGGCGCGCTGGCGCTCGATGAGCTGTCGGGACAGCGGAAGGTGATCTCCGCCAAAGCCGTGGTGCTTGCGACCGGAGGGGCTGGGCAGATCTATGCGCGGACGACAAATCCGCCCAATGCTACCGGGGATGGCATGGCGATGGCCTTGCGGGCCGGCGCGGTTCTGGAGGATATGGAGTTCGTGCAGTTCCATCCCACCTCCCTCTATCTACCGTCCAGCCCACCGTTTCTCCTCTCCGAGGCGATGCGCGGGGAAGGCGGCCTACTCCGCAACAGCAAGGGCGAGCTCTTCATGCACAAGTACCACCCGGCGGGAGACTTAGCGCCGCGCGACGTCGTCGCCCGCGCGATCTGGTCCGAGATGGCGGCGACCCGCTCCCGCCACGTCTACCTGGATGTCACGCATCTGGACGCGACGTTCATCAAACGGCGGTTTCCGACCATTTACGCCACATGCCTGCGCTATGACATCGATATCACGGAGGAGTGGATTCCGGTCTCGCCGAGCGCCCATTACATGATGGGCGGGGTACGGACCGACCTGGCCGGCGCGACAAGCCTGCCCGGCCTCTTTGCAGCCGGGGAGGTTGCATGCAGCGGAGTTCACGGCGCCAATCGCCTGGCCAGCAACTCGCTGTTGGAAGGGCTGGTGTTCGGAACTCGGGCGGCGCGGGCGGCGACGGAGTTCGCTTCGCGCCTGCGAGCCGCCCCGGTGATTCCGTCCTCGAAAGAACTGGAAGGCAGCACATTGTGTGAACTGGAAGATGCGGAGAAACTTCGGAGTTCGTTGCGTCGGCTGATGTGGGGGAAAGTCGGACTGGTCCGGACACGGGATTCACTGACCAGCGCGACGGCACAGTTGTCGCGCTGGGCGCGCTTGGTGTCACGCTCCTTCGGGTCGAGGACGGCGTTGGAAGTGAAGAATATGATTCAGGTCGCGCAGTGCATCGCCGAGGCGGCGCTATGGCGGGAGAACAGTGTCGGTGCGCACTACCGGGCGGATTTCCCCGAAAAAACACGGCCGGGCTGGCGCCAGCATAGCCAGGTGGCGCAGGTGAAAGAGCGGGTCATCGCTGTGGAGGAACCGAAAACGCGAGGTCTAGTGATTGGGTGGCGCGGGAGTGCGCGGTGACGGTTTTGAGCCCGGAACCGGCGTTGGCGAACAGGAAGTGCCGGTAATAGCGAAGGACCTTGGAGACGTAACGGCGCGTTTCATCGATCGGCGGCAGAGTCCGGTACCGTTCAACGAGGGTCTCGCCCGCATTGTATGCCGCAAGGGCGAGAGGAAGATTGCCGTGGAAGCGGTCGAGAAGATAGCGTAGGTGCCTGGCTCCTCCACCGATATTCTCGTCGGGATTGTAGATGTCTCGCACGTCCAACTGCACGGCGGTTTGCGGCATCAACTGCAGGAGGCCCACGGCCCCGGCTCGAGAGACCGCCATGGGATCGAAATCGGACTCTGCCTTAATCACCGCCAGTAGCAGCGCGGGGTGAAGGCGGTGTTGCCGGGAGTGCCGCGCAATCACGCGTTCCAACTCTTTTTCGGACAGTGTGGCACGCAGGTTTGTTGAATCCAGGTCGATTCTCCGGTAGCGGGAATCGGACGGCACGTTGGTCAGGAATACGGTGCCGTTGGCATCGACAAACTGGTAGATTTCGGCCTGAGCGAAAACAGGGAGGTGGAGTATGGGTGCCAGGGAAAAGCAGAACACGCCGACAGCCGACCAGGAGATGATGGCACTCGGTTGAGGAGTTGCGTTCGCTCTGTCGAACAACCAGGACATCGCGTTGACCATAGCATCACGGCCGGGACCTGTCAAAAATTAAGCAAATCTTGTGCCGTGACGAGTTCCTCCCAAAATAAAAAGAACCCATTCGTCGCCGAACCGCAAGAAAAACTACGGTCAGTCCTCCCCAAAGCGTCGACGTTGTTCAGTAAAAATTGTGCGGAGCCGCTGGGTCATCGGCCCAGGCTGGCCTGTCCCGACCGGAGACCTATTTACCTGTGTGGCGGGCATCAGCTCCATACTGGTATTTGTGAGGAAACACTCCTCTGCTTCCAGCAAGGTCGAGACACTATACCGGCCTTCTTCAGTCGGGATACCGTGCTCGCGAGCCAGGAGGAGGACAAGTTCCCGGGTGATCCCGTCCAAAATGCCGCACTCGACGGCCGGTGTGCAGAGCCGGCCGCTCCAAACGAAAAAGAGGTTGCTGGTCGTGCATTCGGTCAAGTGATCCTGCCAATTCAGCATGACGCTGTCAAAGGCTCCCGCTCGAACCGCTTCCTGCTTCGCCAGGATGTTGTTGAGGAAGTTCAGCGACTTGATGTGGGGGGATAAGGCGGAGGGTAGGTTGCGGCGGGTCTGCGCGATGATCAAGCGGACGCCGTCTCGATAGAGGTGCGGGGGATAAGCGGCGAGCGCTTTCGCCACGATGACGACCGTCGGATGCCGACAGAGCGACGGGTCCAACCCGATTTCGCCTTCGCCGCGAGTGACCGTGATGCGGAGGTAGGCGTCGGCCTGCTCGTTGCCGACGGCGTTACGTTCCATGGCCTCGTGGAGTAAGCCGGGCCAGTCCTTGGGAGGGATGGGAATCTCGATCCCGATGGCCTCCGCCGAACGGCGGAGCCTAGCGAGATGCTGGTCCCGCATGAAGATCCGAGGGCCGTACGATCGGATCGTTTCATAGACCCCGTCACCATAGAGGAAGCCATGGTCGAAGACCGATACCACAGCCTCCTCCGCCCGTACGAACCGATCGTTCAGAAAGATCCACATAGCTCAAGCCGTGCAGCGCATCTCGTGGAGCGTTGAGCTTCATCCTCCGAAGCGAGATACGGACGACGCTTCACGAGCGGCGAAGATGCGATTTGCCGAGTGCCTTGAGGAAGGCCTCAGCCTTATACAAGGTCTCCTCATACTCGCGGCTGGGATCGGAGTCTGCCACGATGCCGGCTCCGACCTGAAGATAGCCGCGTTCGCCGGTCAAGACCAACGTGCGGATCACAATGTTCAAGTCCAAGTCTCCGCTCCAACTCAGATAGCCGAGCGAGCCTGTATACGGTCCGCGCCGGACGGGTTCCAGGCTTTCGATGATTTCCATGCATCGGATTTTGGGCACGCCGGTGATGGTGCCGCCGGGGAACACCGCCTTGATCAGATCATACGCGTCCACCTCGCGGCGCAGTGTGCCGACGATGTTGGACACGATATGGCTCACATGGGAGTACTGCTCGACGAGCATAAACTCGTCGACATGCACAGTACCGAATTCACAGACACGGCCCAGATCGTTGCGCTCGAGATCGACCAGCATCAGATGTTCGGCGCACTCCTTTTGGTCGGCCAGGAGATCGTCGACGAGCCGCCGATCCTCGGTGCGGTCCCGCCCCCGCGGTCTCGTGCCGGCGATCGGGCGGGTTTCCACACGGCGCCCCTGCCGTCTGATGAGTCGTTCGGGTGAACAGCTTACGAGGCAGACATCGTCGAAGGTTAGAACCGCAGAAAAAGGGGCGGGATTCATACGGCGGAGGCGATTGAAGAGTTTCAAGGCAATCGGCTGCCGGAGGGTGGAACTGCCGGGATGGGGACGCACGGCGGCGTCTTCCCAGTTCAGCGTGAATCGATGGGAGAGGTTGGCCTGATAAATATCGCCTTGAGCGATATACTCCTGACATTGCCGCACTCGATCGATGTAGGCTTGACGGGTTTGGTCTGGGTGCATCTCCAGTTTGCCCCAGGGTTCCGCGTCGTCCGCATGTAAGAGCCGGCTTGTCAGCCTGGCTTCCAGTTCCGCCAGGCGATCGCACCCTTCCCGATAGAGCTTTTCCCTGGGTTCGCTCAGCATCCGCTCCAAGGGCGGACAAAATATCAGGTGGAGCGTCCGGGTCCGGTGGTCCACGGCGGCGAGCAGGTCGACAAAGGCCACACAGAGATCAGGTAGGTCAAGGTCATCCTTCGCCAACGCAGGAAGTGTCTCGAAGGAGCGGACGAGGTCATAGCTGAAGAACCCGATGGCTCCTCCGAAAAACGGCGGGACCCCGTCAGGTCTTGAGATCTTGCCATCCCGCAAGATGCGTCGCAGGAGATCGAAGGGCGCCCGTGCCGAGACCACCGTCCGTTCCGGCGTCTTCACGGCGCAATACCCGTTCTTGCCCG
>JBBIOW010000216.1:0-4579 GCA_037443165.1 Nitrospiraceae bacterium | reverse complement strand
CTTGTCGCAGCAGCGAATGTGCGATTGCAGTAGAAGCGTTCATGAATAATGCGCGTTAACGAAAGATTGTTCCGAGGTGGTGTGGCGACGCGCACCTCAGCAATATTGAATCTGCGCGCAAGAGAGCACTTGCCTCTCGCGGCTCCCGGATCGGAAGACCGTGAGGCCTTTGCAGCCGAGCCGGTAGGCCAGCAGAAATGCGGACGCCACATCCTGCTTGGTGGCCGTCGGCGGAAGGTTGATGGTTTTCGACACGCCGCTATCGCTGTATTTCTGAAAGACTGCCTGCATGCGCACGTGATGATTCGGTGCGATGTCATGCGCGGTGACGAAAAGCCGCCGCAGATCCGCGGGCAGGTCAGTCAGCTTGTGGATCGATTCGTTCGCCGCCACGCGGCGCAGCAGCCGGGCGGAATAGAGTCCGGCGGCGCGCAGGCGACGGATGAACTCGGGATGGATCGTGACCAACCGTACGTCTTCCATGACGGTGCGGACGAAACTGACGCCGTAAAGGGGTTCGATGCCGGGGGAGCAGTCGGCGATGATGCTGATGGTGCCGGTGGGGGCGATCGTCGTGACGGTCGCGTTCCGAAGCCGCCGGCCTTCGGATTCCCAGCGGCTCCCCTTGAAGCTTGGAAACACCCCGCGCTCTTTCGCCAGATCGGCCGAGGCGGCGTGCGCGCGCACCTGCACGAACCGCATGAGCGCTTCCCCCGTCTTCAGTGCGGCTTCGGTGTCATAGGGAATCCCGAGTTTGATCAGCAGGTCAGCGAACCCCATGATGCCCAACCCGATCTTCCGCGTGCTCTTGGTGAGCGTCTCGATCTCGGGCAGGGGATAGCGGTTCATGTCGATCACATTGTCGAGGAAACGAACCGTGACTGGGATCACCTGCGCGAGGCGATCGTAGTCGATCGACGGGGCTTTGGCCGGCCCTTTGACGAACCGGCCGACATTGATCGAGCCCAGCGTGCAGGATTCGTACGGAAGCAGCGGTTGCTCGCCGCAAGGATTCGTCGCTTCGATCCGCCCGAGATGCGGCGTCGGATTGGCGGCGTTGATCGTGTCAAGAAAGACGACGCCCGGCTCGCCCGTGCGCCACGCGGCTTCCGTCAGGCGGTCGAAGACTTCCGTTGCCGACAGACGTCCTGCCGACCGCCCCGTGCGCGGATTGATCACGGCGTACGTACGCCGCTCCTTGAGCGCCTGCATAAAGGCGTCCGTGATCCCGACGGACAAGTTGAAGTTCGTCAGTTCCTTGGGATCTTCCTTGACCGCGATAAACTCCAGAATGTCCGGGTGATCGACGCGCAGAATGCCCATGTTCGCTCCGCGTCGGGTGTTATGACTGACGAATCCGTTGGCAATATACGTGTGATGTCCGGGAACGGAAAGATCGACCGTCGGGGAGCGGTCCTCTTCGATGGTTTCGATCTGGTCGTAGAAGTGGTCATGTTTGAGGAACCACGCCAGAGGGCTGTTCCGGATCTCCTCATGTTCCTCGGCCAGTGCGAGGAGGCGAGATCGAGTCAGATTCCTTGGCGACAACACGCCCGGCAAGTAGTGCTGAATGGCTCGGTAGAGGGTGCGGTTGGCTCCGCGCGATTTCCGCATCGGCCCGGATCCGCGTCCGGGTCCTGCGTAGAGCGCCGCGATAACGTGATGCTGGTTCGGGATGACGTCGTTGAATTCCCATGAAGGTCTGCGGGCTCTAGTCAGAAGCGAGGACCGGGCCGTATCGATGAAACCGATCTGCCTTGCAAACTGTTCAAGACCCGCGAGCGTCTGAATGCGTAGGCGGTACAGCGGATTTTTCCCGAAGGCTCTCTGCCGCTGTGTCGTGACGCTCACGCGGCTGGGAATTCCCACCGCCAACAGCAGTTGTTGGACGTCCTCGACGAACCCCTGCGACACTGTTGAAAGAGACGGGTACCCGTCTCTGGACACCGTTCCATCCACCGTGAACAAGCCGCGTAAGAATCCGCAAGCCATCTGCCTGCCTTTGCGGAAGACGATTGCCGGGATCCTGGCGGTCAATGCGGAAGATTTCTCCACGCCGAGTTGCTTGAGCCAGGAGACCAACGTGGTGGCGTTCAGATAATAGTTCGTGCTCCTGTCGTTCACTTGTTGTCTTGCTACAGGAGTGATACCGAAGAGCTCACGGCAAGTGTCCAACAGCCACGCGCGGATCTCCGGCTGATCATTGCGCACCCTGACGGTGAGGCGGCCGGTCGTGCCCTCGCGATCGTATCGGTTGAAGCTGCCGCCGCCGATGACAAAGCCGATGAATTCGCCGAGCCGTGCGGATGCTTCAGGCGGAATGCTGACCGCGAAGGCCTTAGGATGAGGCGTGTGGTTCAGGGCGGGCAGGCGGTAGTCGTCGGGTTCGAGCATGTGGCCTTTCTGCAAGACCGCCCAATCACCAGGCCGGAGGTCCTTGAGCTGCCTCCACACGTAGCGGCCCTCTTCATCGATCACGCGAATTCGGTGTTCGAGAGTTGCGGACAGGCGATATCCCCTTCGCGTTCGGATACGACGCACAGGCGCGACGCCATGAACGTAGAATTCGTCGGAACGTCGGCATCCATCGTCAGTGGCGACGATCAAGCTGGTGGGATGCGGATGCCACGTACGGGGAGCAGCTTCCCCGGGACCGAGTTCGCCGATCGGCACCATGCCGCGGTTGGTGCTGACCAACGTGTCGGGAGCGACGCATCCCCCTTGCTTGATCACTTCCGTCGCCATGTTGAAAATTTTCATGAACGAGACCGGGCCCGAGGCGATGCCGCTCGTCGAGGCGACGCGATCGTGTTTGGGGCGCAGACGGCTGAACGAAAACCCGGTGCCGCCGCCCGACTGGTGGATCAGCGCTTGATGCTTCACTGCGTCGAAGATGGACTCGAGCGAATCCTCGACCGGCAGGACGAAGCATGCGGACAGTTGCTGGAGATCCCGGCCGGCGTTCATGAGCGTGGGCGAGTTGGGCAGAAAGTCGAGTTGAGTGATGAGCCGGTAGAACTGCTCTGCGATTCGGCCGCGTTCCGCGCGGGCGGAGTAGAGGTGCTCGGCTTCGGCGATGTTCTCCGCGACGCGCCGGAACATGTCCGCGGGCGATTCGATCGGCGCGCCGGCCGCGTTCTTGGCGAGGTACCGGCGGCGGAGCACCGTCAAGGCATTGGCGGAGAGACGCGGAGCGTGGAAGCGAGTCTTGCTCATCGGGGCACCATCATCGCAATCGGTGATGGTCTATTATAAGTGATAGTTCCCAATCGCTACCATGCCAAATCTCTGCCCCCGTGCTCTGCGAAGAGTCCGCCGCCGAGCCGGCGAGGGCTTGCATCCGGGCGGCGTCTGCGGCAGAATCGCACCCCCGCACTAACGCCGCGATGAAGACCTACCGGGAAGAGCTGTGGTTCGAGACTGAGACGAGGCGGGCTTACATCAACATCACCCCGCAGGTCGAAGCGGCCGTCAAGAAAAGCGGCGTGCGGGAGGGCCTGGTTCTTGTCAATGCGATGCACATCACCGCCAGTGTGTACATCAACGACGACGAGCCTGGGCTGCTCAAAGACTACGACGATTTTCTGGAAAAACTGGCGCCTCAGGGCGCCCGCTATCGCCACAATGAGACCGGCGAGGACAACGGCGATGCGCATATCAAGCGCCAGGTGATGGGACGGGAAGTGGTGGTCGCCGTCACGGACGGCCGGCTGGACTTCGGACCGTGGGAGCAGATTTTTTACGGCGAGTTCGACGGGCGGCGCCGGAAACGGGTCCTCATCAAGGTGATCGGCGAGTGAGCAGAGCGATGAGCCGTTCGACGCGGAGCCGCCCGTCGACCTGAAAAAAAGTCAAGCGGGGAGAGTCGGAGCGGACGACGGAACGGGGAAGGCGCTTGCCACGGTTGCGAAAGTTTGGCAACATGACGCATCATACACTGGATGACCGGCCCGACTTCAGCGGTGACGGTCTCAGGAGGGTACCATGTCTAGTTGGTTGCGGCCCGATCCGTTGACGCGCGATCTGATCCATCTCATCAACGCTCGCCGGCACGATCACGGCGACACGGACGCGGCGGTGGACACCTTGCAGGCGTTTCTGGAGCAGGGCCGGGAGCAAGATTTGCTCACCGTGCTGGCGGCGCTCGACGAAGACATGGCGGAGTGGTTGTTTGATTTGGTCGCGGAAGCCGCCTGCTCGGTTGTGCTCGACGGCGATCTCGACGAGAAGCCGGCCTATGCAGTGATGGCGGCGATGGAGCTGCCGCTGCAGGCGAATCTGACCCAGCCTCTCAAGCTGAAAATCGACCCCGTGGCGACCGCCGACCTGCTGCACCGGCATTTGCGCCTGCCGGCCGGCACCGTCGTGCGGGTCGAGCCCCGACTGCTGACCGATGCGACGCTGGAGTTGATGACGCTCCAGGTGCTCAATGAACATCTCGTCGCGCTCGCTGATTCTCAGCGGACGCAGCCGATTACCGCGCGCGTGCATCCCCCGGTCGAGAATACCGCATTCCTCATCTTCGAGCTGATCGGCTCTCCGGATCCGAGTCTTCCGGAGGCGCTCGAAGAGCGCCACC
>JBBIOW010000215.1:0-4614 GCA_037443165.1 Nitrospiraceae bacterium | reverse complement strand
GAACCTTTCTTCTCAACTTACCGCACCGGCCGGAGGAGTATGCGGAATTCCGTCGGAGGGTCCTGCATCTGTCGGCCCTGAATCTCGCTCGGCAGCTCTACGTCGGACCGCTCGAACACGAGGAACCCTGGCCGTTGCCCACGGACCATCCCCTGACCACACAGGCGTTGGATAAGGGCTACCGATGGATCGCGAATGAAGCGGACGGCGGGCCGATCCTGAGCAAGACGGTGGTCGGGCGCATCGCGATCACCAACTACGATCCGGCCAAGCTGCCCGATCAGGAACGCCGCTGGCTGCACAAAGCGGCCTCGCGGTACCCGCGCAATTATGTGTTCGTGGACATTCGTCCGGGATTCCCCGGCGGAGATTATCCGTGGCGAGGCCAGATCAAGCTTCGAAGCTTCAGCGCGATTCTCGGCTTCGTCGCGCGGGGGATTGCGGAGGAGCCGGAATTTGCGGTGGATCCGGACCAACGCGCCGGTCCGGTGTTGCGCAACCCGGTCTCGACGTTGAGCGTCGTCGAGACGACAGCCCGGCCTCGGCGAGCCGCGTTTGCCGTGGAACTGCGCGGGCGATGGTACAGCGTCGGGGGAAATGGTAGCGGTGAAGAACCGATGCGCACGTGGAACCGGGAAGCCTTCGGCTTGCTGCAGCAGTTATTCCAAATGACCGTCACCGATGTCGCGCGGATTCCGACGCTTCCGATCACGATCGCCAAGTAGTCGGCTGATATTCTTTCTTACCTCCCGGGGCTACCCCGGGGAGTTCCTTCAGTCTCCGCCCGCGCGCATCAGAGCCGCTACCCAGTCTTCAGTTCTCTATTTCCGTCATGGACCGATATGGTGGACCAGTCGGCAAGATTCGGTACGCCCGCCGCTTTGGCTTATCGCGGGTTCCTGCGTCGGCCTGCATGAACGGGCTTGACAGGATAGGAGACTGAGTGTATAAAGATGACTAAATAGTCACATGTGATTACTAGGTCATAAATGGATAACCGGTCTATATCGATGTTGGCGCCCGCTCGGTGTCTTATCGTTCAGAGAGGAGGGGAGGAATTATGAAAGCAGCAATACTTTGCGCGGAAGCGCTCGACAGGACATGGTTCGCCTTTGACGACGAAGGGAAGGCTCTTTGGGTCGTCGATCAGTCCGGCAGAAAAGCGTGTCCCATGGCTTGGGAGTCTGTGCAGGGCAAGGCAGAGTCCCGGGCGCAGACCCATGTGCAGGATCGCTATCGATCACAAGACGGTGCATGGCAGGTAGGTCGGGCGGCTCAGGCTTCCCGGGAGGGGGTCTTTATCGAAGGGGGCGACCTGTTGCCTGTCGGAGCGGAAGTCGAGCTGAGCGTTGCACAGTCTGATTGTCCGGCAGAGAAGATGAAGGGAGTGGGAATCGTGGCATGGGTCTGCCCCAAGCCCGATCAGTTCGGACGCTCGCGCGGGATGGGTGTGCGATTGCTGGAAATCATGCCCGTGCGGTGGCTCCAGCACAGCGAGGCAGTCCCGTTAGCAGGTCAGGAGCAACAGGAAGAAAGGGGTGCGGCATGAAGGCCATCATGGAAAGAACGGAATCGGTAGTAGGGCGGATCGGCCGCGTCCGTAGGAAAAGTTGGCCGGCTTTGAGGGAGCTAGAAGGCAAGCCCTGCCGCCTGTGCGGGTGGCAGCGGTACTATCTGGTCTTTTGTTCCTGTACGACCGGGCCGAGCGGCACGTTGGAAGCGAGGTGTAGCCGCTGCGATGGACGGAGACAGTTAATGCCTGGAGAGTTCGAGCATGATGTGCAGCGGATTCCATTTAAGGAACTCGAACGGGTTGGGTAATCACGACGCTCATGCCAGTTAACGCCATATCGGAAAGGGGGGATGATCATGAACAACCGAACCAGATACGTTGCGGCCAGTGGCGTGACGTTCGTCACCGGGCTGTTGGTCGGCGTCGGAGCAGGCCTGTTACTGGCCCCGCAATCGGGCGCGAGAACACGTCGACAACTGCGATCGATGGTGGAAGACGTGAGCGAACGGGCCGGGTGCATGGCGATCGATGCGAGAGAAGCTCTCGGACGGGTCGTCGAACGCGGCAAACGCTTGGTGGCCTGAGGGCTGCAGCGGAAAAGTCGATCTGAGCTCTATCAGGGCGGTCTATGTCCGGATGAGGGCCTCTCATCCGGACAAGGCCATATGGAAGGAGGACACGATGCGATGCACGCGATGTCGAGGCTGGATGACGAAGGATTATTTCACCGATCTTCTGGACGACCGAGGCGAACTGGACTTCGAGGGATGGCGGTGCGTCAATTGCGGAGCCGTCGTCGATCCTGTTATCCTGCGCCATCAAGAAATCGGAGAACTTGAGCCGCTGAAGTCGAAGCGTCGGTGGCGGCTGTACATGACGGCATGTTCATGAAAGCGGAACCGGAGGCCCGGAATATGGCGCCCGCGGCATCGTCACGGGTGGAGCGTCGGAAAGCGCGCACGCGGCAGGCTCTGCTGGATGTCGCACTGGTGCTTTTCTCCGAGAAAGGCATCTATTGGACGAAAATCGAGGATATCACCGAGCGCGCCGATGTTGGCAAGGGGACCTTTTATAAGTACTTCGAAACTAAAGAGGCGCTTCTCCAGGCCCTGCTTCAGCAAGGCTTAGACCTGCTCCTCATGAAAACGAAAGAAGCCGCGCGCGGCACCAAACCCGGACCGAAGCTCCTCAGCAAGATTATCGCCGCGAGGGTGGATTTTTTCCTAGAACACCCGGAATACCTGCTGCTGTTCCATCAGGTCCGGGGATTGCTTCAGCTCACGACGGAATCGGCCAAGGACCTGCGTGCGGTCTATGACGAGCATTTGGATCGCCTCGGGGATCTGCTGCGCCCCGCCATGAACGGCAAAGGCGCCGCGAATCGCACGCTCGCCACGGCCCTGGCGGCGTACACTTCCGGACTGCTGACCTATTATCTGCTGTTCGACAAAGCGGGAGATCTGAAACGGCACCGCGGGGAGATTCAGGCTCTGCTCGAGCAAAGCCTTCAGGCGTTGATGTAGCGAACACTGGCGGTTCCGATTCGGAGGACGAAGCGCCAGAGAACTAGCCCGCTGCGCAGCCAGGAAGCGATCGCTATGAATGGCTCAGGGTCTCAGTCTCAACGGACGCCTGAAGGCGATCCGCTCGGAGAGCCATCGCTCGGCATATGGCTGGGTGGAGAGGCGCATGTGGGTTCGCCATTTTCTTCTCCCAGGCGTCGACGGTCCCTGGCGTTTCCCGGCGGGCTGGGACCGCTGGCCCTTGCCACCGTGTTCATCGCGGGGCTGGCGCTCGGCGTCAGCCTAACCGCGCTGCACCCTTCCTCCTCAAAGCGCTAGCCCGCATTGTTCACGAGGGTTCGTGACGAAACCGATGAGACGCCTGGCGTTGGACCCATTGCATGAGAAGAGCAATGGGTGCCCCCGCGCGGAGCCCCGAGAGGCCGAGGCGTACTTGAAGCAGTACGTTGACCGACTGAGCGGCCTGTCTGCCGTGCCCGGCACAGGCAGGCGGTTGCAGTAGAAGCCTTCGTGAATAATGCGGGCTAGAATGCGGAGCTGTGGGAGTGGGATTATTCCCGCCGCAAGCCGAATCCACGTAATCCGGGCATGCGATGGGAAAGCTGATCGTGCGCAGATAGGCTGTTACACGTCCGTCGAGGCCGATGGTTTGTTAATCGGCTCTTCTCCTGTGCCGTTCGCACCAACGAACCGGTCGCGTGACGGTCAAACAGGCGGCGAGAAGACATATCGCGGTCAGAAGGACCAGGCTGATCAACAGGAAGAATCCGGCTTTCAGGTCCTGCAGCGACACGCCTGCCAAGATCGCGACCTCATCGCGTTGAAGCACGTCTCAACTTTTCCAACCGCATGCGCAGGTCCATGGAGCTTGAGGATCCTCTTTGCGGAGCCAACGGCCGCATTCTGGACAGTGCCGTGTCCAGACCTGGCGGGGAGGTGGACAGATAAGGGCGAATCCGTCCAGGATCCGGTGTCGTTGAGGAAGGTGCGTCCCCATCTGCACGCTCCCCATTTCCATGTTCTCCGGCGGGCGGACGCATTAGGCTTGTGCGTCGGCTCCTTCGCCGCTGAGATTCGGCCTTGGCAAGCCGCCTTTCTTCCCCGTCTGCGAGGACGCAAGGATCGGTGGAAAAACTTCGTTACCGGCTTGTCTTGGCCGAAGCTAGCCTATTGGCAAAGGACAAATCTACTCCACGAAGGGGGGGGATATATCCTTTTGAGGGAGGACTCAGGCAGCGGGCGCACAATGGGAGCGGGTTCGACAATCCGACACGCCGATGGGGGCAATTCCCTTGCTCCATCGGGTTTGTCTTCGCTCTACTGGCAGGCGCCGTTCTATGTGGCTGGCCAGTCTCATCTGTGTGTTTCGGACCGTGCGGATAAACTCGACGCCGAAGCGAAGGCCTCCCACCCACCGTACTGCGGCCAGCGGGATATCTAACGGGGCCGGGTGGTCGGGTAAGAACAGCCGCAGTTGCGTGTAGTCGCCCGGTTTGACCCGGTCCGGACTTTGATCCGTCCTTCTCCGACTAGAACCTATCTCAAAATTATTGACAGCATGACTGCACTTAGGTATAG
>JBBIOW010000214.1:0-4638 GCA_037443165.1 Nitrospiraceae bacterium | reverse complement strand
GGCGGTTTCGGCCGGATCCGGCACGGCGTGAGCAGGTGCGACAAGAATGGAAAACGCCCGAACCCCGGAAACTTATAGGCCTGATCGGCCGGCTTGATCCGATGAAAGGACACGAGACGTTTCTGCACGCGGCAGCCCTTCTAATTAGAGACTACCAAGATGTTCGATTTGTCTGTCTCGGTGATGGGCCTGAGCGCTACAGGCAATCCATGACGGCTTTAAGCAACCAATTAGGTCTTCGTGACCGGGTCCTGTGGCTCAACGCGCGGGATGATGTGGAGTCGGTCTATAACGCCCTGGACATCGTAACATCCTGCTCGTCTTATGGAGAAGGCTTTTCGAATGTGCTCGGGGAAGCGATGGCCTGCGGGGTGCCGTGCGTCGCAACTGATGTGGGAGACGCGCGCTGGATCGTGGGCGATACCGGTCTGGTGATCAAGCCGAGGAGCCCCGAGGCCTTAGCTTCGGCATGGAAAGAGCTTTTGGCGATGGGGCCTGAGGAAAGAGCCAGGCTCGGCTTAAGGGCCCGCGGACGGGTCCTTCAATGCTTCAGTGTGGACCGACTGATCGAAGAAACCAATCGCGCTCTGAAGACCCTGTTCTAAGTTCTCACGAGTCAATTCCGGTCGCATGGCTGGGTATCAGCATCTCAAGAAAAAGCAACTCGTTCGTGAGCACTTCGATCGTCTTGCGTTGCAGCGCGACTATTGGCAGCGAAGAGCCAGCTACTATTATGAAGATCAAATACGGTATTTTCGCTTTCTGATTCCGGAAGGACTTCGGATCCTGGAGGTGGGCTGCGGTCTCGGTGATCTGTTGGCCTCCCTGAAACCGGTGCGAGGGCTGGGACTCGATCTCAGCGAAGCCATGGTGAAAGAGGCGTCGCGCCGCCATCCTTCTCTAGAATTTCGTGTGGCCGATGTCGAAACGCTGGAACTCGATGAGACCTTTGACGCGATTATTCTTTCGGACGTCATTGGCCACCTGCTCGATGTCGAAACGGCTTTGCGCCGGTTACGCTCATGCTGCACGCCGCAGACCCGGGTCGTGATTTCGTATTACAACTTTCTTTGGGAGCCGATTTTGCGTTTGGCCGAGAAGATCGGGATGAAAATGCCGCAACCGGAACAGAGCTGGCTTTCGCCGGAGGACATCGAGAACTTGCTGCATCTGGCCGACTACGAAGTGGTCAAGACCGACCGGCGACTCCTGTTGCCCAAATACGTTCCTGCTCTGTCCGCGATCGTCAATCGCTTCCTCGCGTTTCTGCCCGGCCTGAATCGGTTGTGTTTGAGCCACTATGTGGTGGCAAGGATGGTGGGCGGGGGACGAGAGGCAAGGGGCGAGGGGAGGATTTACTCAACAAGCATCATCATCCCGTGCCGAAACGAGCGCGGCAATATCGAGCCGGCCATTCGTCGCCTGCCCTGGTTCGGAAGCCGTCAGGAGATCATCTTCGTGGACGGCCATTCGACCGACGGCACGCCGGAAGAAATCCGGCGCGTGATAAGAGAGTATCCGGATCGGGATATCAGATTTCTGGTGCAAGACGGAAAGGGGAAGGGCGATGCGGTGCGCAAAGGATTCGCGCACGCGACCGGGGATATTCTCATGATTCTGGATGCCGACTTGACCATGCCCCCTGAGGACCTACCGAAGTTCTACGATGCGATTGCCAGTGGGAAGGGAGAGTTCATTAATGGCTGCCGGTTGGTGTACCCCATGGAGAAGGAGGCGATGCGGGTTTTGAACCTGCTGGGTAATAAGTTTTTCAGCATGGCCTTCTCCTGGTTGCTCAACCAACGGATCAAAGATACCTTGTGCGGGACCAAGGTGCTGTTTCGCAATGATTACATCCGCATCGCGCAGAATCGGCACTATTTTGGAGATTTCGACCCCTTCGGCGATTTTGATCTGCTCTTTGGGGCCGCAAAACTCAACTTGAAAATCCTGGAGGTTCCCATCCGCTACCAGGAGCGCAGTTATGGCACGACCAACATTCGGCGATTCGCGCATGGCTGGTTGCTGCTGAAGATGACGGTCTACGGCTTCTTCCGGCTCAAGGCTGTATGAAGTGCGAAACATGAAGTCTGAGTCGGTTAACGGAAGCAGCGATGCAGGAAGACACTGATGGCCGACGATGTGCTTCGCCGGCACCGAGCCGTCTGGGAAAAGAAGCCGGTTCTTCGGCTTCTGTATACCCAATGGTATGAAGAGATCTTGTCTTGGCTCCGACCTGGGAGCACGCTCGAACTCGGCGGGGGAACGGGAAACCTTAAAGAGTTTTCGTCGAACGTCGTGTGCACCGACCTCGTGAGCTTGCCGTGGTTGGACGCCGTCGTCGACGCGCAGCATCTACCGTTCCGGTCGGAGAGCTTTGCCAACCTCGTGCTCTTCGACACGCTTCATCATATTGAGAATGCCTGCTTGCTCTTTGACGAAGCTGTGCGCGTGCTTGAGCCGAGCGGACGGCTGGTCATTATGGATCCTTACATTTCATGGCTGTCATGGCCGGTCTACCGCTTTCTTCACCCCGAGCCGGTGGATCTCGATCAAGATCCTCTTGCGTTCAAATCGCCCAGCGCGACTCGCCAGCCGTTCGATGCCAACCAGGCGGTTGCAACCATTCTCTTCGAGCGATCGTTCGACCGGTTCCAACGGCGGTATCCCAAGCTCCGCCAACTGGCTCAGCGCCGGATGGCCTTTTTTGCCTATCCGCTTAGCGGCGGATTCGATCACCCGTCTTTCCTTCCCGCGTTTCTGGTACGACCATTGTTGAAGATCGAGCGCGCGCTGCAGGCATACGATCGGTACCTTGCGTTCCGTGTCCTCGTGGTTTTGGAAAAAACAGGTTAGCCGTGACCAGCAAACGCTCATCGTGGATCGGCTGGATTATCGTGTTGTGCGGCATCGCCGTTGGCGGGATTGCGTTGGACCAGTTCGTCCCGGACATGCGGAAGGCGCTCAGTGAGCCCGCAAGTCTCGGCTTCGATGAACACCTCAGCAATGTTGACCCTGGGCATGTTCCATGGTTGCTTGAACACACGGGTGGGCGATGGGGGCGATATGGGTGGTATCTTTCGGCCGGTGAAACCGGCCTATTGCGCATCAGAATGCCTGGTTCGGAGAACGGTGTGCTCAAGCTTCGAATCTGGGCGTTCAGTCCTGGACAGTTGTCCGTCCGAATCTCGGACGGGACGGACTCGCACGAGATTCCTCTGTCTCATCTCGACAGTCGGCTCCTCCACTATCCGGTCAATGGCAGTTCGGAGCTCATTGTTGCAGCCTCGAACCCTCTCTCTGAGGAACAGCTCGTGCTTGATCGGTTTGCGGTCGCTTGGAGCAGGATCGACGATCATCTTCCGTCTTCTTGGCCACTTGGGGTGGCCGTAGCGATGTGTCTTGTCGGCTTCCTTCTGATTTGCGGCACCCATAAGGAATCTGTTCCCTGGCCTCTGTGGCTGGGATCGTTCGCCATTCTGGCGGCAAGTGTCGCGGGTTTCGTCCTGCGCTGGGATTTGTTGGATCTCGCGCGGGGACTCCCGGTTGATAGCGATGTTCTCGCCTATATCGTATATGCCCGCAGTCTGGATTGGTTCACTGCTGACCATGGGTTTTATTCAGGAAGCTTCTCGGAACGAGAGCCACTCCATATCGCGATGATTCATCTCTGGGCCAAATTTTGGGGCGACACGTTGCCGGCTGTCCGGTGGCACACCGTGGTGATATCAATGCTCTTGGTGCCCACTATCGGTGTGTTTATATGGGGTGTGAGCGGACACTGGCTCATAGGGGCTAGCGCGGCGTGGATCATGGCGCTGAACCCTGTTGTAGTCGAAGAATCGGTCCGCGGGTTGCGTCTCGAGGGCATTACGTTCCTGCTCCTATTAGGCCTTTGCGCCTGGTTATGGGGACGTGGGTGGCTCGGTGCCATGGTGCTCGGGCTTACAATCGGTCTCATGGCTCTGATGCAGAGTCCGACTTTGACCATCCTCTTGTCGATGGTGTGGTTAGCATGGGTGTTGAGTCGGCTCTTAAAGCAATGGGTCGATGGACACTTCGTGCCTGCGCAATGGAAGTGGTCTCATCTGTTGCTTGCCTCCTTTCTTGCGTTGGCGATGTTCGTTCCCCATCTGTATGGACTCTACAAGTCCCATGGCGATCCATCCTGGCCTTCTTCCCGCTATGCACGATGGAATGCCAATTTCGAATTTCCGGATCGGATTGGTACGCCGGGATTCCCGTCAGCCGAGGAGTTTTCTCGTGACGTCTATGCGGGGCCAGTGATGACTTACACGGAATACCTGTTCGGTTTGCATTCTTTTCCGACATTGGTTTACGGGCAATTGAAAGGATGGGCGGAATGTACAGCCTATATGAGCACGTCGGTGACACCTCACCTGAAGGAGCTCATTTTCCTCTATCATGCCAGCGGCTTTCGAGCTGTTCTCAGACATCTAATGCCTGGCACGGTTGTGGTCTTTGTCTTGGCGCTCGGCCTGACCGCCCTCGGTTTCATAGAACTTGCCATGCATCCCAAGTATTGGTGGGTTCCCACCCTGTCGATTGTCGGCACATGGTATGCCGCCTATCTGTACAGTGTCCGGTTGGTAGAGCCATTCCGGCATACCGGGCATG
>JBBIOW010000213.1:1181-4724 GCA_037443165.1 Nitrospiraceae bacterium | reverse complement strand
TCGCCGATGAACTGGTTCACGTCACAAGGGGCAACGTGACAGGCACGACGTTCGCCGTGCTGTGGGGATCGGCCGTGCTTTCCGCCGTTGTGGACAACATTCCCTATGTCGCTGCGATGAATCCGCTGATCATCGACCTGGCCCGGTCGATGCACCCTGAAATCGCCGAGTACGCTGTGCTGGTCCATCAACCGGACATCCTGCCGCTTTGGTGGGCCTTGGCGCTGGGCGCCTGTCTGGGCGGGAACGGCACGATGATCGGGGCGACGGCCAACGTCGTGATCGTCGATCTGGCCCGGCGCGCCGGGTACACCATCAGTTTCTGGCGGTTCATGGCGTTCGGGTTCCCGATCATGGTCGGGTCCGTGCTCATCAGCATGATCTATCTGTGGCTGCGCTTCTTTCTATGATCCGGCCTGAGACACGCGACGCAGCGAGTCTACTGTCCCGTCAAGGCAGCCGTCGGGCGCCCTTCGCGTCCGAACGGGACCGGAGCGGCGCGGAGGACGCGCCGTGAATCTGATCCACACCGTCACGCTCCTCGTTTGCCTGTCGGCGGGCTTCAGCTATCTCAACCACCGATTCATTAAACTGCCGATGGCCATCGGCTTGATGGCCATCGCGCTGCTGATGTCCCTCGCCCTGCTCATCCTGGGCAAGATGGGTTTCGTCATCGAGCAGGAAGCGGAATCCTTCATCCAGGGCGTGGATTTCAACGTCGCCCTGTTGGGCGGCATGCTCAGTCTGCTGCTCTTTGCCGGTGCCCTGCACGTGAACCTTGATGACCTGCTGGAGCAGAAATGGTCGATCGGCGTGCTGTCATCGCTGGGGGTGGTCTTATCCACCCTCGTCACCGGCCTGCTGACGCTCTACCTGTTCGGTCTCATCGGACTGGATCTCCCACTTCTGTCCTGCTTCTTGTTCGGCGCGCTGATCTCGCCCACCGATCCCATCGCGGTTCTGGGGATTCTGAAAAAAGCCGGCGTGCCCAAATCACTGGAGGTCAAAATCACCGGCGAGTCGCTGTTCAACGACGGCGTCGGCGTCGTCGTGTTCCTCGCGCTGCTGACCATGGCTTCCACAGGAGGGACCACCGCGGCTGATGTCCTGCTCTTGTTTGTTCAAGAGACGGCGGGCGGCGCCGTGATCGGGCTCGCCTTGGGATACCTGGCGTATCGCATGCTGAAGTCGGTGGACCAGCACCAGGTCGAATTGCTGATCACCCTGGCCCTGGCGATGGGCAGCTACGCCCTGGCCGATGTGCTGCACACCTCAGGCCCGATCGCGGTGGTGGTGGCTGGCCTGTTCATCGGCAATCACGGCCGGACTTTCGCCATGTCCGACACGACCCTGGAATACCTGGACACCTTTTGGGAACTGGTCGATGAACTCCTCAACGCCGTGCTGTTCGTCCTGATCGGCCTGGAGGTGCTGGTCCTGAGCTTTCGACCTCAATACCTCGAAGCCGGGCTCATCGCGATTCCCGTCGTGCTCCTAGCGCGGGCGATCAGCGTCGGCATCCCGATGCGGCTGTTCGGCTTGCTCCGCCTGGTCAACACCGAGGGCATGGGGGTCAAGATCTGGGGCGGACTTCGCGGGGGCATTTCCGTCGCCTTGGCCCTGTCCCTGCCGCCGGGTGAAACCCGCGACGCGCTCCTGACGGTCACGTACGCGGTCGTTGCGTTTTCCATCCTGGTTCAGGGCTTGACGCTGGGCCGCGCCGTCTCCCTGACTTCGCGCGCGTCCGTCGAAGCCTAGTCCGATCTGTTCGGACGGGAACCGTCATTCGTCCACCGTCAAGCAGCAATCCAGACTTGTCATTCCTTCGTCGCAGGCTGATCGCGGCTTGGTTCACCCGTCACTCATCACGACCCCTCAGGAGGCCGCGCCGTTCACCACATGCACCTTGAACGGCGCGCTGGCTTCGCCCATATACAACGACCGGTGCGGGAAGGGAATTTCGACGCCCTGCGCGTCGAAGGCCTTTTTCAACCGGCGTCGATATTCGCGCCCGACGTTCCACTGCTCGATAGGCTTGGTCTTGATCCGCGCTTTGATCGTCACCTCGGAGTCGCCGAAATCGTCCACGCCGAAAATCTCTATTGGCTCGAGGATTTTTTCGACGAACACCGGGTCCTGACGCATCCCCTCAGCTACTTGGCGCATGATCTCGACGACGCGATCCGTATCCTCCTTGTAGGCAACGCCGACATCGATCACATAGGCCGACCATTCCTTGGTCATGTTGGACAGGGTGGTAATGGTGCCGTTGGGAAACACATGGACCACTCCGGCGAGATCCCGCAACACGATGGTGCGGAAGGTGATCGCTTCGACCAGCCCGCCGGTTCCGTTGATGATGGCCACGTCTCCTACCCGCACCTGGTTTTCCAGCACCATGAAGAACCCGCTGATCAGGTCGCGGACAAGGTTTTGTGCGCCGAAGCCGACAGCCAGGCCGAGGATGCCGGCACCAGCCAAAATGGGCGTGATGTCCAAGCCGATCTGGGCCAACGACATGACGGCCACGACGGCCCAGATCAGCGCCAACGCCATCGTACGAAGAAGGCCGGTGAGCGTCATCACCCGCTTCCTAGCCGCTCCGGGAGCCGGCTCAGTCGCTTCTCCCGCTTTGATCAGAATCATTTCCAGATGGCCGATACCGGCGCGGAGAAACCGCGTCACGACATAGCCGGCGAAGACGATGACGACAATACGCAGGCCGGATTGTGTGGCCGCCGCGGCGGCGGTCATGACCCACGGGGTGATATCCTGCAGGGACATGTTCATGCTTGCTCCTCCATTCCTTTTGTTTGTTCACGCGAGAAGGGTGTGTCGGATCGCGGGACACCCGCCTCAGACGGCGAGCCTGAGGCAGTCGAGGATCGCCCGGTTCCAGCCTGACGGTCCGATGCCCGGGGCCTTGACGAGATCGGGCCGCGTCACGGTCGGATCATAGGAGCCGTCCGGTTTCTGGACCAGAATAGGTCGATCGACAGCGGCCAGCAGAGGGAGATCGTTCGCGCTGTCTCCCACTCCGATCGTGACCAAAGCTCCGGTGTGTCGCCCGCTCTTGCGACGGTAGCAGTCGATGAGGATGCGACAGGCCTTGCCTTTGTCCGAATCGCCGATGAGATGGTGGAACCGCCCCCCTATGACGCAGCGAAGGCCCCGACTTTCAGCCTGACGCGCGACTTCCTTCACGAGTTCCGCTGGTCCGTCGATGAGAAACGGCTCATCGTAGTCCCGTTGTTTCGCCAGCACGGCGTCGGCCAAGGAAAGCCCGGTCCGTTCGGCGATTTCTTCCGCCGGCATGTCGCCGAATCCCCGCAAAGGATGTCCCACCGTCTGCACGATCTCCTTCAGTGCGGCGCGCAACTGCGCGTAGGGCGTCCCCAGTTCGATGACCTGGTGACTGCCGCGCAAGACCGCCCCTTCGAGCGGGAAGTCGAAATACCCCTTGGGGATAAAAATGCCTCCGCCGTTCTCGGTAATGAACGGGTGGTGAAGGTCCAACCGGAAGCAGAGCGGCTCGATTTCCGC
>JBBIOW010000213.1:0-1171 GCA_037443165.1 Nitrospiraceae bacterium | reverse complement strand
TCTTGCTCGAAACCGGAATCAACGGAATGTTCTGGATCCGAAGCGCGTGGAGCGCTTCGTGCGCCGACTCGTAGGAGTAGGTCTGCGCATCGAGCAGGCTGCCGTCCAGATCGCTGAAGACAATCAGGCAGGGCATGGACCGTCGGATTCGCGAGCCGATAACCTGCACCTTACTGGAAGCGCTCGCGGTTACGCAACCGCTTGGGTGTGCCAGGCGGAGAAGGGGAGGTGCGCGAAGGGATGGTGAACGACTTGCGGGGCCCGTCACCGACCAGCCGGGTACCCGTTGCTTGAAGCACCCATGGCCGTCATAGTTGCAATGGGTCTCAGCAACGGGTGGGAGCGCCGAGTCGGTGCTACCTACGTTTTCACGTTACGCGGTGAGCTGATGACTGTTTTTTTTAATGTAGGAAGGGAAAAAGCGACGAAGAAAGCCCGACACGCCGACCGTTCCCGTCGAGGAACGATCACGGTGTCGCGCTCACTTCATCCGAATAGCCGCTCTCGCCGGCGCTGTTATAGGCGGTGACGGCGAAGTAATAGGTCGTTCCTGGTTGGAGATCGGCCACCGTATAGGTCGTAGCTAGGCCGACATTGGCGAAGGTCTGATACTGTCTCGATGAAGTTCCGTAATAGACATTATAGCCCTGCACGCTCGGATCATTGACCGGATCCCATGCCAAGGTCGCGGTCGCCCCGGTCGGTCCGGTCGCCGTCATAATTTCCGGGCTCGACCCTTCCGCTCCGCCTCCGCACGCCGCGAACGACGCGCCGAACAGCAGAAGCACCCCGACCATCGCCAGCCGCTCGAGAGTATGCCGCAGACGCCCGTGCTCGCTCATTCCTTCCATCGGTACTCCATTGACGGTCGGCTCCCCGAAGCGAGAGCCAACATGACAGCCGCCGCAATCAACACCACGAAGAGTTTCACCGCCGATCCCCCGGCCAGGCATCTCACGATTGTTGAGACTCAAGCAAGAGCGGTGCCTCAGCGACGGTCATCCAGGAGTTCGCTCCAGTAGCGGAGAAGGCGCTTCGCTATGGAAGAGACCGGAAGGTATGACTGCAGGAAGTTTCCTGCAGTCGCTCGATGGCATCGCAGGCTATCTCGTTGATCTTGTAACAAGGCACGCGCGTATGATTTTTCCTACACGCCGGAGGATATGAGACA
>JBBIOW010000212.1:0-4739 GCA_037443165.1 Nitrospiraceae bacterium | reverse complement strand
ATTGAATGATCTGCAGCGTGACCTGCGGGCCGGTCAGGTCGGGACTGAACGGGTCGGTAAGGCCGAGGGACGTGGAAACGGGAACCGGGAAGCTCGGCTGGAGCGGGTCGAGCGAATGCCGCGGCCGGAACGGCCGGAGCGGCCTCAGCGGCCGGAGCGGCCGGAGAAACCGGAACGGGGCAATCGCTAACCCACAGGAGGCCATATGAGAACCAGAACCCTGTTCGTCACCCTCTGTCTGATCATGGCATTGTTCTTTGCGGGCGGGGTAAGCTTGGCCCGGGCTCAGGAACAACCGACCATTCCGCCGGGGGACTCCGAGCGAAGCAACCGGAGCGGATTGCGCGGGCTTGACCGCGCGGACCAGGCGGCGGGCGAAGCGGGTCAGCACGGTCGCGACATCGCGCGCGAGAATGTGTTGAGAGGAGGCGACAGGCCGGAGCGGTTCAATCGGCCTGAGCGCGGGCCACGGCCGGAGCGGCCGCAGCTTCCCGATCGGGCGGATCGGCCGGAACGGCTTGGCCGCTAGTCTGATGGCACTTCGAACGTGGTGAGGATTGGTTGATTCGTAGCTAGATGGAGCGTGACAGTCGAGGCGGCGTCGGGGGAAGTCCTGGCGCCGCCTTGCTGCGTCCTGAGATCATGGTCGAAGTTTGGTGGCAGAGGGGCAAGACGGACATGTCAAGCAGAGGATCGAGAACCATAGGCGCTGTCGCCGCAGCATTAGTTACCCTGGCCACTTCTGTCGCCGCCCTGGCGGCTGAGCAGAAGAACGGCCAGGCGGCACCGAACTGGCAGGTCAGTTTCTCGCCGACCTATTCGAGCGGCAAGTATGGCACGGACACGACGACCGATATTCTGTATCTTCCGCTGTCGATTCGCCGGCTCTTCGACGACGGCGATATTACCTTTACCGTTCCCTACATTTGTATCAGCAGCACCGGCGCAGTGACATTGCTCAGCGGGGTGCCCAACCGGGTCAGCAGCAGCGGGAGCGGATCGAGCGGGAGCGGATCCAGTGGAGGATCCGGGTCGGGCAGTGGATCCAGCAACAGTGGGCAAGGGCGGGGGCGGGGAAGCGATGACAAAAGCCCCGGCAATGTCGCGCCGACCGCCTCCACGGATTGCGGAATCGGCGACCTGATTCTCCGCGGCCGCTATTACGTTGTGGACGAGCGGGATTGGGTTCCCACGATCGCGGTGACGGGCCGGATCAAATTTCCCACCGCGGATGAAAATCGAGGTTTGGGCACCGGCGAGTTCGACGAAGGCTTCGGCGTCGAGGTGAGCAAGACGCTGGTCGGCAACTGGCTGGGGTTCCTGGATTTCGGCTATACCTTCATCGGTGATCCACCCGGGGTGGACCTGCGGAACCAGTGGTACTACGATTTTGGCGTCGGATACAACGCCACCAAGAATCTCTTGCTCAGCGCGTACTATGAAGAGTACCGGGCGCTGATTCCAAACCTCTCCAATCCGCGCGACCTCCTCTTCGCCTTGAATTACAAAGCCACCTCCGCGCTTCGGTTCAACGCCTCGCTCCTGGTCGGACTGTCCGACGGCGCGCCGGATTATGGCCTGACCGGTGGCATCAGTTGGCGCTTTTAACTCCGCGGTTCTGTCCATGGGGCGCGCGAAGCGGCCCCGTGTGAGCACGCTCAGGAGATTCCTGTACAATCCGTTTACCGCGGCGGTCAAGAGCCGTCTAATGTCTTTGGAGAAAACTCGGGCTAGGCGGGGGCGCCCGCACGCGGCCAGACGCGGATGGAGCGATGGAAACGGGTAGAACGGCCCCCGACGAACACGAACTGCTGGCCCGCAGCCTTCGCCGGGACCCAGACGCGTTCGGGCAACTGGTCGAGCGGTACGCGTCCTCCATCGTGAGTCTGGCCTATCGGATGGTGGGGGAGCGGGCCGATGCCGAGGACGTGGCGCAAGAAACCTTTCTCGCCGCCTTCAAAGCCTTGCCCACGTTTCGGGCGGATTCGAGATTTTCGACGTGGCTGTATCGGATCGCGATGAACAAGTGCAAAGACTGGCTCCGCGCGCGCCGGACGGGGTTGGGAGCCGCCGAGCTGGAGGCCGAAGAAGCCTGGGCGGAACAGGCGGTGGATCAGGTCACCCCGGAACGGACGCTCACGCAGAAGCAAGTCGCCGATCAGTTGGAGCGTGCCATACAGACGTTGCCGCCCTTGTACCGCGAGGCGTTCGTGCTCAAGCATGTCGAGGGGCTCGACTACGAAGAGATGGAACAGATCGTGGGCGTGAATCGCGACACCTTGAAGATGCGCGTCTACAAGGCGCGGACCCGACTCTGCCGGGCGCTGGGCGCGCCGCAGGAAACCGGTTGACGCACGGGAGGCACAGAGATGGATGAATTCGAACTGCTGATCCAACGGTTCGTGGACAACGATTTGACGCCGGACGAACGCATCCGCTTGTTGACCGCGCTCGACCAGGACGCGTCCTTGCGTCGGCGACTGTTGGAGATCGAGCTGCTCGTTGCGGAGGCCGGACGATTGCCGCGATTGGCGCCCTCGAACCGCTTCCTCGCACAGGTCCGAGCCCGCCTGCGCGAGGCCAATGCGACGAGGTGGAGCCGAATCAGGGACTGGCTGCTCACGCCGCGCGCGCTCGAGTGGAGTCCGGCCGGAGCGTTGGTGGCCGCGGTCTTCGCGCTGGCGGCGGTGATCGGGTTCGCCCGCGTCGCCCTCGATCGTGCCGCGCCGCCCGCGGCGAGACCGGCCTCGTCCGAACCGACCGTGCTGGTGCAGTTGGTGTTGTTGGAGCCGCAGGCCCGCTCGGTCGCGGTGGCCGGCGATTTCAACGGCTGGAATCCGGATCGGACACCGCTCTCCCGCGTCGACGGCGGGGTCTGGACCGCGACCATCCCGCTCAAGCCCGGTCGCTACCACTATATGTATGTGGTGGACGGCACGCAGTGGGTCGCGGATCCTTTCGCGCGCGAGGAAAGTCTGGACGGATTCGGATCGCGGAATGCGGTGCTGGACATCGAACTGCCGTTGTAAGCCGCCGGCGCCGATGCTTGCGCCGCTCTCAGGGGGTACGCTACCCTCTTGCCGAGCAGGTGTTCGGTGGGAGAGATGGCGTATCGATTTCGAGCGATCGGCTCGGCGTTCGTGCTGGGACTGGCTCTCGCGGCCTGCGCCGTGCCGGTGTCGCAAATGCCGCGGGCGGACGCCGGCGGAGTCCGCTTCACGGTCGTTGCGCCGCAGGCGCGCTCGGTCGCGGTGGCCGGAGACTTCAATGGCTGGTCGCCGACGGCCCATCCGCTGAGGCCCGCCGGGCGCGATGGAGTCTGGAGCGGGATCGTCGTCATTCCGGAGGGCGAGTATCGGTTTATGTACGTCATCGACGGCAAGCGATGGCTCACGCCTCCGGCGGCGGACGACTTCGTGCGGGATGGATTCGGGAACCTCAATGGCGTGGTCGTGGTGCCATAAAAAATGGGCGCGAGGCTAGAGGTGAGAGGCTATGGGAAAGGCCAATTGCAATGTGTCGAACATGCCAATGGACGCAAGCAACGGGTCAAACAGGGTGAGCCGACAGCTCGTGATGGCTCGATGACGATGAAAGGATGCCGGGCGACAGGGTTGTCCGCGATGCGAGCGACGCTCGCGATCGGTGCGCTGGTTGCAAGTGCTGGTCTGTTGCTAGGCGGTGCCGAGATCGCTGTCGCGCAATCCGTTCTGCCGCAAGACTTGGACGACATTGCCCGTCTGAGCGCGGCGCAAGGCCGTTCCGCCGAAGAGGTCAAGCCGCTGGTCGAGCTGGCGACCAAAGCCGGCGAGCGGGGCCTCCCGCCCGGGCCGCTCGTTAACAAGATCAAGGAGGGACTGGCCAAGGGTGTCGAACCCGCGCGCATCGAACCGGTGCTTCGCGAAATGGCCGGCCGGTTGGAGACGGCGCAGGATACGTTGAAGGAGCTGAGCGGTCGAGGCCTGATCGATACGGGGGGCGGACGCCAGCGGGCGGTCGAAGTCCTGGCCGAAGCACTGGCGCGCGGCGCGTTGCCCGAGGAGGTGCGCGAGATCGGACGGCTCGCACAGGAAGGCAGGCCGCGGCTGGCGCAGGACGCGCTCGCCTCCGGCGCGAAGAGCCTGGCAGTCATGAAGGAGGGGGGCATCCCCTCGCGCGAAGGAGTGTCTCTTGTCGCCGAGGCGCTGCGCCAAGGGTTTCGCCCCTCGGAGTTGGCCGACCTGGGCCGTGAACTCAAACGGCGCGCGCGCGAGGGAGGACTCCCGCTACAGGCTGTGCAAGACGCGGTCAAACGCGGCGACCGGCCGGATCAGATTTTCCGCGATCGCGGCGACCGGCGTGGTCCGGGCGGCGGAGGCGGCGACCGGCTGGACCGCAGCGGGCGCGGGGAAGGCTTCAGAGAAGACCGCAGCTCCCGCGGCGAAGGCCGGCCGGACCGGTTGGAACATCTCGATCGACCCGAACGGATTGACCGCTCCGGTCCCTCCGAACGACCCGAGCGGCCCGAACGCCCAGACCGATCCGGAAGTGGGCGCTAGGTCAGCGAAGGCGCAGCGCTTCAAGGAAGAGGGAAAGACCGACCCACAGATTTCCGGAAGAGCCGAATCCTTTAGATTAAAGTGGTCTTGTTCTCGCTCCGGATCGAATTTCCAGGTAGTGCCGTATCACGCTCCATCGTCCTGCTTTGAAAATGCGGGTCCTGTCGCCGACCACCCCGTCCGGTCCGGCCACCTCACCGA
>JBBIOW010000211.1:0-4749 GCA_037443165.1 Nitrospiraceae bacterium | reverse complement strand
GCTTACAGTGGCGGCACCGTGATGGCTTCGCACCATCTTCCCCGGCACCGGCGGCTTCTTCCTGACTCCCTCCTTTTCCTGTTGATAGACTGGCTGTACCCTTTCACTGATAGGGAGAGGCACCGGCTTTGCCGAAGCCAGTCCCGTGGGGAGTGGGCACATCCTCCCGTGGACTTCTGATGAGTGATCGGTGAGCAGTGATGAGTAAGGACGAAAGAACGTCCATGGTATTATCACTCATCACCCATCACCGCCTCGCGCGTCCCGGTAGCGTGACGCGCGGACGGCCAGACTCCGGGTGTGCATCGACCAGCACATCGCAGCCGTAGACCGCGCGGAGGATCTCCGGCCTGATCACCTCCTGCGGCGTACCGAGTCGAAACGCCGCTCCGTCCTTCAGCATCAGAATGCGATCGCAATATTGGCCAGCCAGGTTCAAGTCATGCGAGACAAGCACCACGGTGAGGCCCTGCTCGTCCCGCAGGCGATGTACGATCGAGCAAATCTCGATCTGGTGTTGCAGATCGAGAAATGCGGTCGGCTCGTCGAGCAGCAACACGCGGGGCGCCTGCGCCAAGGCCCTCGCGATGACCGTCCGTTGGCGCTCGCCGCCGGACAACTCCGTAACCAATCGGCCGGCCAAATGGGCGATGTCCATCTCCGCCATCGCTTGCTCTGCCAGCGCGAGGTCATCCGGACTTTCCCATCCGAATCCGGCGGCCCATGGGCTCTCCGGTCGATGCGGATAGCGCCCCATCAAGACGGTCTGTGCGACAGTGAAGGGAAAGACCTGCAGACTCTCTTGCGGAACGAGTGCCAGCAGTCGCGCGACCTCCCGTTGGGACAACCGCTGCACGTCATGCCCGAACAGCCGTACATGGCCGTGAGACGGACGCAGTACTTTCGCCATGATTTTCATCAGCGATGTCTTGCCGGACGAATTCGGTCCGACCACGCGAAAGATCTCGCCCGCCTCCACTCGAAAGGAAAGCCCGTCGAGGGTCCAGCGCGCCGACCGATCGAACGGCGGCGAGTAGCGGAAACGGAGCCCCTGGACCTCGAACGCGCGTCCGGCATCGTCCCGGCCGTCTGCGGAGACCGCCGCGCGGACGGGTTCCCTCGCGATGAAGTGTTCGTTCGTCGCCCCACTCATGTCACGCCAACTGATCTTTCCGCCACACCAAGAGATACAGAAAGAACGGTCCCCCGGCCAGCGCCGTGATGATCCCGACCGGGATCTCCGCCGGAGCGAGTAAGGTCCGCGCCACGGAATCGGCGGCCATCAAGTACAGGCCTCCTGCGAGCGCGGACGCCGGCAAGAGCAGCCGATGGTCGGCCCCGAGGATCAGACGCACCGCATGCGGAATCACCATGCCGACGAACCCGATCATGCCGCTGACGGAGACGACCGCGCCGGTCATCAAGGCGGCGATCACATAGATCAGTTTCTTGGCCCGCTCCGTTTCCACGCCGAGCGACCGGGCGGACTCGTCGCCCAGCGTCATCAGATTGAGAACCTGGGCCTGCCGCATCAGCGCGGTGACCCCCGCCGCGAGATACGCCGTGAGGACGGCCAAGGCCGGATAGGCCGGCGCGGTCAGCGTTCCCATCAACCAGGACATCATGCCCGCCGAACGGTTCGGCTCCATGATGGACGTGATGAACATGATCAACGCGGAAAAGATCGCGTTCAAGATCACGCCGGCCAGCAGGAGACTGTGAACCGGCAACCGGCCGTACGACGCCGCGAGGCGATAGACGATCACCAGGGACAGCAAACCTCCGGCGAATCCGCATAGCGGGAGCGCGGACAGCGTCAAGACCGTGGTCCCGGTGCCCAACAACATCGCGAGCGACACGCCCAGCGCCGCCCCGCTAGAGACGCCCAGGACATACGGATCGGCGAGCGGATTCCGCAGCAGCGCCTGCAAGGCCGCGCCGACTGCCGCCAGGCTGCTCCCGACGAGCAGGCTCAGAAGCACGCGCGGCAGCCGGACCTGAAGCAGAATCACGCCGGTGGTGCCGACCAACTCACGGTCGACCCGCCCGTCCCACAGCGCCTGAATCAGCACGCGAAGGATCTCACCCAACCCGACGTATTGCGCGCCGAACTGCAGGCAGACAAGAAACAGGGTGATGCCGGTGAGCAAGAGCGTCAACATCGTCCACGCCCACCGTCTGACCGTCAGGATCGGACTCCGCCGCTGCCTCACTCGCCCGGCTGGCGCGGGAGAGCCAAGGGAACCTGCATCGCCTCCGAGTGATCCCGGCTCGACACGCGAGATTTGCGGGTGAGGAGCGCCCATCTGTCTCATGGCCGAGCAGCGGACGCGGATTCCGCAGCCTCCGGATGGATGATCTTGAGGAGCAATTCCAGGCCTTGCGCGATCCGCGGACCCGGGCGATTGAGCAGATCGGCGGGAATTCGGTGGAGCCGGCCGCGCTTCACCGCCGTCAGCGTCGTCCACCGTGTCCAGACTTCTTGTTCGCTCTCGGGAATGCCTTCGGCTTTGCCGACGGGAAAGACCAGCACTTCGGGATCTTCCTGCAACACCGCTTCCATGTTGAGACGGGGATAGGGCTCGCCGCTGCTGGCGGCGATGTTCGCGCCTCCGGCCAGCCCGATCAATTGGTGGATGAAACTCCCCGGCCCGACGGTGATCAACGGCTGGCTGTTCAGCACATACAACACACGCACCCGAGGGAGCGATTCCGCTCGACCCTTGATTCGGGCGAGGTGCCGTCGCAAATCCGTGGCCACCGCATTCGCGGCCGGCTCGCGGTCGAGCACCCGTCCCAACGTTTGAATGTGCGACGGAATATCCTCGACCGTCTTTGCCTCCAGAATCAGCGCGGGAATTTTCACCTGGTCCAACTTGGCGAGGACATCGGCCCGGATGAACTCACGCGGCGCCACCACCAGATCGGGCTCCAGCGCCACGATGGATTCGACGTTCGGATGAGCATAGCCGACCTTGGGCTTCTGCAGGGCTTCCGGCGGATAGTCGCAGAACTGCGTGACCCCGACGACCAGATCCTGCGCGCCGATCGCGAACAGCATCTCGGTGATGCTGGGCGCGAGGGAGACGATCCGGCCGGGCGCCTTGGCCAGATAAATCTTGCGGCCGAGATCATCCACGAACGTCCGGGCGGTGACATTCGCCATGAACGGCATGCCGGTCAGGATGCCTTGCTGTCGTCGTTTCTTCATGAAGCTCGCATCCGCATCATCAGCCAAAGGTATACCGGGGCTCAGCAGATAGCTAACAGCGAATAGCCAATAGCTTAGAACCACATGCCCCGGTTTGCGCGCTGTTCGCTGCCCGTTGCTTGCTACTTGCTGCTCGCTACTCGCCGCCAAAATAAAAAATCCTCAAGGCCTGACAGGCCCTGAGGATTGCACCCGCTTCTTCATCCTCGCACTTTCCCCAGCCCTCGAGGGAAAGATGGGCAACGCCTTGGGCAGGTCTTCTGGCTCATGGGACGCGTGACACGACGAATACGTCGCGTCACGGTTGCGCACGCCGGCAAGACGGTGAGCCGGCCGGGCAACTCCTACTCCCCGCTCCTTCCCATTCCTATAGCTGATAGCAAACAGCTAACAGCACTACCTGCCTGCTCACAGCTATTCGCCATTCGCTTTCGGAACAGTGGCCTACGCGGGTTTCGTTCCCATTCACAGCGGCGGGACCGCGAGGGAGTTACACCCTCTTCCCTTCACCCAAAGCGGACTGTGATGAGGCGCTCACTCTAGGAAATCGCAGGAAGACTTGTCAAGTTCAAATTTGTCCCGGCAACCGGTCTGGTGTGCGATTTCTGTGCAGCGGCGGCGCGAGCTGGAGCTTGTGGGGCGGTGAAAACCGCCTGTGCTTCATCGATTTTCCTCTAGAGGTGAACAACGCCGGGAAGACCGGAGCACTGGAGCAATGGCATAGCCTTTGCTCGATCCTCCGAGCAGGACCGTCGTCGGTCATGAACGCGCAGGAACCACGCCTGAATCGCCACCGGGTTTCGGCAACAACGGATTCCCGGAGCTACCGAAACGAACGAGCCAAGAGAGAAGGACCATGCGGAATCTTCTGATCAGTCTGTGCATCGTCGCCGTGTTCATGGAGATCTCCGGATTGATCTGGGCCGGAAGGAGCGACCAGCTCAGCGACGCCTTTCTCAGACTCTCCGAAGCGCCGCAACTGACCATTGAGAATCCGCTCCAGAACGGCTACTTCCTCCTCTTGGGATTCTCCGCCGCCGCAGGATCCGATCCGGTTCAGGTCGGCTATGACGTGTGGCTGGAGGCCGAGGCAGGACGGGGGCGGCGCTTCTACAATTACGAGAAACAGGGCCGCTTTGAGCTACGGACCTCGATTACGGCCGACGAGGCCTTGCCGGCATGGGACGCGCCGGATCCTCTGACCGAGCTCAAGCAAAACGATGCGCTGTTCCGCACCTCCATCAGCCGCTACGCCATCCTCGCCCAACGGTACGAACGGTGGCTGCGGATGCCGTTCGAAGATTGGGGATTCGGTCAAGTCGCCAGTTTCCGCTCCGAGGAACTCCTGATCGCCCATCGGCTGTTTGTCGCCGGCGGCTTCGCCAGGACAGTGCGAGACGGCATGGAGCGCATGAAGATGGACCTCATCGCTTGGCGCACCGTGTTAGCCAATGCGAAGACACTGCCGCTGAAAGTGATGGCGCTTGTCATGATCGATGACGACGTCCGGTTTCTTTGCAGAATCCTGAACCGTTCGA
>JBBIOW010000210.1:0-4828 GCA_037443165.1 Nitrospiraceae bacterium | reverse complement strand
TACGGTCGAGGTCTGGTACGGGTTACCGAACCAGCCCTCGGTTCGTACACCGGGAAATATGGCTCCCCGGGCAGGACTCGAACCTGCGACCAATCGGTTAACAGCCGACCGCTCTACCAACTGAGCTACCGGGGAATCGTATCCGGCGGCAAACGGGGCGCATTGTAGCACAAACCGTTACGGCCGGGGAGAGGCGATGGACAGTCGAAGGGGCCCTTCAACCTACACAGTGAAGTCCTCGGATTCGTCTTCGTCGTCTGCTGCGTCGGAATTGCCTTCGGACAAGGCAGCGTAATGGCGGGCCCAACTCAGATAGATGTTCCCGCTGTCCCGCATCGCATCGGCGCCTTTCGCAAGCTTGCCGGCCAGTTCCGGATCCTTGCCCGTAGCCTGGATTTCGGCCGCCCGGCGCTCCAACGCTTCGGGAAATTGTTTCAGCAGGGTCGAGATCTCCATGATCAACGATCTCACGACGTTGTCTTCGTTTTCCATCATGGCGCGCCTCATGCAAACTCTCCCAACAAAAAACCCCATAGCGAGAGCGCCATGGGGTTCTGTGACAGGGCTCCGTGCAAGCGATCAGCCCTGGTAGGCCTGGCCCAGAGCTGCAGATTCGCCTTTTCTCGAAAGCAACTCCCCGTTGGCACTGACTGCGCACATTTGGATTGCCTGGTGCTTGGCGGCGTTACAGACCACGACACAAAGTTCGCAGCCTTTGCAGCGGTTGATGTTCACTTCGGCGACCATTTTGGAGACGTTGAGATCGAGGCAGTTCGCCTCGGGACAGTACATGATGCACAGACGGCAGCCCTTCTTGGCTACGCATTTTTCTTCGATGACTTGCGCGACATTGTACATGCGTGAGGATTCCTTTTCCGTTAGGCCGCCACGGCCGGCATCCCGACCTTGAGCTCGAAGTTATTCTTCTCGGCCCATTCCGCGCCCAACTCATAAGCGCGCTTCACGGTCGCGAGGTTTTTCTGCAGCAACATTTCTTTCTTGGCGAACTTTTTCTTGATCGCTTCATCCAACGATGCCGTGCCGCCGGATGCCACGAACTTTTTGCCGAACCGTTCCTGAAGTGCCTGATCCAGAGCCTCTAGCGACACGCATTGGGTGATACCGGCGACTGACCCGATCATGGTCATGTTGGTAGACAACTCGGTGCCTGCGATCTCCAGGGCGATCTGCGTTCCCTTGATGTAGAACACCGCTACGTTCAGATCCTCCAGTCGCTGAATGTCTTCCTCGGACAACAGCGGTACATCCGAGTTGATGATCACCAGCCCGTTTTCTTTGATGCCGGAGTAGAACGGCATGGTGTAACTCTTCCCCATCGTGATCACCTGGGGGTGAAACACCTCGATCACATCGGGAAACACGAGTTCGCCACGGTCATAGATACGCTCGACCCCGATGCGGCAGTAACTCTCGGCCGGAGCCATCCGCTTTTCCGCGCCGAAGAACGGGTTGGAAATCGCATATTTCCCGTCCCGGTTCGCCGCCATGGCCATCACATGAGCCGCGGTCACGGCGCCCTGTCCTCCCAATCCTGACATCCGGATATTCAGTCTCTTCTTGATCATGATCCGTCCTCCCCGGCTTGCGTCCCCTCCGGTTGGGTTAGGCTTCCTGCGCGGCCAACTGTTTCGCCGCCGCTTTCTTTTCCTTCTCCTTGGCGGCCAGTTCCGCCAGGAACTGCTTCGCGGCGTCGCTCACATATTCCTTATAGGCGAAACGCTCGGTCGGTTTCTCCGAATCCCGCATTTCTTGGAGCCCTTCCATACTGTTCTTGCCGATTTCCAAGATGCATGGGGTGTAAAGTTGGAGATAGGTCGGGCCGATCTCGCGAGCCACGAACACCGCGTTCCGGACGACCTTTTCCACCAAGGACGGCTTGCTGACTGTGCATTGGACCACGTAATGACAGCCGGACTCACGAGCGATCTCCGGGAGCCGCACCTTTTCGAACGTTTTGCCGACCGGCGCCATCTTGGCGACAAAACCTTTCTGCATCAGTCCGCTCTCTTGGCCTCCGGTGTTGGCGTAGAGCTCGTTGTCGAAGCAGATCGTGGTGAATTTTTCCTGGCGGAACCAAGCTTGGAGCGTCATGTCCAATCCGATGTCCACCGTTGCGCCATCGCCAGCCAACACAACGACATCCTTGATCCGTCCGGGGAATCGGATAGTCAGCGCGCGTTTGAGGCCGGACGCGATGGCATTTTGATTGCCGAACAGAGAGTGGATGTTGTGCACGGCGACGTGGGGAAATACCAGGCTGGTACAGCCGGTCGATCCCACCATCACCGTGTCCTCGGGGTTCGGCAGGGACGCCAGGATATATCGGAAGGCCATTGACTCTGGGCATCCGGCGCAAAGCGAATGCTCTTCGATCAGTTCCTTGGTGGTTCCGATATCTTTCCAGCCCCGGTCTTCCTTGCCGTACGTGGCCCGCTGGACCAAATCCTGATACTCGGGCGGCATGATCTCGAAGAATTCCGGTGCGATTTTGATTCGCTCTTTGCTCATGGATGCCTCCTCTTCGTCTCCAGAACGAGCGGCCAACAGCTGATAGCCACTCGCTTCAAGCTGTTAGCTGCTTGCGGCTAGCTATTGGCTCAGCTCCCACGGCCGGCCAGCGACATGGCCCGCATCCCCAGTGCCGTCTTGATTTCAGAAACAATGATTTCCGGCGGCATGGTCATGCCGCCGCAGACATGGGGACCGGCATGGACGCGATCGCTGTTGGGAATCGTGGCTCGAATCTCCTTGGCCAACCATCCGGTGACATTGAACTCCGGCACGAAGATATGCTTCGCGTGTTTCGTCGCCTCGCGGATTTCGTCCCCAGGCCAAGGACGCAATGTTTTGACCTTCACCAGGCCGCAGCGCACGCCTTCGTCTTCCAACATGCGGATGGCTTCTCGTCCCTGCGACACCGCGGTCCCCGACGCCACGATCAGAATGTCGGCGTCTGTGTTCTCCGCGTCGATCAAACCGTCGAGCCAGCGAATCGTGTGTTTGCGGGACCGCTCCACCGCTGCCCACACTTCCTGTTGCCAACTTGCGTGTGTCGCGTAGCTGATGTAGTTGCTCTTCATCACAAAGGGGTCGCGCATCATCCGCACGGGCGGGCACTCCATATCCATGCAGGGGACGGGCGAGCGATAAGGATCATAAGGCGGTAGGCACATGTCGGCTGGCGTCAAGTGCACTACGTCTTTGGTATGCGTGACAAAGAAGCCGTCGCAGCAGAGGGCAAGCGGCAAATGGACATCCGGTTCTTCAGCTACCATGTATCCCTTCAAAATCCAATCGAAGAAATCCTGCGCCGTCTCGGCATGCCACACCAACATGCCTGTATTCAGGAGATAGGAAATTTCCAGCGTGTCCGGTTGAATCGAGAGTGGTGAATTGATGCCGCGGCACGTGACGATCATTTGAATCGGCAGCCGTGCACCGGCCCACATCGGAAAGTTTTCCATGGCCCGCATCGTGCCAGGGCCGGCCGTCGTCGTGAAAACTCTGGCCCCTCCGAACGCGGCACCCGCACATTCCGACATGACGGCGAACTCACTCTCGCCCCGGAAGTAGTCGCCCACGTAACCTTCGGCGAACAGCTCGCCGATCAACGCCGCCGCTTCACTCTGAGGCGTGATCGGATACGCGATCATGATGTCGCAGCTCGCCCGACGAATCGCTTCCTTGATGACCTCGCTTCCGGTGAAAAACGAAGGAGTGCGCGGGGCCTCATGGAGCATATACCAGGGGTCCGTGTATGTCTGGCCCTTCTTGTTCTGCGTCCCGATGACCGACTTTCCTTCCGCCATGGTCCCAGCCTCCTTTCTCTGCCGCGGGCGCTCAAACATCAGTTTGAGGCCGTACTCTTGACCGATGTCAAACGTGGTTGGACCGTTCCTTTCAATTTGCGCACCCATTCGGCCAGTCGCATGATTTTCTCCGGCGTTGCGTCGCGAAACGACAGCATGGCGTCTTCGTGACCGGCTTGGGCACACATGGCGATCGTATAGCAGGAAGTTCCGCCCCTGATGATTTTCAACGACAGATTCGCCTGATGACAATGAACACCGACAAACATGCAGCAGTCGATCTTGTTGTGCCAAATCGTGAGATTCGGATGGTTCGGGTTGATCTCGATCTCGGGGTTGATTTTGGGATACTTGGGGCGGTAGTCCGGCATCGGGATCAGCATAGGTTTCTGCTCGGCCGTCACGAATTCCTTGATCGTCTCGTACAGGCGCCGGATCGCCGTCGCCTTCTTGGCCGCCTTCTCGTTCCAGGCCCACAACACGAGTGGCCCGGGGAAGATCGTCGGCACCTTCGCCATGAGAAACTGGCGGGCCGCCTCCTCCATGGCCTGCTCTTCCGGAACGATCACGCCGTTGATATGGCCCTCTCCCGGGTTCGGCAGCCGGATCCCCATGGCGGCGTCGGCCGGCGGAAGATAGTGCTCGGGACCCGTCAAGACTCGGTACTGACTGGTCATTCGGGGGAGCTCCTCTGCTGATGACGCTCGTTCCGTGAAAAGCGCCGTGTGCTTATGCGTTTGCCCACTGTATGCCTTTCACCATTATTATGCAACCCCACAGAAGGCCCACCGGGGGGTGCTTATGGGCTTATGATCATCCCGCGGGATAGGCCTTTTGCACTACCCCGCTGGATGACGATATTCGTCAAGTCCCACGCAGAGTTAAGCCGTCTTTCCGGGAGCGAAGCGCTGACTATACCGAGGGCCCGCGCGCCTTGTCAACGCTCTCGAAGCACACAGGTGCGACGCGCTCCGACCGGGCGTGCTCAGGGCAGCGCG